>NZ_AP043781.1:3451440-3765208 GCF_055388505.1 Bisbaumannia salifodinae
CACCTGAGTTTCCGAGGGGGAAGGCAACAGGCCGGCGATTTCATTGACCTTCGCGAAGCTCTGGATCCAGCCCGTGAAGCGGCCATTCTCGTCCCGGTCATACTTGCCTCCCGGGGGATCGGTATCTTCCTCGTCGATGCCGGCGGCCGCCATCGCCGCGGAGTTGATCACCGCATTGATGCCGCCGCGACGCAGGAAGACCGGGTGATTCGGCGCCACCGCATCGAGCTCTTCCCGACTCGGGAAGCGGTTCTCCGCCAGCTGACTCTCGTGCCAGTCGGATGCCCCGACGATCCATTCTCCCTCCGGGAGGCGTTCCGCTTCGGCGGCGATCCGCTCGAGGAGGACACTCAGGCTCCTCAGGTCATTGGTCGGGATCTTCTGAAGGTTCTCTCCCACCTCATCCAGGTGCAGATGCGTATCCACCAGCCCCGGGATCAGGGTCCGGCCGTCGAGATCGATCACGCGAGAGCGCTCATCGCGCAGGGCGAGGATCTCTTCGTTGCTGCCGACGGCCAGGATCCGGTCGCCGGACACCGCCACGGCCTCCGCGATACCGATGGCATCGTCCATGGTGCGCACCTTGGCGTCATGGAGAATCAGGTCGACCTCGCCGGAGGCACAAGCCACCCCGATCGTGCCGAGCGTCAGGGCCGCACAGGAAAGCGTCTTTCTTATTATCATGTTGGAAAATTTCCTTATCTTGTGTCGTTGTTTTCGTGTTGGTCGCACAGGGGGCTCGGGGGCCCGGCTTGGTCAGGGAAAGGCTCGGCTCCTCTTCGCGGTGAAACTCACAACAGCGCCAGGGTCAGCCAGGGCTGCCAGGCCAGCAGCACCAAGGCCAGCAGGCTCATCAGCAGGAAGGGCCAGAGGGCGAGGAAGATGCGCATCGGCGGCACCCCGGTCATCGACGAGCCGATAAACAGCCCCGCGCCCACCGGCGGCGTCAGCAGCCCCAGCACCAGGGTCAGGCAGACCACCACCCCGAACTGGTAGGCGCTGATATCGAACTGCCCCTGGGCGATGGGCAGCAGGATCGGCACCACCAGGATCAGCGCGGCGATGCCGTCGACGATCATCCCCACCAGCAGCAGGATCCCCACCACCAGCATCAGGAAGGCGAAGGGACTGTCGGTGACCTCGGCGATCCAGGCCGCGGCCATCTGCGGCAGCTGCTCGTAGACGATCACCCAACCGAACACCCCGGCGGCGCCGATCAGCATGATCACCAGGCCGGCATTGAAGGCGGTGCGTCGGAGGATCTCCGGCAGGCGGGAGAAGGTCAGGTCGCGGTAGACATAGCGGCCGATCAGCAGGGCCGCCAGCGAGGCCAGGGCCGCCGATTCGGTGGGCGTGGCCAGGCCGGCGAGGATGCCGCCGATGATGATCACCGGAATGCTCATGGCCGGCAGCCCCATCAGCAGGTAGCGCCTGGCCTGGGCCCGGGTCGGCCACTGGCCCTGGGGATACTGTTGCACCAGGCCCACGGCGGCGATGGCCAGGAAGAACAGGCCGCCCATCAGCAGCCCCGGGATGATGCCGGCGATAAACATGTCGGCGATGGGCACCTGGGCCATGACGCCATAGAGCACGAAGAGCATCGACGGAGGGATGATCGGTGACAGCAGGCCCCCGGCGGCGGTAATGGCCGCGGCGAAGGGCTTGTCGTAGCCGTCCTTCTCCATGGCCGGGACCATGGCCCGGGACATGATGGCGATCTGCGAGGCCGCCGAGCCGACGATGGCCGCCATCATCATGTTGGCGACCAGGTTGATATACACCAGGCCACCGCGGAAGCCTCCCACCAGGATGCGCGCCAGGTCGATCAGCCGCCGGGTCAGGCCGCCCTCGTTCATCAGCTCGCCGGCCAGCATAAATAGCGGGATAGCGAGTAACCCATAATTTTCTATCGCGCCGTAGAGCTGCTGCGGATAGGAGGCGAACAGCAGGGTATTGCCGGAATCGGCGATATACCAGGCGGCGGTAAGCGCCAGCACCAGGGCGATGGGCACCGCCCCCAGCAACAGCACGGCGAAGACGACGAGAGTCATGCGGGCCTCCTTTCCGCCCGCGCCAGGCCCTGGATGCCGTCGATCAGGTTGACCACGGCGTGAAGGCTCAGCGAGACGGCGAAGATGGGCAAGCACAGCCAGACCCAGAACTTGGGGATGCCCAGCGTGCGCGAGGTTTCGGAGTAGATGAAGTTGAAGGTCGCGCCCTGGAAGGCCTGGAGATCGAAGCCGCTGGCCCACAGGGTCGCCGGGTCGTACCAGCGCCAGCACAACACGGCCAGGAAGAGCGCGAAGAACAGCACCAGGATATCGACGAGCAGGTTCAGCCCCTGACGCAACCCGCTCGGCAAGACATCCGCCAGCAGGGTCACGGCGACCCCCTCGCGGCGCTTGAGCACCACCGAGGTGGTGAAGAAGGTCATCCAGATCATGGCGTGGATGGCCAGTTCGTCGGTCCAGTAGAGGGCCTGACCCAGCGAGCGGGTGGCGATATTGAGCAGGATCAGCAGGCTGATGATCGCCGCCAGCCCCGCGGCGATCACCCCCTCACACCGGGCGATGCCGGACGAGAGTCGTTTGAGCATGACGGCCTCCAGGGGCCCCGGCGCCGGGCCGGGGCGGTTCGGGTTCAGCGGAAGTCAGTCGGCCAGTTCGGCGGCCGCCTCGCGCAGCAGCGGCAAGTACGTCGCCTTGGGGGCCCAGATCGCCTCCCACTCGGCGATGGCGTCGGCGAAGAAGTCCGGACCCACCTCGGTGACGGTGATGTCCTGGCCGCGCAGCTCCTCGCCCCAGGCCTCATGGTGCTCCTGGAAGTGGTTCATGATGTTGTCGGCATGCTCGGCCATGGCGCCGCGGATCAGTTCACGATCCGCGTTGTCGAGCTGTCCCCAGACGCGCCCGGAGACCACTGCCACCATGGGGAACATCATATGGTTGGAGATCACCAGGTTATCGGCCTGCTCGTAGAATTCGAGCAGTCGGATGGAGTCGTAATCCATGTCGATGGCGTCCACCTGACCATTGGCCAGGGCGTCATAGACCGCGGGCAGCGGCAGCGGCGTGGGGGCGGCGCCGGCGGCCACATAGAAGTCGCGGATCGGATCGAAGGGGGTGATACGCACCTTGAGGCCGCTCAGGTCGTCGGCGCTGTCGATGGGCTGGCGGCTGAGGATCTGGCGCATGCCGGCCATGCCGTAGCCCACGCCCACCAGGCCCGTCTGCCCCGGCATCGCCTCGAGCATCTCGGCGGCCACCTCGGAGCGCAGCAGGGCGGCGGCATGATCGATGTCTTCCACCAGGAAGGGCGCATAGAGGGCACCGAAATCGGGGATGCGGTTGGAGATCTCGGCGAGGGTCAGGAAGGCCATGTCCAGGGAGCCGGCCTGGAGCTGCTGGACCATCTGTGCCTCGTTGCCCAGTTGCTGGGCGGGGAAGATGCTGACGCTATGCTCGCCGCCGGAGCGCTCATTCAGGGTCTCGGCGAAACCCTCGGCCTCCTGGCTCCAGATATGCGACTGGGGGGTGACCAGGCCGAGGCGGAAGTCCCGAGCCTGGGCGGTCACGGCGGTGACGGTGAGCGACGCCGCCACGGCGGCGGTCATCAGGGTCTTGAGCTTGGTCATGGGAGTGTCTCTATTGTTGTGTTGTTGAAGCACCGGCCCGTCCGGGCCGGTGCGATATACCGCTGGGCGTTCAGCCGTCTTCCAGGGCGCGGGGGCGCTTGTGGCGCGCCTGCTGCTCGGGATCCTCGGTCTTGGCCAGTTCGATATCGAAGACCACCTCGGTGAAGGGGCCGCTCAGGCCGCGCAGCTCCGCCTCGCTGAGCGACTCGATGCGCTTGGCGTCCACCACCAGCTCCTCGCGGGTGGCGAAGGCGAAGTCGTCCCAGGTGTACTCGTCGCCGGCCAGGTTGATCTGGGTGGTCAGGTGGCGATGCCCCGGCGCCGAGACGAAGAAGTGGATATGCGCCGGGCGCTGGCCGTGACGGCCCAGGGCGGCGAGTACCTGGTCGGTGGGGCTGCCCTGGGGCACGCCGTAGCCGGAGGGGATGATGCTGCGGGCGTGATAGCGTCCCTCGGCATCGGCGAGGATGGTACGGCGCAGGTGGTAGTCGCTCTGGGACGGGTCGAAGAAGGAGTAGCCGCCCTTGGCGTTGGCGTGCCACACCTCCACCTGGGCATGGGGCACCGGGTTGCCCTGGGTGTCGCGCACCTGACCGGTCAGCCACATCACCTCGCTGTCGGTATCGCTGCCGTCATCCAGGCGCGCCTCGACCTCGCAGACCGGGGCGCCGGCCACATAGAGGGGGCCCTCGATGGTGCGCGGCGTGCCGCCGGTCAGGCCGGCCTCGGCATCGGCGGCATCCATGCGCATGTCCAGGTAGTGATCGAAGCCCAGGCCCGGGGCCAGCAGGCCGAACTGGGTCTCCTTGCCGAGCTCGTTCATCAGGCTCACCGCCGACCAGAACTCCTCCGGGGTGACGTCATAGTCGTCGATCAGCTGGTACACGTCGCCGAGCAGGCGGTGCAGGATCTGCTTGGCGCGCGCGTTGCCGCCGGCCTGGTCGAAACCAGCCACCTGGTTGAGGAAGTTCTGGACATCGGCGCTGTCGAAAATCTTTACGGTCATGGTCGAATCTCTCTCGTTGTCATTCTTGGGACGGAGCTGGCCATCCGGGGCCGGTGACGGGGCCTTGGCAGGCCAAGGCCTCAACTGGAAACGAACTTCTCGAAGAACACCCGGTGCTCCCCCACCTCACGCTCATCGAGCCATTGCTTGGTGGCCTCGATCATCGGCGGCGGCCCACACAGGTAAGCGTCGAAGGGCCGGGCCAGGAAGTCGAGATCGAAGAGATCGCAGACCACCCCCTTGTTGCCCTGCCAGGCCTCGGAGGGGCTCATCACGATGGTCTCGAAGGCGAAATCGGGAAGCGTCTCGGTGAAGGCCTCCAGACGCGCCAGCTCGCTGAGGTCCTGCTCCTGGGTCACCCCGTAGGCGAGGCGGATCGGCTGGGTGCACTCGCCCTTCTCGGCCAGCTCCTCGAGCATGCCGAGGAAAGCGGAGAGGCCGGTGCCGCCGGCCACCATCAGCAGGGGACGCTGCACCTCGCGCAGGTAGAAGGCGCCCAGGGGCGCCTCCAGGGAGATGGCGTCCCCCACCCTGGCGCGATCGCGCAGGTAGTCGCTCATCACGCCGCTGGGCAGCAGGCGGATCAGGAAACGCAGCTTGCCCTCCTTGACCGCCGCGGTGGCGAAGGAATAGGCCCGCCACTCATCCGAGCCCGGCACCTCGATGCGCGCATACTGGCCCGGCAGGTAGGGCAAGGCCTGGGCGGGGTCGTCGAGGCTGATCTCGAGGATGGCGGCGCCATCGGAGACCGGCTCTACGGCGCTGACGGTGCCGTCATGCACCTCGGTGGCCACGCTGCAGACATGGGAGTCGATATCGAAGTAGAAGGAGGCCTGGCTGGAGCGCAGGCGAGTCTGACAGGCCAGCACATGCCCTTCGGCGATCTCCTCCTCGGTCAGGGCCTCCTCATCGATGTACTCGACATCGACCTCGCCGGACTCGCGCAGGCAGCGGCAGGTGCCGCAGACCCCTTCCCGGCAATCCACCGGCAGATTGACCCCGTGGCGCTGAGCGGCGTCCATCAGCAGCTCATGCTTGTCGACCTTGACGAAGCGGGTGGTGCCGTCCCGAAAGACGATGGCGGCTGTGTTGTGCATGACTCGCCCTCCAGCGTAATCAGACGTGGTAGAAATCCAGGACGGAATCGATCTTGTCGTTGAGCAGCACGGTGTGCTTGCGGGTAATCTTCCAATCGTCACCGTCGCCGCGCAGGGTGTAGTCGGCGGTGCCGAAGAAGTGCCCGCTCTCGCCGAAGCGATGGAAGTGAGTCACCCAGTTCACCTTGACCTGCACCTGGCCATCCTCCCGAGGTGCAAAGCGCACGTTATTGATCAGATGCAGGGTGCGCGGCATCGGCGTGGAGGCGGCGGACTTGCCGGTGCGCAGGCGGAAGATACGATCCTCGATGCCGGTGCGATCGGCGTAATACATCAGCGACATCTCGCGCTTGGGATCCTGGGTGATCTCGTGCTCGCCCTTCCACTGGGGAATATGAAACTCGCACTCCGGGGCGAACTGCTCGAGATAGGCGTCCCACTCCTGATTGTCGCAGTACTCGGCGACCCGGTAGAGGAACTGCTCGATGGATTGCTGCTGGCTCATGACTTACACCTCCTGGAGCTTGAGTGCTTTCTTCTCGAGGCCCGCGAGCAGCAGCCGCTGCCAGGTGCCGTGCTGGTTGACGTAGAGCCCCTCGTGGGTGAACTCGGTGCCGGTGATCACCGGCTGGATACCGAGCACCTGGCTGTTGTGGGTCTCGCCGTACTGCCAGTGCTCACGCCCCCGGGAGATGTCGTTCCACTCGGTGGCCCGCGCCTCGAAGCCGCGCTGCTGCTCGCGGAACTCCACCAGGTCATCGGGGGTGCCCATGCCGGAGACGTTGAAGAAGTCCTCGAACTGGCGGATGCGGTTCTCGCGGTCGGCGTCGGACTCGCCCTTCACGCCCAGGCAGAGGCTGATCACCTCGGTCTTGTTCCAGGCCACCGGGCGCACGATGCGCAGCTGCGAGCTGATCTGGTCCATGAAGAACAGGCTGGGGTAGATGTTCAGGTTGCGCAGGCGGTGCATGGTCCACTCGGCACGCTCTCGGGGCAGCTGCTCCAGCAGGCGCGGCATCACCGTGGCGTAGCCGGGGCGCACCTGGGGGTTGGGCATGTCGCTGAACAGCAGGCTATGGCCGTTGGCGAAGGAGAACCAGCCGTCGTCGGTGTCCTTGTCGCCGGCGCCCAGCTTGCTGTAGTCGAGGGTGTCGCCGCCGCCGCCCTTCTGCTGGGCCTCCAGCTCGCGGCGATGCTGCACGGTGGAGACGTAGTTATAGTGCACGGTGCTGACGTGATAGCCGTCCAGGCCGTTCTCGTTCTGCAGCTTCCAGTTGGCGTTGAAGGTGTAGCGGGACTCGCCGGGCAGCACCTCCAGCTCACCGTCTTGCGCCTGCTCCACCATCATGTCGAAGAACAGCTTGGTGTCGCCGAGGAACTCCTCGAGGCCGACGCTGGACTCGGTGTCCAGGCTGATAAAGACGAAGCCGCGGTAACTCTCGATGCGCGCCTGGCTCAGGCCACGGCTGGCCTTGTCGAAGTCCTGGGGGTACTCGCCAGGGGCCTTGACCTTGACCAGCCGGCCGTCGGACTTGTAGCACCAGGCGTGGAACGGGCAGGTGAAGGTGGACTGATTGCCCTTGCCGACCCGGGTCAGGGTGGCGCCACGGTGCTGACAGGTATTGGCCAGCGCGCGCAGCTCGCCCTTGCCATCCCGGGTGATGATCATCGGCTGTCGGCCGGCCTGCATGGTGATGAAGTCGTGGTTATTGGGGATCTGGCTCTCGTGGCAGGCGAAGATCCACTGCTTCTCGAAGATCAGCTCCATTTCGAGATCGAAGAGGGCCCGATCGGTAAACATGTCACGGGAGACGCGATAGACGCCGTCGTCGGGGCGGAAATCGATGCACTTCTCGATAAACGCCTGCCAGTCGGGGAGGGAGCGATATGCTGTCATCGGTCGTTACCGTCTTGTTGCTTGTTGGGTACGACTCACCTTAGGCGCCCTTCCCCAGGGCTCACTATGCAGTTCTTGGAGGAACGCTATGCACTTCTTGGCCACCCCCTAAGGGGATTTTTAACCCACTGATATTTCGATGCTTTAACGACCCTATACGACCAAAGAGAAAGGTGCTTCATGCCTCGGCGGGCCCCCTGGCGAGCACGCGGCCCCTGCCCCCCCGTGCCGCGGTTTCCCCTCGGCGCCGAATGGGGATACCTTTAGGTTATTGGCTATTGTTTCACCAGGATGGCAG
Organism: Bisbaumannia salifodinae; assembly: GCF_055388505.1. Next base: position 3,459,373 of record NZ_AP043781.1, read on the forward strand.
AATAACCCCATGCGTTCGCATTACGCACCCAAGAACGATATGCGAACACCGCCTCGACCGCCCCCCCGGGCCCTGTGGCCCCAAGATAACGACTATCGCGGCGAGGCCAGGAGGAACCATGACCGTACCCCTGACCCGACAACGGATCGCCGCCGAGTTTCGCCAACCCGACTCGGCCTGCCGCTGGATGTGCCAGGTCAATGGCCCCCATCGCCTGGAAGTGCCCCAACCGCGTCAGCTCAGCTTTCGCCACCAGGGCACCCGCCTGGGCAATGTGTCCATCGGCACCATCGAGTACGCGACCCGGGTGACCGTCGGCATCGCCGACCTGACCCACAGCTACAGCATCAGCCTGCCCCTGCAGGGGGCCCAGAGCATCGAGTACCAGGGCGCGGCCTTCGACTCCGATGCCGCCGTGGGCGCGATCATCTCGCCCAGCCAGCCGCTGCGCCTGAGCATGGATGAGCAGTGCCAGAAGCGCCTGGTGCGCCTCTCCCGCCAGGCCCTGGAACACAAGCTGTCGCAACTGCTGCGCCGCCAGCTATCGCAGCCGGTGATCTTCGACCCGCGCATGCCGCTGAGCGGCACGGTGAAGGAGTGGTGGCAGATGGTCGCCAACCTGCAGGAGATGCTGCATGCCGAGGGCTCGCTGTGTGACATCCCCGAGGTGTGGAGCAACTTCGAGAACTCGCTGATCACCAGCCTGCTCTATACCCAGCCCCACAACTACTCCAGCGAGCTGCTGGGCCGCCAACAGGGGCGCCCCGCCTACCTGAGCGACCTGGAAGCGCTGCTGCATGAGTCCCTGGATCGCCCCCTGGGGCTGGCCGATCTGGAGCGGGCCGCCGGCGTCTCCCGGGAGCGTCTCTACCGGGACTTCCATACCCACTACGGGGTCTCCCCCATCGCCTACTTCCGCCAGCTGCGCTTCGACTATGTGCGCCAGCGCCTGGAGCGGGCCGCCCCCAACGAGAGCGTCTCGAGCATCGCCATGGATTGCGGCTTCCAGCAGTTGGGGCGTTTCTCCAAGGAGTACAAGGCGCGCTACGGCGAGCTGCCCTCCGAGACCCTCAAGCGTTCGGCCGCCGCGCCGCTGCAATAAGGCCGCCACAACGACGAAGGCGCCGATGGTCTCCCATCGGCGCCTTCGTCGTGATCGGCCGCCTTAGCGATGTACGGCGTCGCGGATACGCCGCGCCGTCTGCTGCAGCAGCGGCAGCAGCCGCCGGGTCAGGGTCTCATGGTCGATCCGCGCGGCATTGGTGCTGACGTTGATGGCGCCGATCAGCTTGCCGCCGCCATCGAAGGCCGGCACCGCCAGGGAGCGCAGCCCCGGGTCCAGCTCCTGATCGACGATGGCGTAGCCCTGCTCGCGGGCCTCCTCGATACGCGCGCGCAGCGTCGCCGGGTCGGTGACGCTGCGCTCGGTATGCGGTTCCAGGGTCACCCGCGCCAGGTAGGCGTCGAGCTCGGCGGCCGGCAGTTGGGCCAGCAACACCCGTCCCATGGAGGTATAGGCCGCCGGCAACCGGGTGCCCACCGAGAGGGTGATGGCCATCAGCCGATGGCGGGCCGCCGAGCGCGCCACATAGGTCACCTCGTCACCGTCCAGTACCCCCAGGGAGGAGGATTCGCCGCTCTCGGCGGTGATCTCCTCCAGGTACTGCTGGATCACGCCGCGGTAATCGTTGGCCGAGAGGAAGGCATAGCCCAGTTGCAGCACCTTCGGGGCCAGCTCGAAGCTGCGCCCCTGCTTGCGCACATAGCCCAGGGCATGCAGGGTCAGCAGGAAGCGCCGCGCCTTGGCGCGGTTCATGCCGGTGCGGGCGGCCACCTCGCTGAGGGTCATGCGCGGATGGGCCTCGTCGAAGGCCTGGATCACCTCGAGCCCACTGGCCAGGGCGGTGACGAAGTCACGGTCGTCCGGGCTCAGGGTCGCTTCCTGGGGGGATGTCTCCATCTGCTGCTTGCCTCCGCCTCGGGCTGCCATCGAAGGCCCTACTCTAGCACGGCGGGGCGAACAAATGTTCGCCCCGCCGTGCCGTTGCCGCGACCTCAGTCGTCGTGGCGATAGAGCTTGAGGATGCTGGAAAAGTCCAGCTCGCCGTGCTCCCGGGCGTGCAGGGCAAAGAGGTTGCGGGCCTGGGAGCCCATCGGCACCGCCGAGCGGGAACCCAGCGCCAGCTCCCAGGCCAGTCCCAGGTCCTTGGCCATCAGGTTGGTGAGGAAGCCGCCCTGATAGCTCCGGGAGGCCGCCGCGCTCTCCATGACCCCGGGCCAGGGGTTGTAGCCGTTGAGTACCCAGTTGCCGCCGCTGCTCTGACGCATGATCTCGGAGAGCACCGCCGGGTCGAGGCCGTTTTCCACCCCCAGGGCCAGGGCCTCGGCGGTGCCGCTCATCAGGATGCCCAGCAGCATGTTGTTGCAGATCTTGGCCACCTGGCCGGCACCCACCGCGCCGGCATGGAAGATGTTCTTGCCCATACCCTCCAGCACCGGCCGCGCCTTGGCGAAGCCCGCCTCGCTGCCGCCGACGATAAAGGTCAGGGTGCCCGCCTTGGCGCCCCCCACCCCGCCGGAGACCGGCGCATCCAGGTAATCCAGGCCGCGCTCGGCGGCGGCCGCCGCCACGACACGGGCATCCTCCGGGGCGATGGTGGAGGCATCGATGATCAGGGTCTCGGCATCGAGGCTCGCCAACAGCCCCGGCGCCCCGTCGCGGCCCAGGTAGAGCCCCTTCACATGGGCCCCGGCGGGCAGCATGGAGATCACCACCCCGGCCCCCTCGACCGCCGCCGCGGCACTCGCGGCGACACTGGCTCCGGCCTCGCCCAGGGCGCGCATCGCCTCGGCCGAGAGATCGAAGACATGCAGGTCATGGCCGGCGGCGACCAGGTTGGTGGCCATGGGGGCGCCCATATTGCCCAGGCCGATAAAGGCGATTCGCATGATAGTCACTCCTTGCGGTGGTTTTCGTAAGTCAGCCCAGCAGCAGCGCCGGCAGCCCGGTCACCAGGCTCGGGAAGAGGGCCAGCAGCCCGCAGGCCAGCAGGATCAGCAGGCAGAAGGGAATCACCGCCTTATAAAGATGGACGATCTCCACGCCGGGTGGTGCCACCCCCTTGAGGTAGAAGAGCGCATAGCCGAAGGGGGGCGTCAGGAAGGAGGTCTGCAGCACCACCGCCACCATCACCACGAACCACAGCAGGTCCACGCCCATGGCCTCGACAATGGGCAGCATGATCGGGAAGCTGAGCAGCACGATGCCGGTCCAGTCGAGGAACATGCCCAGCACGAAGACCAGCAGCAGCATCAGCAGCAGGGCCCCGGTGGTGCCGCCGGGCATGGCCATCACCAGCTCCTGGATCACCCGCATGCCGCCGCCCCGGGTGAAGACCCCGGTGAAGGCGGTGGCGCCCACCAGCACGAACATCACCATGGTGGTGGTCTTGCTCGCCTCCAGGAAGCTGCGGTAGCAGGTGCGCGGCTTGCGGTCGCCGAACACCAGGAAGAGCACGAAGGCCAGCAGCACGCCGATGGCCGAGGCCTCGGTGGCGGTGGCGACCCCGGTGAACAGCGCCCCCAGCACGCCGAGGATCAACCCCATGGGCGGCAGCACGTACTTGAGCAGCATCACCAGCAGCTCGCCGAGCCCGGTCTCGGCGCGCTCCTCGGCGCCCACCGGCGGGCCGTACTCGGGCTTGAAGAAGCACACCACCAGCACATAGAGGGCATACATGGCGCCCAGCAGCAGCCCCGGCACCAGGGCCCCGGCGAACAGCGCCCCCACCGAGACCGGCGAGTAACTGGCCATCAGGATCAGCATGATGCTGGGCGGAATCAGGATGCCCAGGCAGCCGCTGGCCATGATCACCCCGGTGCTGAGCTGGGTGTGGTAGCCGTGGCGCAGCATCGGCACCAGGGCGATCATCCCCATCACCGCGATGGAGGCGCCGACGATGCCGGTGGTGGCGGCCAGCAGCACCGAGACGATCACCACGGTCAGCGCCAGGCCGCCGCGTACCCGCCCCAGCAGCAGGCGCATCACCTGGAACATCTTCTCGGTGACCCCGGAGTCGTTGAGGAAGCGCGCCATCAGGATAAACAGCGGGATGGCCACCAGCACATAGTTGTCCATGGCCCGCCCGTAGACGTTGTTGATGATCGAGCCCAGCACCTGGGGCCCGGGCCCCAGGTAGGCGGCCACCACCGCCACGCCGCCCAGCACGAAGGCCAGCGGATGCCCCATGAAGAGGCCCACCAGCAGGCCGGCGAACATGAACAGGGTCAGCAGCTCGGCGCTCATGGCGTCTCCTCCCGGCGCAGTTCGAGGAGGGCGCGGATCACCACGGCGATGGCCTGCAGGAGGATGGCCACGGCGGCGATCACGATCACCGCCTTCACCGGATAGACCGGGATGGCCACCATGCCGTAGGTGGTCTCGCCGCGGCTGAAGGAGCGCATAAAGAAGCTCCAGCCATAGCTGAGCAGCAGGTAGATAAAGGGCACGAAGAAGATCAGGTAACCGAGCAGCGCCAGCGCCGCCTGCTTGCGCCGCGACAGCAGGCGCTTGATCACGTCCACCTCCACATGGGCGTGATGGCGCAGCCCATAGGCCGCCAGCAGCATGAAGTGGGCGCCGAACAGCATCTTGGTGATATCGAAGGCCCAGTCGCTGGGGCGACCGCTGAAGAAGCGCAGGCCGATATCGTAGAGCACCACCAGGGCGATTACCGCGATCAGCGGCGCCAGCAGGCGGCCGAACCACTCATTGATGGCATCGATGGCCTTGGCAATGGCCTCCATCACGACCTCCTCTAGGCAAGGCGCTGCGGGGAAAGGCCCGCCCGGTGGGCGGGCTTGTCGGGGTTGACCGATGGCAGGCGCCTAGAGGCAGGCCTCGAGCTCCTCCAGGGAAGGCAGGTTGTCGTGGCTACGGCTCATATTGAAGGGCGCGGAGATATCGCGCCAACTGGCGTAGTGCTCCAGGTAGCCGACCATGGAGTGGTAGACCCGGGCATGGGTGGGATTCTCGCAGGCGCCCTGCAGGATCACCTCGTTGGTGATCTCCTGGATGCGTGCCAGGTCCTCGTCGGAGAACTGGGAGATCTGCACCCCGGCGTCGATAAAGGCCTCGGTGCCCTCGGTGGAGCCCCGCTCGGACCAGGCCAGGGACCAGACCATGGTGGCCTCGGCGGCGATACGCAGTTTCTGCTGGGTCTCCTCGGAGAGGGCGTCCCAGGCGTCGCGGTTGATCATCACCCCGAAGACGCTGGCGCTCTGGTGCCAGCCGGGCACCGCCCAGTAGTCCACCACCTCGGCGAAGCCGGCGCCGAAGTCGACCCCCGGGGTGGAGAACTCGGCGCCATCCACCACGCCCCGCTCCACCGCCTGGTAGATCTCGCCGCCGGAGAGGGTGACCTGGGAGCCGCCCAGTTGCTCCAATACCCGGCCCTGGTCGCGGCCGGAGAGGCGCAATCGCTTGCCGTCCAGGTCGGCCAGGCTCTCGATGGGGGTGCGGCCCATGAAGCCCGACTCGTTGTTGGTGATGCCGTAGGGCAGATAGACCAGGCCGTATTCGCCGTAGATCTCCTGGTAGAGGTCGAAACCGCCCCATTCGAGGATCCAGTTCATGTAGTCCACGGCATTGAACAGGCTGGTGGTGGTGCCCAGGGGCGAGAAGGCCGAGTTGCGCCCGGCCCAGTAACCGGGCCAGTCGCCGGAGGCCTCGATGCTGCCGCTCTCGGCGGAATCGAAGACCTCGGTGCCCGGCATCAGGGTGCCACCGGCGTGAAATTCGATCTGCAGCTCGTCGCCGGTCAGCAGGTTGGCCAGCTCCACCCAGTGACGGTCGATCTCGATCAGCGCCAGGCTGTCGGGCCAGGTGGTGGTCATGGTCCACTGCTGCTGGGCCTGGGCGCTGGTGGAGAGGCCCGCCAGGGCGATGCCAGCGACCAGGCTGGACACCGCGAAGCTCACTCGTCTTGTCATTGCTACGTGCTCCTTGTGATCGGTCAGCCCGTGCCCTGATGCACGCCCTGCTGACTTCCGCCCGCCTGGGCAATAGGCACCATCGCCAGGCCGACCCGGAATTCTTGTCGTTATCTGCCGATGGGCCTGACCATTAGGTAAAGCCAATACGGCTCCATCGAGTGTAGACAGGGGAATCGTTGGCGAACAACGCGCAATAGAGCAAAGCGCTTGTGCATCACTGCACAAGCGCTTTGTCGTTTCGGCGTATGGCGGCAGGGGCCGTGCGATACCGGGGCCTTGCCTCGAGCGCCTCAGGTGCCGCAGAAGGTGCGGAAGACCCGCTCGCTGGGCGGTGCCGGCAGGGCATAGGCGTCGCGGCCGGGCTGCTCGGTAAAGGGCTCGGCGAGCACCTCGTGCAGCGCCTCGAAGGGAGCGAAGTCGTCGTCTTCCACGGCGGCGGCGATCATCGCCTCCACCTGGTGATTGCGGGGAATATAGAGGGGGTTCACCGCCTTGATCCGTTCGGCGATGGCATCGAGGCCGGCGTCTTCGGCGCTCAGGCGCTCGCGCCAGCGGGGCAGCCACTGCCGCAGCGGCGTGTCGTTGTCGAAGAGATCGAGCAGCGCCGGGGCGTCCGCCTCGACCGCCTCGGCAAGATACCGGAAGCTCAGGGTGAAATCGGCACGGCCGGCGTGCATCGCCTCGAGCAGGGCCTCGACCAGCTCCCGGTCGCCCTCCTCCTCCGTCGCCAACCCCAGCTTGGCGCGGAATACCGCGAGCCACTCGGCCTCGTAGGCCGGCTCGAAGGCCTGGATCAGCTCGGTGGCCCGGGCGATGCCCCGTTCCTGGTCGTCGTCGATCAGCGGCAGCAGGGTCTCCGCCAGCCGCGCCAGGTTCCACTGGGCGATCCACGGCTGGTTGCGATAGGCATAGCGGCCGCCATCATCGATGGAGCTGAACACGGTGCGCGGGTCATAGGCCTCCATAAAGGCGCAGGGGCCGTAGTCGATGGTCTCGCCGGCCACCGAGCAGTTGTCGGTGTTCATCACCCCGTGGATAAAACCGAGGCCCATCCATTGGGCCACCAGGCGGCTTTGACGCGCCCGGACCGCCTCCACCAGGGCCAGGTAACGCTCGCCCTTATCCTGCTCGAGCAAGCTCGGATAGTGGCGCTCGATGATCAGGTCGGCCAGGGTCTTCACCGCGTCCAGGTCGCCCCGGGCGGCAAAGTACTGGAAGGTGCCCACGCGGATATGGCTCGACGCCACCCGGGTCAGGATGGCGCCGGGCTCGGGCAGGCCGCGAAACACCCGCTCGCCGGAGGTGACCGCGGCCAGGGCCCGGGTGGTGGGCACCCCGAGGCGGTGCATCGCCTCGCTGATCAGGTACTCCCGCAGCACCGGCCCCAGCGGCGAGCGGCCGTCGCCGCCCCGGGCGAAAGGCGTGCGGCCGGCGCCCTTGAGCTGGATATCGCGGAGTCGACCGTCCCGGTCGGTGACCTCCCCCAGCAGCACCGCCCGGCCATCGCCGAGGCGCGGATTGAAGCCGCCGAACTGGTGGCCCGCATAGGCCTGGGCGAGGGGCTCGGCGCCGGCCGGCAGGGCATTGCCGGAGAACCAGGCGGTGGCCTGGGCCTCGTCGAAGGCCGTCAGGTCGAAGCCCAGCGCCTCGGCCAGCGGGCGGTTGAAGGCCACCAGGCGCGGCGCCGCCACCGGGTCGGGGGTAAAGCGCTCGTAGAAGTGCGCCGGCAGGCGGGCATAGCGCAGGGTGAAGTCGGGAAACATGGCAGGCTCCGCAATCGGACAATGGCGCTTACTCTACGGATGACCGCGAAGACTGGCCACCATTCCCCACAGCGCTCGGGTAATGCTCCCCTCTGTTGAGGCCCGGGGCTACCCTGGGGACAAGCCTTCGCAAAGACGCTGTGAACCCCTCCCTGGGCGCTCGACTTTTTCGTCCCTGAAAAAGACGCTTTGCTCCAGCTGTCCCCAGCGCCCCTCAGCCACTCCGCCGTGATTGCCTGCGACTGATCAACTCACGACATCAGTCACTGCCTGGCGAGAGCTGCTCGCGGATCAGCTCGGCCAGGCGCCGGGCGGGCTCCGCGGGGCGGTGCGGCGGCCGATGCAGGGCCAGTTCCACGGCGGGCAGGGGCGGCAGGCCGCTGCTGGCCTCCAGCACCCGCAGCTCCGGCGTCAGCATGTTCTGGGTCACCACCACGATGGCCAGGCCCGCCTGCACCACCGGGGTCAGGCCGGCCATGGACTGGCTGGTATAGGCGAGGCGCCAGTCGCGCCCGGCGGCGGCCAGCACCTGCTCGGCCACCTCGCGGAACAGGTCCGCCCCCGGCGAATAGAGCGCCAGCGGCAGGGGATCCACCAGCGACGGCTGCCGCTGGCTGCCCACCGCCCAGGCCAGGGGTTCGCGGCGGATCACCTCGCCCCCCGGCGAGTGGCGCTGGCGGGTCACCAGGGCCAGGTCCAGCTCGCCCTGGCGCACCCGCCCCACCAGGTCGGCGCTGGTGGCACAGACCACCTGCAGGCGCACCTCGGGATAGAGCTGATGGAAGTAGGCGAACACCGAGGTCAACAGGGACGCATAGTCCTCGGGAATCCCCAGCGTCAGCTCCCCCACCACCCGGCGGGTGCGCATATCGGCCAGCGCCTCGTCGTTGAGGGCCAGCAGGCGGCGGGCATGGCCCAGCAGGCGCTGGCCCTCGGCGGTGAAGCGGATGCGCCGTCCCTCCCGCTCGTGGAGCGCCACGCCGAGGGCCTCCTCCAGGCGCCGCAACTGCATGCTGACGGTGGACTGGGTATAGGCCAGGCGCCGGGCGGCGGCGGTCACGCTACCGGTGTCGGCCACCGCCACCAGGGTGCGCAGCAGGCTCAGGTCGAGGGTCTCGGCACGCATCAATACATCACCAGGCTTGATGGATTGGATCAAGAAAGATCGATTTTATGATGAGTATGGAGCGGATAGGCTGCCACCGTCATCCCCGGCAGGAGCCCCAACAGCCTCCTAGGAGCCCCGACCATGCAGACAGTGACTTCCGCACGCCATCTCTCCACCTGGCAGGGCCCCGCCGCCGCCGGACTGGCGGTGCTGCTCTGGGCCCTGGTCCCGCTGCTGGCCGGCCTCGCCGAGGCGCTGCCGCCGCTGCGCCTGGCCTGCCTGGCGCTGCTGGGGGGTGCCCTGGCCACCCTGCCGATGGCCCGGGGGCGGCCCCAGGAGCCGCCCCTCTCCGGCGGATCCTGGTGGTGGGTGCATCTCGGCGTGCCGCTGCTGATCGTCGGCGCGGTGGGCGCCTGCTTCGCGGCCCTGCGCCTGGCCCCGGTGGCCGAGGCGGCGCTGATCACCTATACCTGGCCGCTACTCTTCCTGCTGGCCAGTGAATGGCTGACCCGGCGACGCCTGCGCCCGGCGACCCTCGGCGGGAGCGCCCTGGCCTTCGCCGGCGCCGCCCTGCTGGTGGCCCCCGAGGCCCTGGCCGGGGGCCTCTCCGGCGCCTGGGGCGGCTATTTGCTGGCCCTGCTGACGGCGTTCTGCTGGGCACTCTACTCCCTGGTCTGTGGCCGCCCCGGGCTCGGCCTGCGCCGCCGCCTGCCCCGGCTGCTGCTGATCGCCAGCCTGATCACCGGCGCCGCCAGCCTGGGGGTGGAAGGGAGAATCAGCGCGCCGGATGCCCAGGCCCTGCTGGCCGCCGCCGCCCTGGGCCTGGGCCCCTATGGCCTGGCCATGCTGGCCTGGGAACGTGCCCTGCAGGATCCCCGGGGCCGGCGCCTGGGCAACCTGGCCCATGGGGTGCCGGTGCTGGCCAGCCTCTTCCTGGTGATGGCGGGCATGACCACGGCGGACTGGCGCCTGCCGGTGGCGGCGGCGCTGGTCATGGCCGGCAGCCTCGCCGCCAGCCGCTGAGAGACGCCAGGGCCGATTCCGGCCAGTCTTTCCCGGCGCAGGGCGTACACTGAGGGCAGATTCCGCCGAGGTCTTCGCCATGCTCGACCCCGCCCTCTGCCGCCAGGCGCGCCTGGCCCGGGACGCCCGCTTCGACGGTCGCTTCGTCACCGCGGTGCTGACCACCGGCATCTACTGCCGGCCGATCTGCCCGGCCACCCCGCCCCGGGAGGCCAATGTGCGCTACTACCCGAGCGCCCTGGCCGCCGCCGAGGCGGGCTTTCGCCCCTGCCTGCGCTGTCGCCCGGACAGCGCCCCGGACTCCCCGGCCTGGCGAGGCACCGCCACGACCCTGGAGCGGTCCCTGCGGCTGATCGACGAGGGCGCCCTGGAGAGCGGCTCACTGGGCGCGCTCTGCGTGCGGCTGGGTATCGGCGAGCGCTACCTGCGCCGGCTCTTCCAGGAGCATCTCGGCGTCTCCCCCAAGGCCTATGCGCTGCATCGCCAGTGCCTGTTCGCCAAGCAGCTGCTCCACCAGACCCGCTTGCCGATCGCCCAGGTGGCCCATGCCAGCGGCTTTCGCAGCCTGCGCCGCTTCAACGACGCCTTCCAGGCGCGCATCGGCCTGGCGCCCCGGGAGCTGCGCCGCCGCGCCGGCGACGCGGAGGAGGCGCTGACCCTGACCCTGGCCTATCGCCCGCCCTATGCCTGGCATGCGCTGCGCGACTTCCTCGCCGGGCGGGCCATCGAGGGCCTGGAGTGGGTCGACGCGACGCACTATGGCCGCACCCTCGCCTGGGGCGAGGCCCGCGGCCACTTTACCGCCGAGCACCGCCCCGAGCGGCACGCCTTCCGGGTGCGCCTGGTGCTCGACGACCTGAGCGTCCTGGCCCCGGTGATGCGGCGCATCCGCCGGCTGCTCGACCTGGACGCCGACAGCGCCGGCATCGAGGCCCGGCTGCGGGAGGCCGCGCCACGCCTGCCGCTGGTCGAGGGGCTGCGCCTGCCCGGCACCTGGGGCCCCTTCGAGGCCGGGGTGCGCGCCATCCTCGGCCAGCAGGTCTCGATCGTCGCGGCGCGGCGCCTGGTCACGGCCCTGGTGGCCACCCTGGGCGAGCCGGCCGGCGACGAGCGGCGCCACTTCCCCACCCCGGACGCCGTCGCCGCCAGCGACCTGGCCTTCCTCGGCATGCCCGACGCCCGCCGCGCCACCCTGCGCCGCTTCGCGGCCTGCTATGCTGGCGGCGAGGCGGGGGACGAGCCCCTGGCGTGGACATCGCTCAAGGGCATCGGCCCCTGGACGGCCCGCTACGCGGCCCTGCGCGGCACCGGCCACCCGGATATCTGGCTGGAGGGCGACGCCGGGGTGCGTCGCGCCCTGCCACGCCTGGACGGCGCCGACCCGGCCGCCACCGCCCCCTGGCGCAGCTACCTGACCCTGCAACTCTGGCATCACGACCCACGGAGCCAAGCCCATGACCGCTAAGGCCTCTCTCGCCACCACCCTGGACTACTACCGCCCCCCCGCCGCCGATGCCCTGGGGCTGATCCGCATCCGCGCCGATGTCACCGGCATCACCGAGATCGGCTTTACCCTGGACGAGGACGCCCCGCCCTGCCCCAATGAGCTGACCGAGCGGGCCAAGGCCCAGCTCGAGGAGTACTTCGCCGGCACCCGCCAGGCCTTCGACCTGCCGCTCGCCCCCGTCGGCACCGACTTCCAGCGCCGGGTCTGGGCGGCGCTGGCCACCATCCCCTTCGGCGAGACCCGCTGCTACGCGGAGATCGCCGAGCAGCTGCGCTGCAAGGGCGGCCAGCGCGCCGTGGGCGCCGCCAATGGCCGGAACCCCATCGCTATCGTGGTGCCCTGCCACCGGGTGATCGGCAGCGACGGCCGCCTCACCGGCTATGCCGGCGGCCTGGGCCGCAAGCAGTGGCTACTGGCCCACGAAGCCGGAGAACTGCCCTTTGCCCTGGAGTGAGCCCATGGGCGACGGCCGACTAGCCAGGACCGGCGATTGCGGCGAAGCTAGGCACTGGAGTGCCAGGCAAGGAGCCGTGCTATGAAGATAGTGATCCCCGACGATTACCAGGACTGCGTCCGCCACCTCGACGCCTTCGCCCGGCTGGCGGGCCATGAGGTGGCGATATTCAACGACACCCTCACCGAGACCGACGCCCTGGCCAAGCGCTTCCGGGACGCCGAGGCCCTGGTGCTGATCCGCGAGCGCACGCCGATCACCGCCGAGCTGCTCGCGCGGCTGCCCCGGCTCAGGGTGATCAGCCAGACCGGCGGCGGCGCCGGCCATGTGGATCTGGCCGCCTGCCGCAGGCACGGCGTCACCGTGATGACCGGCACCGCCTCGCCCCAGGCCCCCGCGGAGCTGACCTGGGCCCTGGTGCTGGCGGCGCGGCGCCAGATTGCCGAGGAAGCCGCCAACCTCAAGGCGGGGCGCTGGCAGCGCACCCTGGGCAGCGGCCTGCACGGCCGTACCCTGGGCATCTTCGGCTATGGGCGCATCGGCCGCCTGGTGGCCCGCTACGGCCGGGCCTTCGACATGAAGGTGCTGGTCTGGGGCCGCGACGGCAGCCGCCGCCGCGCCACCGAGGACGGCCTGGCGGTGGCCGCCGGCCAGGACGACCTCTTCGCCCGCTCGGATGTGCTGAGCCTGCACCTGCGCCTCAACGAGGGCACCCGCGGCATCGTCGGCGCCGAGCAGCTGGCGCGCATGAAGCCCGATGCCCTGCTGGTCAATACCAGCCGCGCCCAGTTGATCGCCCCCGGCGCCCTGGAGGCGGCCCTCACGGCCGGCCGCCCCGGCCAGGCGGCCATCGATGTCTTCGAGGAGGAGCCGGTGACCGCTCACCCCCTGCTCGACCTGCCCAACCTGCTGGCCACCCCCCACCTGGGCTATGTGGAGAAGGACAGCTACGAGCTCTACTTCGGCGACGCCTTCGACAACCTGCTGGCCTTTATCGATGGCCAACCGGTGACCAACCTGGCGGGCTGAGCGAGCGTCTCGGGGCGGCGGTTCAGCCACCCCGCTCCTGGCGGCTCAGGGCGCTGCCGGAGGCGGGCCGCTCGACCGCGAAGAGGTCGGTGGTTCGCGCATAGTCATTGCCGGCCATGCGGCCGATGGGCCGCAGCGCCTCGACGCTCACGTGGCGCCCGTTCCAGATCGCATCGTCGACATGGAGCGACACCACCTCGGCCAGCACCAGGTTGCCCGCCAGCGGCAGGTCGCCGAAGCGGATGATCTCGCGCAGCCGGCAGCCGAAGGCCACCGGCGCTCCCACCACCAGCGGCACCGACACCCCCGGCATGGCCACCTTCTCCAGCCCCACATGGTCGAACTCGTCCTCATGGTGCGGGAGCCCGGCACTGGTGGCATTCATCTTCTCCACCAGCCCCTCGCCGCTGATATGCACCACGCACTCCGGCACCTGGCCCAGGTTGCGGATGGTGTCCTTGGGCCGCCCGTCAACGTCCTCCTGGTGGACCGTCAGGCCACCGACCTGGACGATAGCGAGGCCATCCGCAACCTGCTGGTCACCTTCCCCGAGACCGCCATCATCGTGATCCTGCCTCCCTGCCGCGACTCCCATCGTGCCCGGCAGGCCCTCCAGGCTACGCTCGCGACCCTGGCCACCAGCGCCCCACAAGCCACCCCGCCCCCCGCTCCCGAGCAGGGCACGCCCCCGGCCTCCCCTCATGGCGGACTCGCCAACTGGCAGGTTCGGCGCCTGAACGCCTATATCGACGACCACCTCGGCGAGACCATCCACGTCCGCGACCTGGCGGCCATCACCCGCCTGAGCCTCGGCCACTTCGCCCACGCCTTCAAGCAGGCCTTTGGCGAGCCGCCGCTGGCCCATATCACCTGCCGGCGCCTGGAACGGGCCTGCGACAGGATGCTGGCCGGCGACGAACCGCTGTCGCGGATCGCCCAGGAGTGCGGCTTCTGCGACCAGTCCCACTTCACCCGGCACTTCCACCGCGCCATGGGCATGGCCCTGCAGCGCTGGCGACGCCTCCACGCTCCCGGCCCACGATGAGCTGTCGGAATGCCCCTCTAGGCTTTGTACGAAAAGTCGAATTTGCTAATGTCACCTATGCCGAAGCAGCATAGGTGAGGTATGGCAGGACGCTACGAACTCTCCGACCATAGTTGGTCGCTGATCAAGGACATCGTCTCTCCAGCCCAGGAGATGGGCCGGCCAAGGCGGGATGATCGCCAGGTATTGAACGGCATCTTCTGGATCTTGTGCTCGGGGGCCAAATGGCGCGACTTGCCAGAGCGCTATGGGCCTTGGAGCACGGCATATGCTCGATTCCGTCAGTGGCGCGATGACGGCACCTTCGATGCGGTGCTGGCACGTCTCCAGCTCAAGCTTCGTGAGGATGGCCTGATGGATCTGGACACCTGGATGATCGATTCCACGGCCGTTCGTGCGACTCGAGCCGCCTCGGGAGGCGGTAAAAAGGGGGATCGGACGAACCGCTAGACCATGCCCTGGGCCGCAGCCGGGGCGGCTTGACCACCAAGATTCATCTGGTTTGTGACCGGCATGGCTGGCCGCTGACGTTCACCTTGTCACCGGGCCAGGACGCCGATACTTGCCATTTCATTCCCACAATGGAAACGATCCGCCTGCCGGGCAGCGTGGGCCGGCCCCGAAAGCGTTGCCGGCATATCGTGGCAGACAAGGGCTACGACAGTGATGACTTGCGCCGTTACTGCGATCGACACCGAATGAAGCCGATCATCGCGCAGCGCAAGATGCACCGAAAACCTCGCCCCGGACTCCCCCGAGGATTCGACAAGCCCAAGTATCGGGAGCGCAATGTGATCGAGCGCGGCTTTGGCTGGCTCAAGGAACTACGGCGAATCGCCACGCGCTATGACAAGCTGGCCCGTAGTTTTCGCGCCATGGTATGCCTGGCTTGCATAGACCGTTGCCTACGAGCCGACTTTTCGTACAAAACCTAACGCGTCACGACCAGGAGACCAATCAGCAACGCGATACCGCCCATGAGGAAATTGATCGTCAACGCTTCACCGAGCAGGAGGGCGCCGAACAGCACACCAAACACCGGCGACAGGAACGAGAAGATGCCCAGTTGCGAGGCGAAATAGCGCCTCAGTAACGCAAACCAGAGCAGTAGTGCGGCCAAGGAGATCACCAACGTCTGGAAGGCCAGGCTGGCCACCACGGCACCGGTCACCTGGATGCGGCCAAGATCGCCAAGCAGCGCGGTCGCGGGCAGCAACAGGAGACCGGCGATGGCAAGCTGGTAACACAGCGTCTGGACGGGTGGCGCTTCGGACAGGGAAGAGCGTCGTATCACCAGCGTGGTCGCAGCCCAGGAGAGACCGGCCAGCAACCCCAGGATATCGCCCCGCAAGATGTCAGCGGCATTCTCGATATCGGTGGCAGGCGCCATGGCGAGCACCATCCCGCCGAAGGCCAGCCCGACGCCCATCCACTGGCGCCTCGTCAATTGCTCCCCCGGCACCAGCAGATGCAACCCCAGGGCCGCAAACACCGGGGCCGTGTAGAGAAACACCGACATATGCGATGCCAGCGTGTAGTTCAGCCCCCACGCCACGAACACGAATTCTGCGGTAAATCCCACCCCCACCAATATCCCCGGTCCCAGGTGAGCGCGAATATCGGCAAGTCGAATGCCTTGCCAGCACGCCAGTGCCGCCACCAATAACGCAGCGAGAGAAGAGCGCAGGGCAATCTGTGCCAGCGGCGAGATATCCATCGCGACCATCTTGATGGCCACCTGCTGAAACCCCAGCGCCAGACAGAACAGCACCATCAAGGCACTGGCCTGCATGTCCAGGTGACGACGCGTCGTGGCACATCCACCCAGTGCCATAGCATTACTCAACGGCTTGGTAGGTTGCATGTTGCCCCCTTGGCAGTGATTGGTGCCAAGTTGAGCATTTGCGGCCGCAGGCGCCAAACGATTAATCTGAGGGTCCAGGCTCAGGAAAAATCACTCTATGAAGATCGAGCGCCTCCCCCTGAATGCGTTACGGGCGTTTGCCGAGGCGGCGCGTACAGAGAGTTTCAAGAGCGCAGCCAGCCACTTGGGCGTCACCCCCGGCGCGGTAAGTCGTCAGATCAAGCAGCTCGAAGAGCGGCTCGGGATTTCGCTCTTTACTCGACACGCCAATGGCGTGCACCTGAACGAGGCCGGACGACAACTGGCCAAGGACATCGATAGCGGCCTCGAGCGCATTGCCGCCGGCGTCATGGCCGCACAAGAACGTGCGCGGCGTGCCCCCTTGCTGACACTCAGCGCCCCGCCATCCTTCATGCAGTTGTGGCTACTGCCCCGTCTGGCGGATTTCGACGCCAGGGTGGGCGGTATCGACATCTCCCTGGATGCTAGTCAGTCGTTGACGATACCCGCCTGGCAGGGCGATGGCGCTCGCCTGGCGATTCGCTACGGCCGCGGCCCCTGGCCGGAGGTGAAGAGTTACCGCCTGTTCGGCGACGAGCTGTTTCCCGTCTGTGCCCCGTCACTGCTGGAGCAGGGCGATCGCCTCATGGAACCGGCCGATCTGGCCAATCACACCCTGCTGGAAGTTGCCTGGGAATCACGCCAGGGAATCGCCTTTCCCGGCTGGCAGGCGTGGCTCGAGGCCGCTGGCGTCGGCGACAAGGTGACCCCACCGCAACGCCGGTACTCGCTATATGGCCTGGCCATGGATCAGGCCATCGCCGGACGGGGCATCATGCTGGCCAATCACCCCGTCGCCATGGATCGGCTGGAAAGCGGGGTACTCGTTCGCCCCTTCGGCGGGCGCCATGTCCTCGCCTCACCCCTGACCTACGATCTGCTGGTGCCCCCGACCGGTGAGGCACCGCCTGCGGTGGCACGTTTCATCGACTGGCTGCTGAACGAAGCCGCCGCGTTCGACCGAGACACGATCGGCAAAGCCGCACGCTCGTAGAACTGCAAAACTGCATTTATGGCACCATAAGCCACTCCGGCCCATCGCGAAGGAAGCGCCCATGTCCCCGGCCGTCGCCACGACCGCCCTCTCCCCCGGTTTTATGGTGATCCACGGCAACCGCCTGGAGGCCCTGCGCCACCTGGCGGTGGAGTGGATGACCCGCCACCCCCTCGGCCCGCTGGAGAACGAGACCATCCTGGTGCAGAGCAACGGCATCGGCCAGTGGCTCAAGCTGGCGCTGGCCGAGGACGCCCCCCAGGGTGGCGCCGGCATCGCCGCCGCACTCGACGTGACCCTGCCGGCGCGCTTCCTGTGGCAGGCCTATCGCAGCGTGCTGACCCATGTCACCGGCGACCCGGAGGCGGTGCCCGCCACCTCGCCCCTGGACAAGTCGCGGCTGGTGTGGCGGCTGCTACGCCTGCTGCCGGGGCTGCTGGACAGGCCCAGCTTCGCGCCCCTGGCGCGCTTTTTGGCCGACGACGCCGACCTGCGCAAGCACCACCAGCTGGCCGAGCGCCTGGCCGACCTCTTCGACCAGTACCAGGTCTACCGGGCCGACTGGCTGGACGCCTGGGCGGCGGGGCAGGACGTGCGTATCTCGGCCCGCGGCGAGGCGCGTCCCCTGGAGGAGGCCCAGCGCTGGCAGCCGGAGCTGTGGCGGGCGCTGTGCGCCGACGTGGACGCCGCCCATGGCAGCGCCGGCATCGACTCCAGCCGCGCCCGGGTGCACCGGCGCTTTCTCGCCGCTGCAGAATCACTGACTCCCAGCAACCGCCCCCCCGGACTGCCGCGCCGGGTGGTGGTCTTCGGCATCTCCTCGTTGCCCCAGCAGACTCTGGAGGCCCTGGCCGCCATCGCCCGGGTCAGCCAGGTGCTGCTCTGCGTGCACAACCCCTGCGAGCACTACTGGGCCGATATCATCGAGCACAAGGAGCTGTTGCGGGCGGCGCGAAGGCGCCAGCGGCGCAAGCCGGGCATGCCGGAGCGCCTCGACGTGCTCGGCGATGGAGACGGCGAGGCCGCCCTGCACCTGCACGCCCAGCCGCTGCTGGCGGCCTGGGGCAAGCAGGGCCGCGACTACCTGCGCCTGCTCGACGAGCACGACGACGCCGGCGCCTACCAGTCGCTCTTCGAGGGCGAGGCGCTGCGTATCGACCTCTTCGAGCCCTGCGTGCCGGACGACTCACCGGGCCTGCTGCTGCAACAGCTGCAGGACGATATCCGCGCCCTGCGCCCGCTGGCCGAGACCCGCGACACCTGGCCGGCGGTGGACCCGGCCGAGGACGACTCCCTGGTCTTCCACGTCGCCCATGGCCCCCAGCGGGAGGTGGAGATCCTCCACGACCAGCTGCTGGCCGCCTTCGGCGCCGACCCCGAACTCAGGCCCCGGGATATCATCGTGATGGTGCCGGAGATCGACCACTACGCCCCGCATATCCAGGCGGTCTTTGGTCAATACGGGCATGGCCAATACCCATCGGACGACCCGCGGCATATCCCCTTTACCCTCTCCGACCAGGCCGACCGCCACCGGCTGCCGCTGATGGTGGCCCTCGAGAAGCTGCTGCGCCTGCCGGAGCTGCGCTTCTCGGTGAGCGACCTGCTCGACCTGCTGGAGGTGCCGGCGCTGCGGGCCCGCTTCGGCCTCGACGAGGCGGACCTGCCGACGCTCGCTCGCTGGATCGAGGGCGCCGGCATCCGCTGGGGGCTCGACGCCCGCCAGCGCGGCAGCCTCGACCTGCCCGAGGGCCTGACCCAGAACACCTGGGCCTTCGGCCTGCGCCGGCTGCTGCTCGGCTATGCGGTGGGCAACGGCGGCGGCGCCTGGCAGGGCATCGAGCCCTACGACGATATCGGCGGCCTGGAGGCGGGCCTCGCCGGCCCCTTGGCGCAGTTGCTGGAGACCCTGGAGGCCCAGTGGCAACGGCTGCGCGTGGCCCATGACGTGGACGCCTGGGTAGCGGTGCTGCGCGAGCTGCTGGAGGCCTGCTTCAGTGCCGAAGAGGCCGCCGATAGCCTGATGCTGGCGCGCCTGGAGCAGGGCCTGCAGACCTTCCAGGAGAGCGCCCGGGAGGCGGGGCTGAGCCGGGAGCTGCCGCTTTCGGTGGTGCGCGAGCACTGGCTGGGACAGATCGACGAGCACAGCCTCTCCCAGCGCTTCCTGGCCGGGGCGGTCAACTTCGCCACCCTGATGCCGATGCGCGCCATCCCCTTCCAGCGGGTCTGCCTGCTGGGCATGAACGACGGCGACTACCCGCGCAGCCAGCCGCCGCTGGATATCGACCTGATGCACGGCGACTACCGCCCCGGCGACCGCTCGCGCCGCGAGGACGACCGCTACCTCTTCCTGGAGGCGCTGCTCTCGGCGCGTCGCCAGCTCTATATCAGCTGGGTGGGGCGCAGCATCGTCGATAACGCCGAGAAGCCCCCCTCGGTGCTGGTGGGCCAACTGCGCGACCACCTGGCCGCCGGCTGGCAGACAGACAGTGGCGACGATCTAAGCGACGACCTGCTCGCCGCCCTGACCACCGAGCATCCGCTGCAGCCCTTTAGCCGCGACTACTTCCCCACCCCGGCGCAGCAGGCGGCCCGGGATACCTCGGCCCGGCGCCGCTTTACCTATGCCCATGAGTGGCGGGATGTGCATAACGAGGCGATTCCCACGGCGGACGCCCAGGCCCTGGGCGACTTCGCGCAGGAGAACCCACTGACGCTCATACAGCTCGGAAGCTTTCTGCGCGACCCGGCCAAGGCCTTCTTCAATACCCGCCTCCGGGTCTTCCTGGAGCGGGAGGAGCTGACCAGCCTCGACCAGGAGCCCTTCGCCCTCGACGGCCTGACCCACTGGCAGCTGCAGGACGCCCTGATCCAGGCCCAGCGCCGCGCCGTGGATGCGAGCCAGCCGCGGATCGCGGCGCTGGATGAGGCCCTGCAGCGCCTGGAGGGCCAGGGGGTACTGGCCATGGGCGCCTTCGCCGAGCGCATGCGCGAGAGCCTCACCGAGCCCATGGAGGCGCTGTTCGCCGAGTACGCCGAGTTGATCGACGCCTGGCCCTACCCGGTGGAGGAGCCCGAGCCGGTGCGCCTGGCGCTGCCCACCCGCACCACCCCGCCCCTGGAGGACTGGCTCGATCAACTGCGCGTCAACGACGAAGGCCACCGCTGCCGCCTGCTGCTTTCCAGCAGCAGCCTGATCAAGCAGAAGAAGTACCGCTGGGCCCAGTTGGTGCGCCCCTGGGTGGCTCACCTGGCCGGCAACCTGGAGGCACCCCTGACCACCCGGCTGCTCTCCAAGGCCGGCAGCGTGACCCTGCCGCCCGTGGAGGCCACGCTCGCCCGGCAACGCCTCGGCGAGCTGATCGACGCCTGGCAGGCGGGGATGGGCGAGCCCCTGCCGCTGGCCTGTGATACCGCCTTCGCCTGGCTGGCCAAGGTCGACAAGCACGATGGCTCGAAAGAGAACAACGGTCCCGACAGCGATGCCTGGCAGCAGGCGAGGAAGGCCTACGAGGGCGACGCCTTCAGCGGCGGTGAGGTGGACCGCAACGCCTACCTCGCCCACCGCTGGCCCGACTTCGCCGCCCTGATGGCCGCCGCCCCGGCCAATAAGGAGAAGCGACCCGACGTCGCCACACTAGATTTTCCAACACTTGCCGAGCGGCTGCTGGCGCCGCTCTATCTCGCAGTAAAAGGGGATAAAGAGGGAGGAGAGGGCAAATGAGTGATAGCCAGCCCACCGAGCTGAATGCACTGACCTTTCCGCTCCACGGCAGCCGATTGATCGAAGCCAGCGCCGGTACCGGCAAGACCTTTACCATCGCCCTGCTCTATGTGCGCCTGGTGCTGGGCGCCCGCCACGCCGAGGACGCGGCCGCCTTCCCCCGCGCCCTCACCCCGCCGGAGATCCTGGTGGTGACCTTTACCAACGCCGCCACCCAGGAGCTACGCGAGCGGATCCGCGCCCGCCTGGTCGAAGCGGCGGAGGTCTTCCAATGGGGGACAGACCCCCATTTCGAAATGGGGGTCTGTCCCCCATTCGACCCGCTGCTGCTGTCCCTTCGCGACCAATACGACCCGGCGGCCTGGCCCGCCTGCGCCCGGCGCCTGCAACTGGCCGCCGAGTGGATGGACGAGGCTGCCGTCTCCACCATCCATAGCTGGTGCTACCGCATGCTGCGGGAGCACGCCTTCGACAGCGGCAGCCTCTTCTCCCTGGAGCTGACCACCGACCAGGGCGAGCTCGAGCAGGAGGTGGTGCGCGACTACTGGCGCAGCTTCTACTACCCGCTGGACGCCGAGGCCCTGGCCGAGATCACCCGCTACTGGGAGGCCCCCACCGAGGGCCGCGCCTCCCTCTACGCCGCCGTGCGCCCGCTGCTTCCCGAAAGCGATGCCCTGGATCACCAGGCCCCGCCCCCCGCCGAGACCCTGGCCGCGGCCCGGGCGGAGCGCGAGGCGCGCCTCGCCGAGCTCAAGGCGCCCTGGGCCGCCTGGCTGGACGAGCTGGGCCCGGCCCTGGAGGAGGCCGCCAAGCGCAAGGCCTTCAAGGGCCAGAGCTTCAATGCCAAGAGCCGCGCCACCTGGCTGGGGGCCCTGCGCGACTGGTGCGAGGGCGAGGCGAGCCGCCCGGCGCTGACCGCCGCCGCCTGGAAGCGCCTGACCCCGGAGGGCATGGCGGAGATCTGGAAGGAGGGCACGCCCCCGGTGCCGGCGGCCTGGGAGGCCCTGGCCGAGCTGCCCGCGGTCCTGGACGCCCTGCCCGAGCCCCATGCCGACCTGCTGATTCATGCCGTGCAGTGGTGCCGGGCGCGGCTGGCCCGCGAACAGGAGCGTCGTGCCGAGATGGGCCCCAATGATCTGCTGACGCATCTCGATCGAGCCCTCGCCCGGGCTCACTCAGACCCGGGTGCCGACGCCCTGGCCGAGCACATTCGCCAGCAGTTCCCGGTGGCCCTGGTGGACGAGTTCCAGGACACCGACCCGGTGCAGTACCGCATCTTCGACCGGGTCTACCGCCTGGCCGAGAATTCGTCGGAGACCGGCGTCTTCCTGATCGGCGATCCCAAGCAGGCGATCTACGCCTTCCGCGGCGCCGATATCTACACCTACCTCCAGGCCCGCCGCGACACCGCCGGCCGCCACGTCACCCTGGGCACCAACTACCGCTCCGGCGCCGCCATGGTGGCCGCGGTGAACCGCTGCTTCGCATTCGCCGAGGCCCACCCCGCCGGGGCCTTCCTGTTCAAGGAAGCGAGCGTCAATCCGGTGCCCTTCACCCCGGTCAAGGCCAAGGGCCGCAAGGACACCCTGGTGGTCGATGGCCGGCCCCAGCCGGCCATGACCCTCTGGCAGCTGGACACCGACGAGCCCCTCGGCAAGGGCGCCTATCTGGGCGAGATGGCCGAGCGCTGCGCCTCACACATGGTCGCCCTGCTGGAGCGGGGCCGGCGCGGCGCGGCGGGCTTCGACGACGGCGAGCATCTTGCGCCGCTGGCCCCCTCGGATATGGCGGTGCTGGTCAACGGCATCGGCGAGGCCCGGGAGATCCGCCGTGCCCTGGCCCGACGCGGGATCAAGAGCGTCTACCTCTCCGACAAGGACAAGGTCTTCGCCTCGCCCATGGCCGGGGAGCTCGAGGCCTGGCTGCGCGCCTGTGCCGACCCGGACGACGAACGCCTGCTGCGCGCCGCCCTGGCCACCCCCGGCCTGGGCCTGGATCTCGCCGCCCTCGACCGCCTACAACAGGACGAGCTGGCCTGGGAGGCCCGGGTGCTGCAGTTCCGCGACTACCACCGCCTGTGGCAGCGCCAGGGGGTGCTGCCGCTGCTGCGCCGGCTGATGAACGACTTCGAGGTGCCCGGCCGGCTATTGGCCGGTGGGCCTTCCAGCGAGGGTGAGCGCTGGCTCACCGACTTACTGCATCTGGGCGAGTTATTACAGCACGCCAGCCAGGAGCTGGACGGCGAGCATGCGCTGATTCGCTTCCTGGCCGAGGCCATCGCCGAGCCGGACGACCAGGGCGAGGCCCACAAGCTGCGCCTGGAGAGCGACGCCGACCTGGTGCAGGTAATCACCATCCACAAGTCCAAGGGGCTGGAGTATCCGCTGGTGTTCCTGCCCTTTATCGGCAACCACCGCGCCACCAAGGCCGACGACTCGCCGCTGCGCTGGCACGACGCCGAGGGGCGGCTGCGCCTGAGCCTCGCCGCCGACGAGGCGACCCTGGCCATCGCCGACCGGGAGCGCCTGGGCGAGGACCTGCGCAAGCTCTATGTGGCCCTGACCCGGGCCCGCCACGCCACCTGGCTGGGGGTCGCGCCCCTCAAGGGGCTGGAGGCCAGCGCCCTCGGCCAGCTGCTAAGCAACGGCGAGGCGCTGACCCCGGAGAACCTCGGCGCGGCCCTGGCCGCCCTCAAGGGCGACGAGGGCGCCATCGTGATTGAGCCGGCGCCCCCGGCCACCGCCGAGTGCTTTGCCCCGGCCCAGGGCGAGGGCGAGCTGGGCGAGGCGCGGGTGCCCGCACGCCCGGCCCGGGAGCACTGGTGGATCGCCAGCTACTCGGCGCTGCGCACCAGCGGCGCCATCCTCGAGCCCAGCCCCGCCCCGGCGCAGAGCGGCGCCCCAGTAACCACTGACTTACCTCCCGAGCCAGGCAAAGCGGCCATCCTGCCCGAGCCCACCACGCCCCTGGAGGCCACCGCCTTCGAGGTAATGGACGAGCCCCGCGACAGCGCCGCGACGCTACCGCCCCAGGCCCATCGCCTGCACCGCTTCCCCCGCGGTCCCGGCCCCGGCACCTTCCTGCATGGCCTGCTGGAGTGGGCCGGCGAGCAGGGCTTCGGCCGCGCCGCCCGGGACGCCGCCCTGCGCGAGGATATGCTGGCCCGGCGCACCCAGCTGCGTGGCTGGGGCGCCTGGCTGGCCCCGCTCAACGGCTGGCTGGGGGAGCTCCTGACCACGCCGCTGCCGCTGCCCGAGGCGTCGCCGCTGCGCCTCGAGGAACTGGCCAGCTACCAGGTGGAGATGGAGTTCTGGTTCGCCGCCCACCGGGTCGCCACCCCGGCGCTGGACCGCCAAGTCAGCGCTTACACCCTGGCCGGGGCCCCGCGGCCGGCACTCGACGCCGACACCTTGAACGGCATGCTCAAGGGCTTTATCGACCTGGTGTTCGAACGCGACGGGCGCTATTACGTGCTCGACTGGAAGTCCAACCACCTGGGGCCGGACGACGACGCCTACACCCAGGCGGCCATGCGCAACGCCATGGCCGACAAGCGCTACGACCTGCAGGCCGCCCTCTACCTGCTGGCCCTGCACCGGCTGCTCAAGTCGCGCCTGCCGGACTACGACTACGACCGCCATATCGGCGGCTCGCTGACCGTCTTCCTGCGCGGCATCGGCCCCGCCACCGCCACGGAGGGCCGCGGCATCTACGCCGAGCGCCCGCCCCGGGCCCTGATCGACGGCCTGGACGCCCTGTTTCGCGGCGAGTCGGCGCCCACTCACGCCACGGAGGCCTCCGCATGAAGGACCTGTTCGACGACCTGCCCGAGGCCCGGCATCCGGCCCTGGAGGAGACGCCGGCGCTGATGGACCTGCTGGCGCGCTGGGTGGAACGCGGCTGGCTGCGCGCCCTGGACCGGGCCCTGGCGCGCTTCCTGCACCGCGAGGTGCCCGAGGCCCCGGCGCCGCTGCTGCTGGCCGCGGCCCTGGCCAGCCACCAGCTGGGCCGCGGCCACGTCTGCCTCGACCTGGCCGCCACCCTGGAGGCCCCGGACCTGGCCCTGTCGCTGCCGCCGGAAGGCGACGACCTCAGCGACCCGCCGCCGCTGCCCAGCGAGGTGCTCGACGGCCTGACCCTCGACGACTGGCAGCGAGCCCTCGCCAACCCCGGCCTGGTCGCCAACGACGCGCCGGGCAGCACGCCCCTGGTCCACGCCCCCGGCCCCCGCGGCCCGCGCCTCTACCTGCGCCGCTACTGGCAATACGAACAACAGATCCGCCAACAAATCGCCGCCCGACTGACCACCGAGGACGCCACCACCCCCAGTAGGAGCCTGCTTCAGCAGGCGATTGGCGCCGATAGGCGCCCCGAAGACACCGCAGCACCCGATCAGGCCCCCCGTAGGAGCTTGCTTCAGCAGGCGATTGGCGCCGATAGGCGCCCCGAATCAACCGACAACACAAGCGACGCCCCCCGTGGGAGCTCGGCTTCGCCGAGCGATGGCGCCGCCAGGCGCCCAGAAGACACCACCAACACTGAAACCCTCGCCACCGCCCTGGACGCCCTCTTCCCCACCAGCGGCGACCTCGACTGGCAGAAGGCCGCCTGCGCCCTGGCCGCCCGCTCCCCCTTCGCGGTGATCACCGGCGGCCCCGGCACCGGCAAGACCACCACCGTGGTCAAGCTGCTCGCCCTGCTCCAGGCCATGGCCCTGGGCCGCCCCGAGCCGGACAGCGCCCGAGCGCTGCGCATCCGCCTGGCCGCCCCCACCGGCAAGGCCGCCGCGCGCCTTAACGAATCCATCGCCGGCCAGGTCAAGAAGCTGTCGCTGGCCGAGCTGGCCGGCGCGGTGGGCCAACAGGGTGTGGATATCTCGACCCTGCGCGAGGCCATCCCCACCGAGGTGACGACCCTGCACCGCCTGCTGGGCTCCCGCCCCGATACCCGCCACTTCCGCCACCACGCCGGCAACCCCTTGGCGCTGGACGTGCTGGTGATCGACGAAGCCTCCATGGTGGATATCGAGATGATGGCCGCGGTGCTGACCGCCCTGCCCGCCCGGGCCCGCTTGGTGCTGCTCGGCGACAAAGACCAGCTCGCCTCCGTGGAGGCTGGCGCCGTGCTGGGCGACCTCTGCCAGCGCGCCGAGGGTGGCCACTACACCCCCGAGACCGCCGACTGGCTGGAGGCCGCCACCGGCACCCCGCTACCCGAGCACTACCGCGATACCTATCACAACACCCCGGGCCAGCCCCTGGACCAGGCCATCGCCATGCTGAGGGTCAGCCACCGCTTCGACGCCGCCAGCGGCATCGGCCGGCTCGCCGAGGCGGTCAATCGCCCGCTGCCCGACAAGCGCCTGGCCGAGGAGAAGCGCCGCGCCGTGCGCGAGGTATTCGCTGCAGAAGGAAAAGCTGGCTATCGGGACCTGGCCCGGCTGCATCTCGGCGACCCCGAGGACGCGGGCCTCGACAGGCTGGTGGTGGAGGGCAACCCCGCCGGCTTCCCCCTGCGCGGCCAGGGCCGCACCGACCGGCGCGGCGATCCCATCGCCCCGCCGCTGGGTTACCGCCACTACCTGGCGGTACTGCGCGACCATCGCCCGACCGACACCGCTTTCGGCGACGACGAAGCGCGCCAGCCCTTCGACGCCTGGGCCCGCGCCGTGCTCGAGGCCCATGGCCAGTTCCAACTGCTCTGCGCCCTGCGCAAGGGCCCCTGGGGTATCGAGGGCCTCAACCCGCGCATCGGCCGCGCCCTGCGCCGCGCCGGCTGGCTCAATGCCAGCGATATGGAACTCGACCGGGGCTGGTTCGAAGGCCGCCCGGTGCTGGTCACCCGCAACGACTACGGCCTGGGGCTGATGAACGGCGATATCGGCATCACCCTGGCGCTGCCCGATACCCGGGCACCAGGCAGGACCCTGCTACGGGTCGCTTTCCCGTCCAGCGACGGCAGCGGCAAGATCAAGTGGGTGCTGCCCAGCCGCCTCCAGGCGGTGGAAACCGTCTTCGCCATGACGGTACACAAGTCCCAGGGCTCGGAATTCACCCACACCGCCCTGCTGCTCCCCGACGCTCCCAACCCCATCCTCACCCGGGAGCTGGTCTACACCGGCATCACTCGTGCCAGAGACTGGCTAACCCTGGTGGAAACCGGCCGCGGGATGCTGGATGAAGCAGTAACCAGGGAAGTGATGCGGGTAAGTGGGTTGGGGAGGCTGTAGATAAGCCGACACCTCCAGAAATAGAGATGCCGCTTTCGGCCTGAAATCGGGCTGGAAGTGTCGAAGTCGGGTGAGCTGGACTCCTGGGAACGGAAAGCCCCCGTGACAGTAGCGTTTCGGACCGCACTTACACCCCCCTTACACCAGTGTCACGGGAATTCTTATACTTTCGAACCGAGCGTCACATTGTTGACGGCCTTCTAACGTGTGAAGCCGATCACATGCTACAAATCTTGAGCAGTTATCACATCATGTGGCCTGTCTAGCGTCAGCCCAGAAAATAGAATGTCGCCTATAAGGTCATTCCTTTCCGATACAGATGCTACTAGGTCAGCAAGCCTGCCCTTTATTTCTCGGGATTGATTACGCCTTTCCCACAGCAATTCTTTTAGTTTTTTTATCCCTTCATCTGACTTATCTTTTAAGTCAGTTGCTGACCAGCATTTAGAGTCCATCCAATTATCAATATCAGACTTTTTAATATGCAGCGCACGCTCGATTACCGATTCTAGTGAATGGTAGGGGTGGTTGATTAATTCGGTTTCAGGCAAACCATGAAGCATATTTCTGACATAGCTTTTGTATATGATTCTTAGAAAAACCTCCGAGTAGGGAAACTTTTCCAACTCAGCCATTCTGATATCTGGAAATTCAACGTCATAGCTGACTCCAGATTTCTTTATTGTGATGTTGATTTTATCGCTCATTCGGCATTCTCCCCGTCAGATGACTTATCGTGCTTGGATTTAAATAGAGCAGAGAATGGCACGAGTTCCTTGTAAACCAAAACCCCATAGCACATAACTACCATGGAAAGCAGGATCATATATTTGGTTTTGACTATGAGGCTTGTGCAGTCTGGCGTGAAGCCTGATGTATCACAAAGAAAAGTATCATGAAAGAATGGACGAGAAAAATCTATATTTATTATCTCCATTGCGTGGTAGAGGTTGGGTAAAACTCCCGCGCCCTGATAAGTGCCTAATCGGAAATTTTCGTGTAGTGTCGGCGTCTGGATCACTGCACGGATGAGCCCATGGCAAGGCGCCGCTTTGTTGCCCCTCTCACGGAGTCTGAACAGCAGACGCTGACCTCCGCCTATCACCATGGTGAGAAGCGTGCCCTACGTCGGCGTGCGCACGCCATCCTGCTGAGTGATCAAGGCCATACCATCGACCAAATCAGTGGGATATTGCAGGTTCGCCGCGATGCCGTATCTCGATGGCTCAAACAGTGGGAGGCGTCGGGACTCGACGGGCTCATCGACAAACCTCGCAGTGGCCGCACGCCGATCCTGGATGAACACGACCACCAGCGACTGCAGGAGCTGGCCGCCGAGCAACCTCATCAGATTCGATCCTTGCAGGCTCGCCTGCAAGAAGAGACCGGCAAGACGGTCAGCACGGTGACCCTTCGCCGGGCGTTGAAAAAAAAATCGCCATAGCTTCAAGCGCATTCGGCATTCACTGAAAGCACGGCGTGACGAAACGGATTTCCGCAACACTCAGGGCCTCCTCAAGGCGCTTCACCAGCGGGAAGACCAAGGCGAACACGAGCTCTATTACTTTGATGAATCAGGCTTTTCACAATCGTCGTCGGTGCCATATGCGTGGAGCCCCATCGGTAAGCCCTGCGAGGTGACCGCCTACTCCCATAGCCGAAGGCTGAACGTACTGGGGTTCCTCAGCCGAGCCGGGAAGCTGGTCTACCACACCACCACGGGACCGGTGACGACCGAAACGGTCATCGAAGCGTTTGACCAGTTTGTGGCCAACAAAGACCCCGATACCTTCGCTGTCGTGGTGCTCGACAATGCCAGCATGCATCGCTCCAAGGACTTCAGACGGAAGATAGTGGAGTGGATGTCGCATCGTGTGCACCTGGTCTACTTATCTGCTTACTCGCCGGAGCTGAACCTGATTGAGATCCTGTGGCGGCAGATGAAGTATGCATGGCTACCATTGAGTGCGTACCTCTCGTTTGATCGGCTCTGCAACGAGGTCTATCGCCTACTTGGAGGCTACGGATCTGATCGCGCGATTAATTTTGAATAGGCACTTAGTAGTTTGATGAGAGCAGTATCCAGATGGGTATCGAGAAGGCTGATGTAATTATCAGAATCATTCCTGAGTTTTTATCACTGGTCATTTTCCCCTCGCTACTTTTATTCCAGACCCCAAAAGCTAGCATAGCATCTTGGTGGGTGATGCGCCATTCTTTGGGATGTTGTTAAAATATAAGTTTTTTCGCAATAGTGAAGCACAATGATATGGCGGATTGGCAATAACAATCGGGGACAGATCTCATTTCTAGATATGACGGCGGCCTTTGCCACCATGTCTGCTTTAGATCGATACTGTCATTCGCTCACGCCCTTATAAAACGCTAGCCGTCCGGCAAGCTCCTCCATCCCCTCCAACGGCTGTTGATAACTCCAGGCCACATCCTGGTGCTCGCCATACGAGAAGTACACGGCATCGCCCTTGAAGGGGCAGTGGGTCAGGGTCTCGGAGGGGGTCAGCAGCTCCATCTGTACATCGTCGCGGGGCAGGTACTGGCGCGGCGGGTAGCCACGTTCGCGGAGTTCGATGGCGCGGGTGGTATCGGCGATCAAGGTGCCGTCGATAACCACGCGCACCCGGCGGGAGTGCGGGTGCAGGGTGATGCGGGGTGTCGAGGAATCCGTTGCCATATGGGCATCCCTTGCGTAGTGGCGGTGTCGTTATGGTTATGAGATTCAGCCTAGCACCGAAGGATGCTGTGTCCCAGGCAGGGAAACGACGGGGTGGCGGCGAAGACCATGGCGACGCAGGTCATCAGTGATACCGGCCCATGCAGGATGGGTCTGTCGCAGCTGCCGCAACGACAGCACGGCTACATCGGGCCACGGCCCTCCACGGTCACCCGGCCAATGTGGTTGGTGGCACTCTGGTGTATCAGCAGCGCTTCTCCATCGAGGGTGGGGCGCATATGGCGCAGGATTCCGGCATAAACCGGTCCGGAGGGGATCGGCCAGCTCTGGAAGGTCTCGGCGTCAGGATCGAAGCGCACCAGCATGTCCGGCCGCACGCCGCTTTCGTTGTACCAGACCGCCCCGTCGAACACGGCGATCGCGTAGGGATGGGAGTTCGCGCCGCTGGGCGAGTCCCATTCCTGAATATCGCCGGTGTCGGGATCGTAGCGACCCAGCCGGCCCAGCCCGGAATTGACCCACCAGATGATGCCGTCTCCGTCGATATCGAGCCTGCGCACCCTGGTGCCGGCCCCGGGCAGGGGGATCTCGCTCACCGCCATCGATTCGGGGTCGACGCGCAGCAGACAGTTCGCCCCGTTGCAGGCGACCCAGACCGTGCCATCCGAGGCGACCTTCACGCCATAGGGACGCGAGCCTTCACGCGGGCTGGTGACCAGCCGCACCTCTTCGGTCGCCGGGTCCAGCCGGCCGATCATGTTGCTCTGCTGCAGGCTGAACCACAGGATACCGTTCGCCGCAAACTCGGCGGTATGCGGGTCGCGTGCGGCCTCGTCGGGCATGGGATATTCGGTAATCTCACCCGTTTGCGGGTCGAATCGGCCCAGGGTGGCGTTGCGGTTGCCGGTGTACCAGGCCGCGCCGTCGGGGCCGATGTTGACCGAGTGGGGCCGCGCCCCCGAGGGCAAGGCGAACTCCTCCATCTCGCCGGTCTCGGGGTCGATCCGGCCGAGGATGTCCCTCCACTGCCCCACCCACCAGATGCTACCGTCCGGCGCCTCGACCGGATCGCGCGAGCGCTGCCCCGGCGTGGGCACCCTCCATTCTTCGAAGCGGATGGTCAGCGGGCCATCGACCGGCATCGCGGCCCGGTTCTCGCTGGGCGGGAAGTGCTCGGCCAGATAGTCGAGGATGTCATCCTGCCTCGTCGAGTCGCCCGACACGTCGACCATCGTGGAGATGAGATACTCCCAGTCATCCCGGGAGTATCCCGAGCTGCGCTCGATCAGGTTCACCCCGTGGCAGGCAGCGCAGACAGTTTCGACCGTTTCCCGGCCATCACCGTCCGGCAGCGCGAGGGCGGCGGAGGCATGGCAGAGTGCCGTTGTAAGGAAAACGGGACCCAGCATTATGCGGGACATTTTGCGAGGCATGTCGTGGTCCACGGCGGTGGCAGGGTCATCTGAGCGTAGCCAAAAACCTGGAAATCGGGGGGACAGAATCGGCAAGCCGAGGACAGACCTTCATTGCAGTGCCCCCTCTCATAAAATTCTCTAGATCGCATTGGTCCAAGGCGCCACGCCGGGCGGCAACTCCCCCGCCTCGATGACCAGGACGGCGGAGGCCTCGGCGTCATACGCAGGCAGTGAACTGTCGGCGAAGAGGTGCTGATCGCCGGGGTAGAGGAACAGCGGCGCCTCCTCGGTGGCTTCGACGAGCGCCCGAGCGGCGCAGCCCGTCGGCAAGTGTCCTACTGCGGGACCAGCTCCACCCGCCGGTTCCTGGCCCGGCCCTCATTCGTGGCATTGCTCGCCACCGGCGCGGTGAAGCCCACGCCCCAGGGCTTGAGCCGGTCCCGCGCCACGCCGTATTCGGTCGCCAGGGCCTCGACCACCGCCGCAGCGCGGCGCTGTGACAGGTCGATGTTGTAGTCGAATCCTCCCTGGTTGTCGGTGTGGCCGACCACGAGCAACCTGAGGTCGGATTGCGTCGACAACAGCTCGCCGACCTCGTCCAGGGCGGGCCTGGACCCGGCCTGGATCCGGGCGCTGTCGGTGTCGAAGTAAATACCGTAGAGGGCGACCCTACCCTCCGCGGCGATCTGCTCGGCCATCTCGTCGGCCTCGACCACGACGACCTCGGTCTCACGCGGCTCCTGCTCGATCACGTCCACCTGGGTGTAGACGCGGTTATTGCGCTCACCGCCGACGCTGTAGGCCTTCACCGTGTAGATCGCGACATGGACATCGCCCTCGGGACCGGCCTTGCGGGCGGCGACGTAACGCTGACCCTCGTGGTTCTCGCTGAAGGTAAGGTCGTAAGGCACCACCGCATGGTTGAAGGCGCGGCCGCCACAAGCGGCGGCGTCGCATTCAAACAGGATCTCGAAGTCGTTTGCGGTCAGCGCCTCCCGATAGGCGCGCATCACCTCCAGGGTACTGCGCTCCCTCGGCGACTCGTAGGTGATGCGGGTGACCCGGCCTTCCAGGGTGAGGCCGTATTGTGCCTTGGCCGCATCGCCCCACTCGGCCCGGCTGGTGACTTCCTGGGTAAGCAGCAGGTACTCGTCGAACGCCATCGCCTCGTAATCGACGATCCGGGCGTCCTCGAAGCGCCCGACCAGGGGGTGGTCGGAGCCCGTCTCCGAGGCGCCGGCCGCGGTCGCCACCATGACCACGAACAGGGAGCCAAGCAGGAATCGGACATTGCGCATGGTCACCTCCAAGCCGTTGGCGCGGAGAAAAGAAACGAGGGCATCCACTTTCCGATCTTGCCCAGCCACCGTGGACACCCCGTTAAGGTAGTACACGGGGGCGATGTGGCCCATGGCAAGGCAAGAACGGTCCATGACCGACGAGAGGATCGCAGAATTGTAATTAAATGTTACTGATTGTCTCCACTCTGCCCTACAATGAAGAAACCTTGTATCTCGAACGAGGATTGGGGCGATACAAGGCATCCCAGCTCCCCTGGCCCTATACCTACCCAGGAAAGCACTGAAAGGATCGTCGCCCTAATAGTGACCAAGTAATAGGCAGCCGAAAGCGCCCTGAGCTGACGCCCGACTCGAGCGGCTGGAGGAGGGAAGCCATCATGACCATCGCCATGTTCACCTCGCTCGCCCCCAACTGGCAGCATGTCCATGCCGACTGGTGGCAGGACGATCAAGGCAACCGCATCCATCGTGTCGAGATCGACGACGAGGCGCTCTACCACTGCCACTTCGCCGGGTCGCCGCTGCCGTGGAACGCCGTGGCCACAAGTCTGGACGAGGCCATCGCCGTCTTCGACGGGAATACCGAGTGACCGCCGAGGTCCGTATAGCCGTAGCGGAAGGCCGAGTAGCGGCCGCCCACGGGGATGACGAGCGGGCCTTGAAATCCTCCCGCCCCCCCTTGCCCGGGCCCCGGCTCCACTATAGTGACAGGGATGGTCGAGGCGTTCCGGGTCGCCCTCTTCTCGGCCGCGAGGGGGCTCGGGGGGTAACGCTGGCGGGCATCCTGCCCGGTGCGGCCGGCCCGGCAAGGCCGGGAGGAGACATCAATGCGTGCAGTCCTGTGGGGCGGGGTGTTCATGATCGGCCTGACGGCGGCGCCCCTGGCCGCGGCTTACTCGCCGACGGGCAATGTCCAGGGCGAGGAGGTGGCGGCGCTGATCGAGTCGGTGCGCGCGGCTACCCTGCGCTTCGAGGATGTCGAGGTGGCCCTGGCGGAGGGCTATGTTCCCGATCCTTCCGGGGAGTGCGTGACGGCGGCGGCGCATGGCATGCCCGCCGAGCTGGGGGACATGGGCATCCACTATTTGCGGCCCGACCTGCTCGGCCTCACGGTCACCGCGCCACGGGTCGATGGCACCGGCACCCATACCGACTTCATCAACCCCGCCATCCTGCTCTACGAACCCCAGGAAGACGGCTCCCTGGTGCTGGTCGGGGTCGAGAACCTGGTGTTCCATGCGGCCTGGGAAGCCGCGGGCAACGAGGGTCCGCCGATCCTGGCCGGGCGCGCCTGGGACTATATGGTCGACGATCCGACCACCCTCGCGGAGGAGGCCCACCACTTCGAGGCCCATTACGATCAGCACCTGTGGTTTCGCGACAACCCCAACGGCAACCTCGAGCCGTTCAATCCGACGGTGACCTGCCGGCACCACAAGGCGTGACACCCTGCGACTGAGTCCAGGCCCCGGCCGCGTTCCGCTCTTGATGCCACCTTGCCCTGGCGTGGACGAGGTGGCATCGTTGGCCGCAACGATAATCAGCCTGATGGGAGAATGTGCCGTGTTCATCGCCATGAACCGTTTCCGGGTCAACCCCGAGAGAGTGGAGGAGTTCGAGCAGATCTGGCTGGAACGGGAAACCCACCTGCAGGGCCTGTCCGGCTTCGTCGAGTTCCACATGCTGCGCGGCCCCGAGAAGGAGGACCACGTGCTCTACGCCTCGCACACCATCTGGCGCTCGCGCGAGGATTTCGAGGCCTGGACGCACTCCGAGGCATTCCGCAAGGCGCACGCCAACGCCGGCCAGAGCAAGCGCGAGGGGCTCTACCTGGGCCCGCCGAACTTCGAAGGGTTCGAGGTCATCCAGACGGTCGGCAACGCAAGCGATGCCTGACATGAAGCGCGAGGGGATCGACAGATGAGCCCAAGGGGCAGTTGACGCTGTGACGGCGTGTGGCATCTGAAAAGTGCCTAGACCTGGATGAGGTACGGCTCGAGCCAGCGCTTCAGTTGCGCCCCCTGCATCAGCCCGGCCTGGCGGGCGATCTCACGTCCTTCCTTGAAGACGATCAGCGTGGGGATGCTGCGAATGCCAAAGCGCCCTGCAAGGGTCGGTTCCGCCTCGGTGTCGAGCTTGGCGAAGCGAATGCGCGGCTCCAGTTCGGCGGCGGCCTGGGCAAAGAGCGGCGCCATCATCTTGCAGGGTCCGCACCACCCGGCCCAGAAGTCCACCACCACCGGCAGCTCGCTGCGTTCGATCAAGGCGGCGTAGTTGGCAGTGGTGAGTTCCAGGGGTGCGCCGGTGAACAGCGGCTGCTTGCACTTGCCGCAGCGCGAGGCATCGGCCAGACGCGCCGCGGCCACGCGGTTGATGGCCAGGCAGTGGGGGCAGGCCATATGCAGTGAATCGGTCATGGCAGGCTCCGAGAAGGGTGGCATTGAAAGGATAGGAAAGCGCGTCGCCCACCTATTCATCGATCTTGGTCAGCGCCGAGTCCTTGTGCATGGCGATGTGATCGGTTTTATCGCTCTTGATCTCGTATTGGGGCTCTTCTGCGCTGGCGTGGCGCTTGTGTCCCTTGTACTCCGTGTCCTGGGTATGAACGCGGATAATCTTTCCGCTTACCTGGCCTGCCTCGGAGTTCCAACTGACATGGTCGCCCACCTTGAAACGCTTGGCCATTGCTCACCTCTCCCTGAGGAATGTTCACGAGCTGAAGCATAGCCCAGGCGGCTGCGGTCTACTGGCCTTCTGTCACGAGCACTCTGCCATTCTCCAAGACGAGGCTTTATCTGTCTTCGGCGTCAGTCACAATCTCACCAACCCCGGCGGCAGGCCGAAGACTTCAATTCCACTGGGAGTGGCTGTTCCAATCTCAATATCAATTCTCTGGGATTCGTCCTGTGACGAAGCGCGATATTCAACGTAGATGCCGTTTTGATCTTGGCGGATCGCTTCTGGGGGTACCACCATGGCGGCATCGCTCCGATAGGTAGTGACGTGCAAGTTAGCGCTCATGCCGAGACGAATGTGGCGCTGCTGTTCCGGCGTCAAAGGCGACACACTAACGATGAATTGGTAGCTGGCACCAGCCCCGTAGCCCTGGGGTTCCATGCGCTGCACACCGATGGAAGAGAGTTCTCCTTGCAGCTCGATGTTCGCAAAGGCATCGCCAGTGACGGTCACTTGTTGGCCAGGCTCAAGCATATTGATGTCTACTTCTTCGGCATGAGCGACGATATGTATCCGCTCAGTGCTGGCGAGAGTGAACAACGGCTGACCTTGTGTGACATGAGCACCGTTCTGCACTGGCTCACGCTCTGTCTCGCCGCTCTGGCTGAGTGGCGGCATTACCACTCCGTCGAAAGGCGCACGTAGCGTGCGGTGCTCGCGCTGTTCCAATAGTGATTCATGGCGGGCGGCGGCGTTCTCCAGCTCCATCTCGGCGATGCGCCGGTTGTCTCCGCGCCCCTGACCGAGGATGGACACCAGCTCCGCCTCGGCAGATTCCAGGTCAAGCCGCTGCATGGTGGCCTGCTGCTCCAAGGCCTCCACCTCCATTCGCGGCACGATACCTTTTTCCAGTAAGCTGCGGCTCTCGTTCAAGCGCCGGACGGTGTCATTGAGATTGAGTTGTGAACTCGAGAGCATCCGCCGCGCCCGTGCCACTTCCGGCCCTTGCTCCCACCCTTGCAGATCGCTGAGAGTGCGCTGCGCCTGCAAGCGCTGCGCCAGCGCTTCGCGCAGTTGGATGTCGATCTGGGTGGTATCCAGCCGCAGCAATACTTCGCCCTCTTCCACCCGGCTGCCCTCCGCTGCAGCCAACTCCTGAATGCTCCCCTCGAAAGGCGCGCTCAGGGTACGCAGCTCGGCCGGCTCGACCCGCCCCACCAGCCCGAGCTGTTGAACCAGCGGCTGCAATTCCACCGGCCTCCAAGTGACCTCTTCCTGCGCCATGGGTTGATCGCTGTCCGGGCGCAACGACCACACGGCTGCCAGCACAAACAGCGCGGCCAGCATTAGCCCAGGCTTCTTCCGCCATAACATATCAATCGTCATTGAGCGCAATGTCCCAGCTCTCCAAGGTCATGCCCAGCCGTAGGTCGAGCTGGGTCTGGGCGTTGAGATAAGCAATTAGCGCATTTAGCCGGGCATGCTGGGCGTTGCGCAGCTCCGTCTCCTGGCTCAGTACCTGAAAGTTACTGGAGCGGCCTGCCGAGAGCTTTTCGCGCTCCAGTTCCAGGGCCTGATGCGAGAACTCGGTGGCGCGCTGGGCAAGCTGGTACTGACGCCACTGCGCTTCCAGGCTGCGCACGGCATCGTCGATATCTCGTTCCAAGGTCTGCTCGGTCTCTGCTAGGCGCAAGGCCTGGTCGTAGACATTAACCCGCGCTCGCACCTCATCCCGGCGCTGTCCAGCATTTCCGATGGGGATCTCCACTCGTACCCCAGCATAGGCGTCCCAGTGCCGGTCATTAACGTGCTCACTGCTGCCGAAGCGGTTCTGCAACTGGCTGGCACCGCCTACGAGAGAGAGATCCCACAAGCGCTGGTTGTGCGCTACCGCTGCATGAATCTCCACCTGCTCCTGGACGATCAACTGGGTTAGATATTCCGGTTGATACATCTTGGCGATGTGCCGCGCCTCTTCTGCATTAAGGCTGACCTGACGCGCCGCAAGCGGATCGCTGGCCTGAAGCGGCGTGGCAATATCCAGGGCTAGTAGATGCAGCAATTCCAGCCGCCGCGCTTCGCGCTGGTTGATCGCTTCTTCTACCTCCAGTTCCCGGCTCGCCATGCCGGCCTGAATTTGCAAGATATCGAACTCCGCCATCCTTCCAGCAGCGATCAGAGCCTCGTTCACCACAGCCAGTTGCCGAGAGCGTGCTAATCCCTCTTCAGCGATGCGCACCTGTTCTTGGGCGCGCAATAGCTCACGATAGGTAAGCACGATCTGGGTCACCACTTGTGAGACCATGGATTGTAGTTCCAACTGATTTATCTGCTCACTCAATCGCGCCAGACGTAGCGGCGCCGTCGCCACGTCCTTCCCCGCATCACGCAGCAGAGGCTGGATTACCTCGAAGGTGGCACCACGACTATGGCGGCTACCTGTCTCGTCGTTACGGTTGACCGCTTCCGTCCATGAGAGGCTGAAGTTAGTGCCTAGCGGGCCCTCTATACTCACCGTGGGCGAGACTTCGCCGAGCTGTTCACTGCCATCGTCGCGCTGGGTGGCGAGATAACGACCCTGCACGTTGAATTGCGGGTCGAACTGCTCCTCCGCCACCTTCAGGTCGAAACGCTGGGAAATGCGTTGTAAGTAGGCGCTTCGGATGGTTCGATTCCCCCTCAGCCCCATGGCCACCGCCTCAGCCAGCGTCAGTTCCATAACCTCGCCGGCCGGTGGCTCATCCACCACCAGAGGGGCATTCATTACCGGTGCCGATGGCTGCAAGATCTCCTCCATCCACGCCCCGGCAGGAGCACTCAGCAGCATCAGCAAGGCCACCGCTGTCAGTAGCAGTCGTGGATTACTCGGCACGCAGCGCCTCCACTGGCTGAAGACGGGAAGCCGTGAACGCTGGATAGAGCCCAAAGAAGATGCCTGCCAGCAGTGCACCACCCACGCCAAGCGGCAGCACCTCCCGAGCCATGTGAAAATCCCAGTGGGAAAAACGAACGAAGCCGTAGGCCACCGTCAATCCCAACGCCGCACCGAGCAATGCGCCCAACAGCGAAAGATTGACAGCCTCCAGTAGGAATAGACGGCGTATGTCGCGCCGACGCGCGCCCAGTGCCATACGAATGCCAATCTCCCGCTTACGTTCGGCCACGCTCATCAGCATCACGTTCATCACCCCCACCCCACCCACCAGCAGCGAGATGCCACCCAATCCCGCCAGCAGGTAAGCGAAGGTATTGGCCTGCTGCTGCAAGCCATCGAGAAGCTGCCGGGGGATCTGCACGTCCACTGCCCTTTGCCACAATTCCTGCATGTAGGCACGTAGCGCCTGGGCCAACCCGGTCAGTTCCGCATCCCCGCCGCGTACGATGATGGCATTGATCTGCGGTGCGGGATGCAGCCGCCGCATCCCCTCCAACGGCACCAGTACGGCATCGTCCGCTGAGATGGGAATCAAGGGGTTGGCAGGCCAGGGCTTGGCAATGCCGATCACTTCGAACAGATAGTGCTCGATGCGGATACGGTCACCGATTCGCAGCGGACGCCCCGGCGCTCCCAGTTCTTCAGCCACCCGGGCGCCTACAACGGCGAAGGCTTCCCGCCGGTCATAACGGGAAAGATGCCGACCCTCGCGGAGTTGCAAGCCGATAGCCGGCGCCATGCCACCGGTGGCACCGACCAAGGATGCATCGGAGTACTTTCCGGCGTAGCTGATGCGGCCTGAATGATGGCTCAGAGGCGCGATCTCGGCGATCTCCGGCAACGCTGCCCGCATTGCCAGGGTATCCAAATGGGCGGGCACGGGCCGGTGCTCCTCCATCCTGGAAGGAAAATTCACAATCAATGTATCCGTGCCCATATGACGAAAGGTGCGCATCGCCTCTTCGGTACCACTCCCACCGATGATCAACAGGGCAATGATCGAGCCGCTGCCCACCATGATACCAAGCAGCGCCAACAGTGAGCGTCGACCCGACAGATTCAGATTGCCGATAGACTCGGTCAAAACTTGCATCAGAGTAATGTGGTCATGTCCTTCATGCATGCTTATCGTCTCCAATGGTTACGATTTCATGCATCTCGCCCTGATGGATTTCCAGTTGCCGGCCGAAGTGTTTGGTCATGGAGGTATCGTGCGTCACCATGATCAGGGTGACGGATTGCTCGCGATTCAAGGTGAGCAGCCGGTTCAGGATGTCGGTGGCGGTCTGGTTATCGAGGTTGCCGGTGGGTTCATCGGCCAGGATGAGGGAGGGGGAGCCGACCAAGGCACGTGCGATAGCTACCCGCTGGCACTGCCCACCGGAAAGCTCCGCCGGGCGATGCATGGCACGCTCGGCCAGGCCAACCCTCTGGAGCTGTTCCATGGCACATTGCCGCGCTGCGTGACGTGGTACGCCGCGATATGAGAGCGGCAAGGCGACGTTATCCAAGGCGGTCAGGCGTGGTAGCAGATTGAAGGACTGGAAGACAAAACCGATTTCCTTGTTGCGGATCGACGCCAGTTCGTCCGTACTGGCACGTTGCATATCGTGACCGGCAAAGTGGAATTGTCCGGAGTCAGGGCGGTCGAGCAGGCCAAGAATATTAAGCAGCGTACTCTTGCCAGACCCCGATGCACCCAGAATGACACACGACTGACCTCGCCATATGTCCAGCGTGACATGTTTCAGTACGGGGAGTTCTTGATCGCCCGTTCGGTAACCATGGCTGACGCCTTTCAAGGTGATCAGGGCCGTTGTGTCCTCATGATGAATTCGACCGATAGGCATGAGTCTATATACTTGTTGAAACAATATCGGCGACGCAGCTAGCGCCACCAGCCGCAGCCACGCTGCCTTGGGAGAACCTTGATGCCGCCGCTATAGAGATTGACCTAGAAGATGCTGCCTACGTTGGATTGAAAAACCGACGGAATTAGAGAACGGATGATAGCAGTCATAGGGTAGCATTCCTTAACCTCTCTTGGTGTTGGACGTCTTCATCAGCTCAATCAATCTCGACAGCAGGCCTCGCTCTGGTGCTTTTTCGTCGCTTTTACCGAAGAAGGCATCGAGAATGTACTGGTTCTGCTCCTGGCCAGCGCTGGTTGCGAGGGAACGCTGAGTGTTGCCGATGACCTGGTCCAGCGTGATGCCCGCCGCCGCGCCCTTCTCGGTCACGCTCCAGACGCCGTTGACGTTGGTGATATCCGGCTCGAAGGGCTGTAGCGTGATTTCGTCCGCCGTATGCAGGATGTAGTTGTTCTCTATCCTGACATAAGTCGAGAACTTGGGGTCCAGCGTGGCGGCTTCGCTGCCACGGGAGGAGAATCGGGTCACCATCTGCTCCAGGAACTCGAAATCGCTGCCGTGAGTGAAGCCGTAGCCGGGGTCGAGGATGTAACTTAGAAAGCCCTGGTCCAGTTGCGTGCTGTTGAGGGCATCGCTTTGCAGAATGCGCTCGGCCGTGGCGGTATCCTTGTCGGTAAAGCTGACGGTTCGTACGCGCCCTTCAAGGTCGTAGCTACGACCATCGTTAAAGTTCGCTATTGCCTTGCCATCATTACGTTGCCGATACAGCCCAAGATCCCAGGCCAGCCGGTCGACGTGCTTCAGATCGGCTCCCTGCTCATCGGCAAACTCATACATCTCCGCCAGCAGGCTTCGGTCGTCACGGGTAAGAAAGTGATGGGGCAGCATGGCGCCGTACTGGCCCATGCCCTGAGACCCCGGCAACACGGGCGGTTCGCTGGTGGCATCCTCGGTGAGGAACAGGCGCGACAGCATCAGCGCGCGTCCGCTGATGGTCACGGATGTGCTTCCGGCGGGTGGAGACGCCTTGGCTTCATCGGCGCTCTTGGAACCGCTGACGACACCACCACTTTCCTTGGCGTTATTTATTTGCTTACTGCTTTGCACATACGCAGAAACTTGGCTACCGATCTTCATTGGCTTAATCCCTTTAGCAACCAAGCCTCTTCGCAAGCGCGAAGAGGCTGATACTAATCCTCAATAGCTATAATGATATGTAACGGTATCTTGACCTGCAGGTTGCAATACACGACTGCCATCCTCTGCTCGATGATAAATGATCACCTTGGCGCCATTGCCAAAGCGCTGGTTATTGAAGTCGTTTATCGTGCCAGATGAGTTAGGTGGAATAGGGCGACACCCCACTTCCGTACTGCTATAGGGCCTGAAGTAACACAGCTCCAATGTTTCCCCGATAGCTTCCGGGTACCAAGTGGTTTGCCAGTCGATACCCGTCAGTGTCTTGGTCTTTGTCCCGGTACCGCTTGGGAAATCCGAACTGGTTAGGCCGAACTGCGACAAGCTGACTCCACCGTTGCTCAACACCAGCATGCTGCCCGGGCTGGCCGTTTTGGTGATGGTGTCATCCGTAGCAAGGGCGGTGGTCGAAATGACGGCGCTCAGCAATGCCAGTCCGGCAACCAGGATTTTCGATGCTTTCATGTCATATCTCCTTATGACGATTGAGGGAGTACTTCCCTTACTTGCTTTCAGGCTCATGGGTATCGAGCCAATCCAGCACTGGTAAAACTGCATATTTATTGGCCGCGCGTTGTCCGATCGCATAATCGGCATCTTTAGAAACTACTGTCACCGATACGACATTTGGGTCAGCATATCTTGCATGGAAAGCGGCACGATTCTTACTTCCGGCAAAGGTGCCGAGCCGCTCCTTGGCCCGATCGTCCAGTTTCTTGTGGACCAAGGCGCTTAAATATTCTTCGGTAAACAGGGCACGGAAGCTCAACTGCTGGATCAGGGAGGCTAGATAACATGATCGTTTCGATGTGCCGGCTGCCAGCGAGGTGAAATTAGCCGGACTGGTGCTTCTTGAGATGGACTTACGGGCCGATGTGTCCGGAGAGTGGGTAATGACACGCATGACTATTTCCTTGTCAAATTGCTTACTCCTTTTCCTCTCATCGGCAGGTTACTCGAGAACTTTAGCGATACAGATGATTTTTTCTTCACGACACACAGCAGCGGCGTGCTTGGTCCCCGCTACTGCCAGGCAGTGATAGTCTGACGTGGTCGCCCACCTTGAAACGCTTGGCCATTGCTCTCCTCCATCAGTCATGAATGATTCAGCGTGCTGGTAGCATAGCCCAGCGGATGGCGGTGATCCTGCTGAAGGCCCGCCGAGCAATCAAACGCCATGATCCTGACTTCCAGCCTTCCATGCCGAGCGCTGCCGGACGCTTTTCACTGCGG
This sequence comes from Bisbaumannia salifodinae, assembly GCF_055388505.1. The sequence goes on from NZ_AP043781.1 coordinate 3,501,487, forward strand.
CATCGATTGACACTGCCGGGTGTCCTGTATTTAGATAGGCCTTCATTTAGATAGATCGGTCTATATAGGAGCAAGACCCGATGCCAGCCTCCAAGCGCGATCAGTTGCTCGCCACGGCCGAGCGGCTCTTCTATGAGCAGGGCTTCCACGCCACGGGCATCGACCGCATCGTGGCGGCGGCCGGGGTGGTGCGCATGACGCTCTATAACCACTTCGCCTCCAAGGAGGCGCTGGTGGCGGCGGTGCTGACGGCCCGCCATCAGCGCTTTATGGCCAGCCTGGAGGCGGCCATGGCCGCGGCGGCACCGGGCCAGGAGACCCTGGCGCTGATCGATGCCCACGGCGACTGGCTGCAGCGCTACAGCCAGCACGGCTGCATCATGGCCAAGGCGATGGGCGAGTTCGCCGAGCACAATGCTGAGATTCATGCCCTGGCGGCGGCCGCCAAGAACGACCTGCTGGCCCGCCTGGAAGCCGCGGTGGCCCGCGACGGGCTGAACCACCCGCCCGGCCTGGCGCGGCGCCTCTTTATGGTGCTGGAGGGCAGCAATACGGCGGTGGCCCTGCTGGATACCGCCACGGCCCTGGCCGATACCCGGGCCCTGGCCGACACCCTGATCGCGACGGCGCGGAGTGTGTCCCCATGAGCCCCCTCTCCCCTCTCGGCATGGCGGCCCTCGGCAGCGGGGTCATCGCCATCACCTACGGCCTGGCGCGCTTCGTGTTCGGGCTCTTCCTGCCGGCGATGCGCGACGAGCTGACGATCTCCGCCACCATGGCGGGAGTGATCGGCGCCCTGCCCTTCCTGAGCTTCGTCTTCACGATCCTCGCCGCCCCGCTGGTGACGCGGCGCCTCGGGGTGCGCCGCACCGGGGTCGCGGCCGCCGGCCTGGCCGGCGTCGGCCTGATCATGATCGCCCAGGCGCCGTCATCGCTGCTGCTGGCCGCCGGCGTGCTGATCTGCGGGATCAGCACCGGGCTGTCGTCGCCGGTGATGGCGCAGGCGGTTTACCGGGTCGTGCCGGCCGACCTGCGCGGGCGGGTCAATGCCACCATCAATGCGGGCACCAGCCTGGGCATCGCCCTCGCCATGCCGGCGGTGCTGCTCTGGGCCGAGGCCTGGCGCAGCGCCTACACCGGCTTCGCCGCCCTGGCGGCAGTGGGCGCCCTGGCGGCCTTCTGCTATCTGCCTCGGGATGATCAGGGCATCTCGCTCTCGCGCCCCCGCCTGCTGCCCGAGTCGGTCAGCCGGGCCCAGTGGCTGGGCATCGCCCGGCTGAGTGGCCTGGCCGTCGGCATGGGGATCGTCAGCGCGGTCTACTGGGTGTTTGCCCCCGATGCGGTGATCAACGCCGGGGGACTACTGCCGAGCCAGACCGCCTGGATGTGGCTGGCGGTGGGCCTGGGTGGGCTGTCCGGGGCCAGCGCCGGGGACCTGATCGCGCGCTTCGGCCCGGCCGCGAGCCACGCCGCCGCCCTCGTAGTGATGTCCGCGAGCCTCGGGCTGCTGGTCATCGATCCCGGCAACTTCGCCCTCGTCCTGGCCTCCGCGGCCCTGTTCGGCGCCGGCTACATGACCCTCAGCGGCTTCTACCTGGTCAGGAGCACCCAGATCATGACCGAGGCGCCCGCCTTCGCCCCGGTGCTGCCACTGCTCGCCACCTCGGTGGGCCAGGTCGCCGGCTCGCCGCTGGCCGGCTGGCTGGTCGGCGCCGAAGGCCATGTCACCACCTTTATGCTCTTCGCCCTCCTGGGGCTGGCCGTCGCCGGACTGGGAACCTGGTTGTTGAACGGGCGCGCTGCCGTGGCCTCGCCGAGTATCGGCCAGTAGCGGCCGCCCACGGGGATGGCGAACGGGCCTTGAAATCCTCCCGCCACCCCCTTGCCCGGGCCCCGGCTCCACTATAGTGACAGGGATGGTCGAGGCGTTCCGGGTCGCCCTCTTCTCGGCCGCGAGGGGGGCTCGGGTGGTAACGCTGGCGGGCGTCCTGCCCGGTGCGGCCGGCCCGGCAATGCCGGGAGGAGAATTCAATGCGTGCAGTCCTGTGGGGAGGGGTGATCGTGGCGGGCCTAGCGGCGGCACCACTGGTAGCGGCATACCCGTCGTCAGACACAAATACTATCCCGCATGAAGAGGTGGCGGCGCTGATCGAGTCGGCACGCGCCGCCACGCTGCGCTTCGAGGATGTCGACGTAGCCCTGGCGGAGGGCTATATCCCGGATCCCTCCGGGGAGTGCGTCACGGCGGCGGCGCATGGCATGCCCGCCGAACTGGGCGGCATGGGCATCCACTACCTGCGCCCCGACCTGCTCGGCCTCACGGTCACCGAGCCGCGGGTCGACGGCACCGGCACCCATACCGACTTTATCAACCCCGCCATCCTGCTCTACGAACCCCAGGCGGACGGCTCCCTGGTGCTGGTCGGGATCGAGAACCTGGTGTTCCATGCGGCCTGGGAAGCCGAGGGCAACGGCGGCCCGCCGATCCTGGCCGGGCGCGCCTGGGACTATATGGTCGACGACCCGGCCACCCCCGCCGAGGAGGCCCACCATTTCGAGGCCCATTACGATCAGCACCTGTGGTTTCGCGACAACCCCAACGGCAATCTCGAGCCGTTCAATCCGAGGGTGACCTGCGAGCATCACCAGCGTTGAGCCCCATGGCCGGGAAATCCGGCCTAGTCTCACGGGCGTAGGGGGGAAAGACGGCGGGGAAGGAATATGACCGGCGGCGCCGCGGCGCCGCCGGTCACGGGGGGATGGAGCGGAAGTCGGGCTATTCCGCGTGTTCCAGTTTGTCCGCCAGGTCCTGGGCCAAGGCCACCATGGTCAGCGTCGGGTTCCAGGACCCTCCCTGCGGCCATAGCCCCCCGCCCGTGACATACACATTATTGCTGCCTCTGAACCGATAATTCAGGTCCACAGGGGCCGAATCCTCCTCACCAAGGTAGAGAGTGGAGCTTTCGTGAACCAGGGCATCCACCCGCCGCTGCTCCTGGCTCGGTCGTTCGGAACGCCATGTCCCCTGATCCGGATCGCCATGCCAGTACTCGACCTGAGAAGCCCCCTCCGGAGACAGCGCCTCTTCGAGGATACCGAAAGTGGCATGATCCATTGCCTTCCAGGTCTGATAATCCCGGGAATTTTCCCTGACCTGCAGCAGTGAATTAGTGGTGACATTATTGTCCTGATCATTACCCAGGAACCAGGACTCCGGATTGTTGTAATCCAGCTCGCCCAGCACCGCGCAGACAAACACCACATACCCCTCGGAGCTTTGTAGCTGGGCCTGTGAGGCGGTCGCCACCACATCCGGCATGTAGCGTAATGCCGTGCCCGCGTTCTTCGCCGGGTTCACATCCCACAATGACGACAGTTGGATATGGAATTGCTGTTCGTAGCTCTTGTCGGCCACGCCGGCAACGTAACAGGCACTCAATTCCAGGTCGCCGAACTGCCCGTCCGGGTCCAGTGACGACTTGGGCACTCGTGCCACGATGGAGCTGATGAAATGCGCGGAAAAGCGTTCCCCGAGAGACTGGGTCTTCGGGAAAGAGTTGCGCAGCAGGGTGGTGGGCGGCAGGGTGCCCATGGCCAGGATCAGCTTCGCCTCGCCCAGCGGCAGCACGCCCCGGGAGGTCTCCAGGGCCGTGGCCTGACGAGAGCCATCGATCTCTTGCTGCTGGATTTTTTCCACGATGCATTCGGAGACGATATCCAACCTGGCGCCTTTGCCGGCGGCGTGCAGGCGGGCCTGTTTCTCGGCTAACGCCAGGATATCTCCTGGCGTCGAAAACTTCTGGAAGTCGACGCCGTTGACGTTTTCGGAGGCGGACGCCAAGGGCGCGGCCTGGGTCCGGTAAATGCCCTCGACACTTTCTCCCCTTTCCCGCAGCAGGGATTGAATACGCTTCTGCAGGGGGCCATAGACGGGTCGACTCTTGCCGATGACGTTCATCTCTTCCGAGCTGCGCCCCAGGTCGATCTGATCGGCCTTCTGGACTCGCAGCAGCTTTTCTGCCGCATCCAGGTTTTTCCGGGCCGCCTCGATGGTGGCTTTCGGCCACCCCTTCAATTCGTCATCATTCGGCCGAGGGCACCAGGCGCTCCACAGCGTGGAACGGCCGCCGAAGAAAGGCACCATGCCGTGCTGCCAGCGAACCGGACCGTCCTGTCCCAGGGCAGTCGTCGCGGACAGGGTCCAGGGAAAGGTCTCAGAAAGGCCACCCAGGGTATCCTTGAAGGGCAAGGGGAGATTCTGGAAATGTTCCGGAAGGAAAAATGGGCCGCGTTCGATCAGAAGAATGCGGCTGTGAGGGTTCGACTCCAGCACGCGCTGGGCAAATGCCAGGGCGCAAAAGCCGGTCCCCACCACCACATAGTCATACTGGTTCTTCTCTCTGGCGGCTTTCCACTCGGCATTGGACAAGAAAAAGACATGGTCCATGACCCGCTGCCCGGTGGGGTCCTGCGGCCCGGGGGTCGGGTAACCATATTGCAGATTGGGGCTTGCTGCTGCCGTTCCCATATCGTCGCTCCCTACGCTGATGCTGCTTCCATTTTCCGGGAGTCCGTTTGGATCCTTCCCGGCCGTTCCTTCATCCTTATCTCGACCTGCTCGCCAGCATTTGCCCGCCTCCCCGCCAGCGGTGGCTCATGGCTTCACGCCATATCGCATGATCGCCGAGCGAGAAGTACCCGGCATCGCCCGTGAACGGGCAGAAAATCGCGGTCTCGGCGCGGGGAAGGGTCTTCGCTGGCATCGATGGTGTCGCCAGCCAGGGGGGCCCCCACACCCGGCGTCGTGCGGGTGCGGGGTAAGGCGGGGTTGGGTGGAAGCCGCTCCATGGTGCCATCCCTTGCGTACTGGCCGTGTCGATTCAGCCTAGCACCGAAGGATCATTTGCCTTATGCCCTGAATCAACGTACCGCCCGAGCCTCGCAACCGCCTGCCCTGGCGACGGCTTCGGCAGCAGCCTTGCGCCGGCGCTGCCCCGGCGTCTTCAGCCAGCCGTAACCGCTGACCAGGCTGATGCCGGCGATGACCAGCACGGCGCCGACCAGGAAGCCCGACTCGATGGGTTCGTGGAGCAGCCAGGCGCCGAAGCCGACCCCGAACAGCGGCGTCATAAAGGAGAGCACGCCGATGCGCGAGGCCTGGTAGTGGCGCAGCAGCCAGAACCAGACCAGGAAGCCGCCGAAGGAGACGATCACCGACTGGAAGCCGAGGCTCGCCAGGGCCAGGGGCGTGGGGTCGATGGCCAGTTGATCGAGGGCCAGGGCGCCGCTCAGCAACAGCACGAAGGCCGCCGCCAGTTGATAGAGCAGGGTCTGCTCGGCCGGCACCCGGGCCAGCCGCGAGGTGCGTATCACCACGGTGGTGGCCCCCCAGGCGGCGCCGGCCAGCAGCGCCAGCAGGTCGCCCCACAGCACCGACAGTCCACTCCCCGCCTCGGCCGGGCCCGAGGGCCCCAGGAAGGCGACGGCGATGCCGGCGAAGGCCAGGCCGATGCCGCCCCATTGCAGCCGGGCCATGCGCTCGTCGGGCACCCGAAAGTGCAGCAGCAGCGCCGCGAACACCGGGGCGGTGTAGAGAAAGACCACGGCATGGGAGGCGGAGGTGAAGCGCAGCGCCTCGCCCAGCAACAGGTACTCCAGCGAGAACAGCGCCCCCACCACCAGGCCCGGCTTCCAGTTGCCATCGCCGAACATCAGGCGCTGCCGTCGCGCCAGCACATAGCCCCCCACCAGCAGGGCGCCGATGCCGGAACGCAGGGCGACCTGCAATACCGGGGAGATGTCGTCGGCGGTGGCCTTCAGCGCCACCTGCTGCATGCCGAGGGTCAGGCAGAAGACGAGCATCAGCCCGAGGGCCTGGGAATCGAGTGATCGGCGTGTGTCCATGCTCCCCTCCAGGGGTGACTGGGTGTGAGGGGAGTATGGGACTGGCGGATCTGCCACATATAGCTAGAATCTGACAAGCGACACGGCTCCACCGACAAGGGCACGCCATGACCCGTTCCACGAAACACCGGCTCCTCCCGCCGTTCAGCGACCAGTTGCCGGCCCCGGTGGTATTCCGCACCGCCTGCATGCCGGCCGACGCGGCCTATCCCCGTCACCGGCATGCCTGGGGCGAGTTCGTCTACTCCTTCAGCGGCGTGGTGGAGGTCAAGGTCGGCGAGCGGCGCTACCTCGCGCCCTCCCAGTACGGCCTCTGGCTGCCGCCGCGGGTCGAGCACCAGGGGCTGAACCGCTACGAGGCGTGCCACTGCTCGGTCTATATCGCGGCGCCCCTGGCCGAGGCCCTGCCGGGCGTGACCTGTGCGCTGACCGTGGGCCCGCTGATCAAGGCGCTGCTCGAGCACCTGCGCCAGCATCCCGTCCAGGCGCCCTACCCCGACGACATCACCCGGCTGCTGCGGGTGCTGGTGGATCAACTGGCCGCGGCGGAGTGCGCCGGCAGCTACCTGCCCACCTCCGAGGATCCCCAGTTGAGCCGGGTGCTGGCGATGATCGAGGCCACCCCCGGCGACAACCGTTCCCTGGGCGAGCTGGCCGCGGCGGTCCACGCCACCGAGCGCACCCTGATGCGGCGCGCCCAGCGCGACCTGGGCATGCCGCTGTCGGAATGGCGGCAGCGCCTGCGGGTGGTCAAGGCGATGCCGCTGCTGGAGTCCGGCGCCAAGGTCGAGAGCATCGCCATGGACCTGGGCTATGCCAGCGCCTCGGCCTTTATCGCCATGTTCCGGCGCCTGACCGGCGAGACGCCCGACGAGTACCGCCGGGGTCTGCGGCCGGCGGGCTAGACGCGGTTCGCGATGACCGGGGGCCGCCGTCAGTCGGGCGCTGCCGGCAAGGGGCCGGGATCGGCCAGCCGGTAGCGGGTGCTACGCCCCCCGCCCGGGAGTTTTTCCAGGCAGCCCTTGGCCAGTAAGTCGGAGAGATGGCGGGTGGCCGTGGCCTTACTGACCTTGGCGACCTTCTGGTACTGGGCGGCACTGATACCCCCCTCGAAGCCCCGTTCACCGCCATCCAACAGCCGATTGAGTACCTTGATCTGCTCGGGTAACAGGCCGGCATCGGCGAAGCGCTGCCAGAAGCGTGTCTTGGCCAGGGTACGGTCGATACCGGCCAAGGCATCGGCCAGGGTCTGCAGCAGGATATCGAGAAACCAGGCCAGCCAGTCGGTGAGATCGGTGGAGCCCCGCTGGCTGGTTTCGAGCACCCGGTAATAGTCCTGCCGCCCGGCCAGGATCGCCGCCGACATGGTGTAGAGGCGAATGCTCTGCCGGTCGGCCTGGGCCAGCGCCCGGTCGGCAATGGCGCGAGCCAGGCGACCGTTACCGTCCTCGAAGGGATGCAGGGTGACGAACCAGAAATGGGCGATACCGGCACGCAGCAGGGGGTCCAGGGCGGGATCGTGGCGGCTCGCTTCGAACCACGCCAGGAAGGCGGCCATTTCATCTTCCAGCATCCCGCGCGGCGGCGCCTCGAAGTGCACCCTGGGTTTGTCGAGGCGCCCGGAGACCACCTGCATCGGCTCCTCGCCTCGCCACTGGCCCACCCGCAGCTTGACCAATGAAGCCTCGGCATCGGGGAACAGCCAACGATGCCACTGGAAGAGCCGCTCGCGTGTCAGGGCCGTGTCGGGGGAGCCGATGGCATCCATCATCATTTCGGCCAAGCCTTCCGAACGCGGCGATACGGCCACTGCCTCGCCTTCCACCCCCAGGCGTCGCGCCAGGGAGGAGCGCACCGATGCCGCATTCAAGCGTTCCCCCTCGATGGCCGAGGAGGTAATGATGTTCTGCAGCAGGGTATCCAGCGTCACCGCCGGATCATCGCCGCCCGGTAGGGCGCCCACCCTGCCCAGCAAGATGCCGAGGGTGCGCCATGCCTGATGGAGCCGAGGCTGAATCACGGACTCCCGCCAATGGACATCGGGCCAGTCGGGCTGCTGCCAGATCCAGGTCGGCGTGGTAGAGGAAACGTTCATTGGCGGTACCCGAATGACAAGATGAGCCGAATGGAGGGGATATTCAGCTCACTATATGAGCCGAATAATTGACCGATTCGGCTCATGGGTCAAGCGGGTCGAGAAGGCAAGCTAACCGGGGTTGGGTATCAGGCCAGCACCTCGGCGAGGGCGCGCCGGCCGTCGAGCAGCACGAACTCGCGGTCGACCAGTTGCCGCGCCTGGACCAGATGCAGCAGGGCATGGGCCACGTTGGCCCGGGAGATGGTGTTCTCGCCGCCGGTCTCCTCCAGGGAAGCGGCGACCCGCTGGGTGGCGGGCTCGTCGGTGAGGCGTCCCGGCTTGAGGATCACCTGGGGCAGGTCGGAGGCGCGCAGGTAGGCGTCGGCGGCGAACTTGGCGGCCATATAGGGACGCAGCGTCTCGGGGGCGGCCTGGGGGTCGTCGGCGCGCATGGCGCTGACCATCAGGTAGCGCGACAGGCCTCGCTCACGGGCCGCCTCGACGCTGCGGATGGCACCATAGAGGTCGATCAGCAGGGTCTTGTCGGGGCCGGTGTGGGGGCCGGAGCCGGCGGTGAAGAGCAGTTGGTCGCAGCCATCGAGGGCGTGGGCGAAGTCCCCTTCCAGGTCGGCGATCACCGTGTCGATGCCGCGCGCCTCGAACCAGGGCCGCTGCTCCGCCGAGCGCAGCATGGCGCGAATCGGCTCGCCGGCCTCCACGGCCAGGGCACAGAACTGGCGGCCGATCTGGCCGTTGGCGCCGATTACCAGGGTCGTCATAGGGCACTCCTTCCTTTCCAGTCGTCGAGATCCCGTTGCGACTTGCATGGTGTCGCGACACCCCGAGGGCCACGTCGAGCCGCTTCATTCGGCGCTCACCCGCGAGCGTCACCATCCGCCTCGGCCAATGCCGTCTATCAGCACGAAATACAGCGTCGTGCCGAGCACGGCGGTGCCGATCAGCCCCAGCCGATTGAGACAGGCGACGGCGCCGACCACCGCCAATGACAGCAACGCCGGAATCGGTTCGCGCACCACCTCACTGTACGCGATGTAGACGGCGAAGTTGATGAACACCGCGGCCGGCAGCAGGCGTTCGAGATAGCGCCGGGTCCGCGGAGCGATCCGCGGCGAGATAAAGGTGGGCAGGATACGCACCAGGCCACTGGTCGTGAACAGCGCGGCAATCGCCGCCCATACCGGCTCGCTCACGGCCACACCCTCCCCAGGATGACCGTCGTAAGCAGGATGCTGGGTATCCAGAAGTACACCGGCCCGAACCACTGGATAAGCAGCAGCGCCAGGCCCGCGCTCAGCACGGCCGCCGCCAACACCGCCGATCGTCGCTCGTTGTGCCAGAGTCGGGCGCGCAACTGTGCGGCTGACAGGTACATCAGCACCACGCTGGCGGGGTATCCGAGGTTCACATCGGCCCCGAGCCAGTTGGTCGGGATGACTCGACCAAGCAGCGCACCGACTAGCCCGGCCAGGACCCAGGCGGCGAAGATGCTGAGGCGAATCCCCCACAGGCCGGCGCCGCTATCGCGCTCGTGCTCCGTGGCATAGGCCTCGTCGCCCAGCATATGCGCCAGGCAGGCGCGCTCGCCAGCCGCTGACGGCAGACGCGCGGCCGAGGTATAGGCGATGGGCAGGTAGCGGCTGTTGATCGAGGCGGTGACCAGCAGCATGGTGAAAAAGCCGGCACCGGATTCGGCGAGGGGCAGCACGGCGAACTGCACGCTGCCGGAGAAGCCCAGCAGGCTGATGGCGACCACCTCCAGCAGCGACCAGTCGGCGCGCACGGCCAGCACGCCGAATAGCATGCTGACCGGCACGACCGCAATCGCCGCTGGACCCACTCGCCGCCATCTGGCCGCTTCGCTGCCGCCTAAGGGCGGTGCGGCTCCATCACTCGTGACCGGTTGTGCGTCCTTCACCTCGTCTTCCTCGTATTGCTCATATGGCATCGAACCGCGTGAAACGCCGCCGGCGGCGATGACAGAGAACGAGTCTAGGGAGGGGGATGCGAGGGGTCTTGTCAGATCGTGCAGCTTGGCTGCCGCTATCGGGGACAGGCGCGGGTCAGTGACGATGCAGCAGGCGCACCCAGCGCGCCGGCGGGATGCCGTACGCCCGGGTGAAATGGTGGGTCATATGGCTCTGATCGGCGAAGCCGGCGATCAGCGACGCCTCGGTTAGCGTCTGCCCGGTGACCAGCAAGGCACGCACATGATCCAGGCGACGCAGGGTCAGGTAACGGTAGGGACTGGTGCCATAGAGCGCCCGGAAATCACGCGACCAACGCCAGCGATCGCGCCCGCTGGCCAGTTCGAGTTCCTCGAGGGTGACGGTTCTGTCCAGGGCACTGTGGATATAGTCGCGGGCGCGCTCCGCGGCCCGGTAGTCCAGCGCCTTGCGCCCCCGCCGTGCCCCCGCCACCACGGCCAGGGCCTGCGCCAGGTCGTAGATGGCATCCGCCTCCTCGAGCGGATCGATAGGACACTCCATGCCCTGCATCAGGGGCTGCGAGGCCGCGTACAGGCGCGGGTCTCGGGAGATGCCGTCGGGGATGAACGGCAGCGGCTTGCCGCCGAGCGCCTGCTGCAACAAGGCCGGCTCGAGGTACAGGATGCGGTAGCGGAACCCCTCATCGGTGCCCGCCTCGCCGTCGTGTCGTTCGTCCGGGTGCAGCACGATGGTCCCGCCCGGCAAGCTATGGCGCCTGCCGTTGCGATAATGAAAGCAATGTACGCCGGCCAGCGTCCGACCGATGGCGTAGGTGTCGTGACGGTGCGGCTCGAAGCCATGCCCACGGAAGAAGGCTTCCATGCGCTCCAGCTTCGCCGAGGGCGGAGCACGTAACGCCCAATCCTGGTTGCCGCTCATCTCTCCTCCCTGTCACCGCACGCCTCCCGGCATCCCCGTGCCTCGCTCGCGAGACGGCCCCGGGCATGCCGGGATGGCGATGCCACCCAGCCGATATGCTGGGCCATAGTGCCATAGACAGGCGCCATCCCAGTACCGGCGGTGGCCGCCGCAGTGGATGACGATCCATTAACTGACGCCGGATAACACAGGTAGCCAGACGTGCTCATAGCCGATGGAAAACGCGACGCCCAGCAGCAGGGCCGCCATCGCCAGGCTAAAGCCCTTGAGCAGCCGCGGGTTGTCGAGACGCTGCCCGACCACGGCGCCCATCAGCGCATAGCTGCCGAGGGCGCCGAAGGCGAGTATCGCCAGTCCCAGCGACCAGGGCAGCAAGGCCACGCCATGGATGCCGGCGGCGGGGAACTGGATGGTGACGATCGGCAGGGTCGCGACCAGCGCCTTGGGATTGCAGAGCTGCATGATCAGGCCATCGCGAAACTGCAGCACCCGCGGCGCCTGCCGCACGGCACCCGGGTCGATGGTCGAGCGGGCGATCTTGATGGCCAGGTAGAGGATATAGCCGCAGCCCAGGGCACCCACCACGGCGAGCAGGTCGCCACGCACCCAGGCCGCCCCGACCCAGCCGAAGATCAGGAACAGCGTCAGCATGGCCACGCCCACCCCGCTAAAGAAGCCGAGGGAGGTGCGGGCCTGGCCGTTGAGGCCCGCATTCAGGCCGAGCAGGTTCACGGGCCCAGGCGTGTACATGACGCCCAGGGCATAGGCGACGATCTCCAACATGGGGAATACCTCGGGTTACTGGGCGATGCTGCGCTGGTACTGGTAGGGCGTCTTGCCGTAGATGCGCTTGAAGCGGCGGTTGAAGTGGCTGAGGTCGGTAAAGCCGTAGCGGAAGGCCGCCTCATTGGGCGTGACGCCGGCCTCCAGGGCGTGGCGCGCGGCATTGACCCGGCAACTGAGCACGTACTGGTGCGGCGTGATGCCGAACTGCTGACGGAACAGGCGCAGGAAGTGGTACTTGGAGAGGTGCGCGGCCCGGCTGATCTCGTCCAGCGACGGGTCCGCCTCCAGGTGCGCGAGGATGTACTCCTTGGCGCGCAGCAGCAGCGCATCGGGCCGGCTCACCGTGCCGCCGGGCTGGAACTTGCCGGCCCGCTGCACCAGGCGTGTCGCCATACGATGCAGGGCGTGCTCCTGGTCGATACGGGTGCCGACCCGCCGGGTCACCAGCTGCGCCAGCTCGAGGATGGCGCCACGCAGCTCGGCATCCGCCATCAGGGTCTCGCCGCTGCGGAAGCGGGCGGCCCACTCGCCGCCCGCCGCGTCGGCGAACGAGGCCTCGAGCTGGGCGGGAGGCACATAGACCATCACATAGCCCAGCCGGCTGTCGTCGCCCGGGTGCCCGTCGTGGGCCTGCTCGGGAGCGAAATGGATGGTGTTGCCGGGCGGGCTGCGGTGAAACTGCCCGCCGCTGAAGAAGTCCTGGCGCCCGGTGAGGGTGACACCGAAGGCATACTCCTCATGGGCATGGCGGTCGTAGCTGAAGTCGCTCATCGCCGCCCGGAGCACCGTTAGCTCGGGATTATGCCGGCTCTTGAAATAGTCGAACCGGCTGGATTGCTGCGTCATGCCACCTCTCCCAGAACGCCACTCAGGCATAGCTTAGGCCCAAGGCGACACCGCGGGCTTGGACAATATTGCGCAACTGCCCGGCAATCCGCCCAAGGCCCTCGCCGCCTGGGCTCCTGAAAGGCCGGGGCTGGCCCCATGACTAGCGTGGTGGAATACGTATTCCGCCTACCCAGCGCTCGCCGGAGGCCTGATCGAGCCAGTTTCGTTCCCCTTCGAGAAGGGCGCGGCCGAGCGCGGTCAGGGCGAGGCGACGATGGGGCCAGTCCCGGTGGGACTCGGTAATCGCCAGCGCCGGCCGGGGCGCCGCGATCAACGGCTGGAGCAGCCACCAGAACATCAGGTCGCCCAGGTAGGGCAGCGGCTCGTAGTCGCGCATCAGGTAGGCGAACGCCTCGCCCACCGGCAGCGAGCCCCGGTCGCGGACGATCGTCAGGATAAGGCGCTCGGTCAGGCCGAGGCCGGACGCCGCGTCCGGCAGCTCCTGCAGGTGGCGCGCGAGCGCCCTGCCCAGCATCGGCAGGGCCGGCGTGCCGGTGGCGATCAGCGCTTCCAGCGGCTGGGGGCGATCGGCGGTCAGCGCCGCCCAGGCCCGGCTGCCCAGTTCGAGCAGGGGCGCCTCGACGGGGCGGCGCTGCCGCCATAGCCAGGCCAGCAGGTCCGGGGCGAGCTGGCCGATGCCGATAAAGCGCTCGACGCCGGGGACGCTCTCTACGGCGATCAGCTCGATCCGTGCCCTGGGCGGAGCCAGATGCAGGCGGTGCAGCAGGTAGGCGAGGATCAACTGGTCGTAGCTGTCGTGCTCGAACCACAGCACCACCCGCTCAAAGCGAGCCAGGTCGTCCAGTGCCTCGTAGCTCCTGCGCAGGCGAGCCAGGGCATCACGCTCGGCCATGCCGGAGACCCCGGCCAGGTAATGCGCTCTCAGCCGCATCAGCGCCTCGGGGGGCAGGTCGCGCAGCGGGCCCAGGCAGAAGGGATCGGAAAACTCCAGGAAGTCGCCGCGGAAGCCGGCGGTGCGCAGGCCATGCTCGATGTCCGAGCCACAGCGGATATGCAGGGTGGTCAGCTCCTGGTCGCTGCGCTCGGCGACCAGTCGCCGTGACGCATCGAGCGCTTCGATATGGGCCTTGAGCCTGGGCCAACTGGCAAAGCCGCATTCCCGGGCGATCACGAACTGGGCATCGGCGAGTCGCAGCGGCGTCTCGCGGGGCGGGAGTTGGCACAGGATGCGCGCCAGGGCGTCCGGCTCGTCGGCCCGCACCGCCTTGAGCAGTTCCTTGGCGCGCTTGCGCTGCTGCTCGAGATTGAAGCGGCCATGAGACCTGGCATCCGGCCGGGGCAGCGTGGTCATACGAATCCCTCCATATGCCTGCGTCCGCCGGACAGGCCGGGAGTCGTATGGGGAAGTCGATTGAAAGCGATGGGCGCAGCCCTTTCCGCGGACGGGGACGCCTAGACGGCGCGGCCCTTAGCCTCGCCCGAACACCGGGAGGAGTCAACCGAGGGAAGCGCCGTATCAAAGGCCAGGGCACAGCACTGGCGGCCGATCTGGCCACTGGCGCCGATCACCAGGGGCGTCATAGGGCACTCCTGCCTTTCCAGTCCTCGCGGTCCAGCTCGGGCTGCTCGGCGCGGAAGCGGGCGTAGCCTTCCACGCCACGGGCATCCTCGAGGATATCGACACGCAGCCCCTTGCTGCGCAGCAGGCCCTCGTTGCCCGAGGCGTTGGTGACGTCGCCTACCACCACCCGGGCGAAGCCACGCATATAGAGCAGGGTCGCGCAGATATCGCAGGGACTCAGGGAGGTGAAGAGCGTGGTCTGGCCGAAGTCGAGGCGCCCGGCATCGCGAATGGCGGCGGTCTCGCCGTGGTTGTAGGGGTGATCCTCCTGGACCAGGGTGTTGTGCCCCTTGCCGACGATGCGCCGGGTGGCGTTGTCGATGATCACCGCGCCGATCGGGCAGCCGCCCTCGCCTCGGCTCTTCTCGGCCAGCAGCACGGCGATGCGCATCAGGTCGGCATCGCTCAGGCGCCGGGCGAAATCGTCGTCCATCAGCGCCGGCAGGCTGGCGGTGGGCATATGGGCGATGGCGGCCAGGGCGGCCTCGGTCACCGGCGTGCCGGCATTAAGTAGCGGTTCCATCTCGTCTCCGTTCGATCCGGGGGTTATCGGGGCAAGTCCCCCATCTTAGCGGCATCGGCGGTGAAAGCGACAAGGCACCGAGAGGCTTGGCAGGACCGGGGGAAACCGCCAGGCTAGGGCGGTCGATGGAAGCGTTGCGGGGGAGCGGCACGCATGGAAGAACTCAGCCTGAGGTGGCTGGCGGGCCAGGGGGTCAGCCTGGTGGCCCTGGCGCTGTGCCTGGTCGCCTTCGCCAGCAAGCGCGACGACAAGCTGTTCGTGCTGCTGCTGTTCGCCAACGTGGCCTTCGCCGCCCAGTTCGCGCTCTTCGCGAGCTGGGTGGCGGCGGGAATCTCGGCGCTGATCGTGGTGCGCATCGCCCTGGTGCGCCGCTTCCCGCGTCACCGGGCGCTGATGGTGGGGATGCTGCTTGCCACCCTGGCGGTGGCGGCGCTGACCTGGAGCGGGCCGCGGGACCTGCCGGCCCTGGCGGCGGGCCTGCTGGGCACCTGGGGCATGTTTATGCTGCGCGGCATCGCCATGCGCGTGACCCTGGCGGTGGCGGCCTTCTGCTGGGTGCTCAGCAACCTGCTGGCGGGCTCCATCGGCGGCACCCTGGCCGAATCGCTGATCTTCATCACCAACCTGGTCACCATCCTGCGCCTGAGGCGCGACGGCCGCCCGGTCCTGCCCTGAAGCCGGCCCGCCGCCTGGGTGGCAACGGGCCGCGGCGTTTTACTTCATCTCGAAGCCGCGCTCTATCAGGAAGTCGCGCATATGGGCGCGCAGCTTGCTGTCGAACAGCGGGGTGAGGTTGCGTGACCAGTTGGAGTCCTTGTTGCCGCCCTTTCGCGCCTGGTAGTAGGCATGCATGGTCTCGTCGTAGGCCTCCACCAGCTCGCGGTCATCGCGGTAATAGTCCTCCTTGAGGATCGCCTCCACCGGCAGGCGCGGCTTGATGTCCGGTTGGTGGGCCGGGTAGCCCAGGCACATGCCGAACACCGGGTAGACATGCTGGGGCAGGCGCAGCAGGTCGCTGACGGCGGCAGGGTTGTTGCGGATGCCGCCGATATAGCAGATGCCAAGCCCTTCGGATTCCGCGGCGATGGCCACGTTCTGGGCCATCAGCGCCACGTCCACGCTGGCCACCAGCAGCTGCTCGGTCATGCCGCGCACGACCGTGGCGCCGGTGCGCTCGGCGGCCTCGGTGGGGCGCTTCATATCGGCGCAGAACACCAGGAAGTCGGAGGCGCCGGCCACATAGCCCTGGCCCCCGGCCAGCTCGGCGAGCTTCTCGCGGTTCTCGGGCTTGGTCACATGGATGACGCTATAGGCCTGCACATGGCTGGAGGTGGCGGCGCCCTGGCCGGCGCGAATCAGCTCCACCAGCAGCTCGCGGGGAATCTTCTGCTCGGTGAACTTGCGGATCGAGCGGTGGGACTTCAGCAGTTCGATGGTGGGGTTCATGGGACCTCGGGGGTTGGCACCAATGATGGCGACGACTTTAATTACCCTGCTTATTATCCGTTATCACGGCGGCCATTGCATCCCGGCGTCGGGCCGCCCCTCTCCCGCGCCGAGGCCGGGCCTGCTAGCATCGAAGGCTCGGCATTATCTCACTGCCCTCGGGAGGCGCCTCCATGGACTGGCTCACGCTGCTGCTCTTCGTACCGGCCTGCTTCGCCCTGAACCTGGCCCCGGGCCCCAATAATCTGCTGTCCCTCAGCAACGCCAAGCGCTACGGCGTGCGCACCGCCTGCCTGGCCGGCATCGGCCGCCTGGTGGCCTTCGTGGTGATGATCACGCTGGCCGCCTCGGGGCTGGCCACCGTGCTCTACGCCTCCGAGACGCTGTTCCTGGTCATCAAGGTGCTGGGGGCCGCCTATCTGTTCTGGCTGGCCTTCCAACTGTGGGGCGCCGACCCGGCGGACGATCCGCACGGCGGCGACTCCAGGAGCCTGATGGGCCTGGCCCGGCAGGAGTTCCTGCTGGCCGCCGGCAACCCCAAGGCGATCCTGATCTTTACGGCCTTCCTGCCCCAGTTCGTCAGCCCCAGCGGCAATATCGCCACCCAGTTCCTGATCCTGGGCGCGCTCTTCCTGGCTCTCGAGTGGCTGGCCATCGCCGGCTATGCCTATGTCGGCGCCTTCCTGCGCCATTGGTTCTCGAGGCCTGCCATGCGCCGGTTATTCAACCGTACCTGTGCGGGCCTGTTGGCCAGCGCGGGCCTGGGGCTGCTGGTGGCCCGGCGGGAGTGAATTCCCGCCACGGACTCACCGGTACGCCTGACGGCGCCGTTCGACCTCCTCCATCAGCCTATGGAACTCGCTGGGCCAGGGCCCGGGCCAGCTCCGCCCGGTAGGCCTCGGCATGGCGGGCCGGGTCGGCGGGGAAGCGCCCCAGCGCCACGGCCAGGTCGAAGAAGCCCTGGGCCGGCAGCTCGCCGCGGCGACTCACCACCAGGGCGGCGATCATCGGGCGTCCGGCGGCCACGTCCTCGCGCATCAGCGCCTCCAGGGCCAGGGCGACCCGCTGGATGGTGCGCGGCGGCGCGAGTCCCAGGGCCTCCGCCGCCTGCTGGTAGGTCAACGGCAGTTGCGCTTCGGGCGCGCCGGCAAGCAGCGTCCTGAGGCGGGCGGCGAGGAGACTATCGGTCGACGTCATGGCAGGGCTTCCAGATCGCCCAGGGCGGTGCGCACGATGGCTTCGCGCTTGGGGATATCGGCCAGGCGGTTGGGGGTGTCGATATTGAGGGCGAAGAACACCGGGCCGCTGGGCCACTCGACCCAGCCCACCCACCAGCCGAGGTCGCCGGACCAGCCGGTCTTGCCGCGCAGGATCCAGTCACGCCCGGCCTCGGTGATCATCAGGTCCTTGACCAGACGCTGATCGGCCTCGTCGAAGGGCAGCGCCTGGCGGTGGAGGCGTTGCAGGAAGTCGATCTGCGCCTCGGCGGAGATCTCCAGGTGACCGGCCTCCAGCCAGAAATTCTCGAGATCCTCGCCGATCTCGGCATTGCCATAGCCGATCCTCTCCAGATAGCGGCGCTCATTCTCCTCGCCGAGCTCGCGGGCGAACTCCTGGTAGAGCCAGACCGTGGAGTTACGCAGGGCGGAGCGCAGGTCCTGGTCGGCATCCCAGGCCGGGACGCCGCGCTCGACGCCATCCCAGGGAAAGACCTGGAACTCGTCGGCCACCACCCCGGCATCCAGGGCGAACAGCGTGTGGGGCACCTTGAAGGTGGAGGCCGGCACGAAGCCTTGCCGGGCCCGCTCGGGGGCATGCACCCAGGTGGTGGAGGCGCCTTCCCGCTGGTCCACGACCAGCAGGGTGCCCTGGGCATCCTGGCTCGCGAAGAGTTCGGCCCAGTCGTCGCGGACCTGCCAGGTATCGGCCGCCACGGCCAGGGGCGCCAGCGCCAGAATCAGGGCGCCGGCCATCAGGGATCTTGGGGTCATCAGTCCATTCCGTTGTCGTCGAAACCACCATGGGTGGCGAAGTAATCGAGAGATTAGCGGCCCGGAGGATAAACCTTAGCCTCCTATCACACCCGGGCGAAAGGGCGTAATCTGGTCTTGGTAACCTGAGACTTTCTCACGCACGGAGGCATGAGATGGTGATTCTCGAGCCCTACGTCCGGGGCGGCCGCTGGCCGACTGGCCTGGCGATATTGAGTGTGCTGCTGCTGGGCCTGGCCGCGCTGCTGATGGGCGGGGCGGGGCCGGCCTATCGCCTCGACGCCCTCGACTTGGGCCAGGCCCTTGGCCTGCTGCGCCAGGGGGCCTATGTGGCCGTGGCCGCGGCGGGCACGGCATTGCTGGCCCTGGTCATGGCGGCCTGGTGCCGGCGACTGCGCCCCGCCCTGATCGGCGGCCTGGTGTTGCTGGTGGTGGCCACCCTGTTGGTGGTGCCTGTCCAACACCTGCAACGCGCCCAGGCGGTACCGCCGATCCACGATATCACCACCGACCTGGAAAACCCGCCCACCTTCGTGGCCCTGGCCTCGGCCCGGGAGGCGGCGCCCAACGCCGTGGGCTACCCTCGCGCCTTCGCCGATCAGCAACGCCGCGCCTATCCCATGCTGGCCCCGCTGATGCTGGATGCCCCCATGGCCCAGGTCATGCTGACCGCCGAGACCATGATGCGCGAGCGGGGCTGGGAGATCGCCAGGGTCGGCGAAACCACCCTGGAGGCCACCGCCACCACCACCTGGTTCGGTTTCGAGGACGACGTGGTGTTGCGCCTCAGCGAGACCGACACGGGGGTACGGGTGGACATGCGCTCCGCCTCGCGCCTGGGGCGCAGCGACCTGGGCACCAATGCCATCCGCATCCAGGAGTTTCTCGACGCCCTCGAGCGTCAGCTACACAGAAACGGCTAGCGGCTGCCGGATGGCGCCCTGGCCGAACCCTCCGGGAAGCCGTAGAGTAGGCCGCCCATCCTCGAGAGGAGTCTGCCGTGAAACCGCAAGACCTGGAGCGGCTGGTCACCCTGAAGATGCCCTTCGGCAAGTATGCCGGCCGGGTGATCGCCGACCTGCCCGGCCCCTATCTGGCCTGGTTCGCCCGGGAGGGTTTCCCGAAGAGCGAGCTGGGGCGCCTGCTGCAACTGATGCACGAGATCGACCATAACGGCCTGAACGACCTGCTGGCGCCCCTGCGCCGGGGGCACTGAGGCGGATATGCTGCAACTCTCCAATAACGTCTCCCTGGCCGACTGGGAGATCGAGATTACCCAGATCCGCGCCCAGGGCGCCGGCGGCCAGAACGTCAACAAGGTGGCCTCGGCGGTGCACCTGCGCTTCGATATCCCCCGCTCCAGCCTGCCGCCCTTCTACAAGGAACGGCTGATGGCGCTGTCCGACCAGCGCATCAGCAAGGAGGGGGTGATCGTCATCAAGGCCCAGAGCCATCGCACCCTGGAGCTCAACAAGGAGGATGCCCTGCGACGCCTCCGGGCGCTGATCCTGGAGGCGGTGAAGACCCAGAAGAGCCGCAAGGCCACCCGGCCCACCAGGGGCTCCCAGCGTCGCCGGGTGGACAAGAAGACCCAGAAGGGCAAGACCAAGGCGCTACGTGGCAAGGTGAAGCCATGACCCCCACGCCGCGTCGCGCCTCCCCCTGCATCCGCGCCTGCCATCTGGACGAGGCGACCCAGTGCTGCAGCGGTTGCCGCCGCAGCCTGGACGAGATCGTACGCTGGGGCGGCATGACCGACGCCGAGCAAGACGCGGTCTGGCGGCGCCTGGAGTCCGATGCCTCCACCGGTTAGCCCATGGCGATGGCCGGCACCCCGGTGACCCACACATGCAGGTGCATGGCGAAGAGGTAATATCCGACCAGGCCGATGACCAGGGTCGCCAGGGTCGCCGGCAGCCGCGAGGGCGGCGCCGTCAGGCCGGCGGCACGGTCGCGGCGCCGGGCCGCGGCGAAGGCGACGATGGCCCAGGCCAGGAAGGCGCCGAAGAAGACGATATCGCCGAGACGACCGTTGGCCAGCAGGTGGGCGAAGGCCCATAGCTTCACCGCCAGCAGCATGGGATGGCCAAGCCGGGCGCGAATGGCATTGCCCGGCACATAGGCCGCCACCAGCAGGATAACGGCGGGGATCATCAGCAGCGCTACCCCATGGCGCAGCCCCATGGGCGGGAACCAGACGACGCTGGGGTCGAGGCGTGTCTGCCCGAACCCCCAGATGGCCAGCGCCAGCCCCACCACCGAGACCAGCGAATAGACGCCCTTCCAGGACGGCTCACCGAGGCGGGCGATCTGCTCGCGTCGCCAGTCGTCGGCGACGATGCGCACGGAATGCATGCCGAGGAAGATCACGAGGCCGAGAATCATCACGATCATGGAGGGGCTCCTTGCCAGGTCACGGGGTCGATGGCGGCCCCTGTCTCCGGGGCCGTCCAGCGCCCCAGCATGCCATATCCCCAGTTGTCGCGCCTGCCCCGCGGTCATGGCCTGCCGTGGGATGACGGCCCGATGTCGATCCGAACAGCGTGCGATCGAGGCTCGAAGTGCCACACTAAAAGTCCGTCATTCCGAGGAGAGCCCCATGAGCATACATACCGGCCTGTCCGCCGAAGCCGCGGTCATGGAATTACTGGACGACTGGGCGGCGGCGGTGCGCGCCAAGGACATCGCGGCCATTACCGCCCACTATGCCCCCGAGATCGTCGCCTTCGATGCCATCGCCCAGCTGCAGTTCAAGGGACTGGAGGCCTACCGGCAGCACTGGGCGGCCTGCCTGGCACAGTGCCCGGGACCGATGACCTTCGAGCTTCACGAGGAGGTCATCTATGCCGAGGAGCAGGTGGCCTTCTTCCATGCCCTGGTACGCTGTGGTGGCAGTGCCGAGGACGCCGGCTGGCTACGCATGAGCGGCGGGCTAAGGCGCATCGAAGGCCACTGGAAGCTGGTGCATGAGCACCACTCGGCGCCCTTCGACCCCCAGAACGGCCGCGCCCTCTTCGACCTCGCCCCCTGAGTCGCGAAGCCCCGGGCCATGGCCCGGGGCTTCGGGACAGCGTGCCGCGGAATCACTCCTCCATAAAGGTGCCGCAGACGTCCCCCATCCGACCGGGGGCGTGATCCTCGCTGTGGGTCAGGCCATCCTCCGCCATATCCAGGGCCACCCGCCACTGGTGATCCTGGTCCATGGCGTCGCAGTCACCCTCGCTGCCGCCGCCGAAATTGGAGTCGATCCAGTAGTGCACTTCATAGGCGGTGTCGGCCATCAGCGCACCGGGGAACTCGAAGGCGAAGGCCATCTCGCCCTCGCCGGCCACGCTACCGTCCTGGCGAGCCAGCACCTCGCCGCTCTCGGCCTCCACCAGGGCCACGGCGATGGCCTGGCCCCCATGGGGGCCCTGGAAGCTGGCATCGCCCTGGAAGACCAGGTCGTGGCCCTCGGTGGCCAGGGCCATGGCGGGCACTAACAGGGCGCCGAGCAGCGCCCCTCGAAACAGGCTGACAATCCTCATGAGTCACCTCCCTTGCAGGGCTATCGCAGTTAGCTTTGCGCTCTAGGGCTACCCTGGGGGCAGGTCGTCGCGGGGCGCTGTGAACCCCTCCCTGGGCGCTACTTTTGCCATCCCTGGCAAAAAACCCCCGCTCCATCCTGCCCCCAGCGCCCCTCAGCTATTCCAACTGAGATCCCCCTGACCTCTCTTGGCTGAACAGGGTCGCCCCCCCAGCATAGTGCGCCAGCGGCCCGGGCGCCGCTATATCCAGCGCCAGCGGCGGAACAGCCATACCAGGCCCCCGGCGATCACCAGCATCACCCCGAGCAGGATGAAATAGGCGTAGCGGTAGCCCAGCTCCGGCATATGCGCGAAGTTCATGCCATAGATACCGGCCAGGAAGGTCAGCGGCACGAAGATGGCGGTGATCACGGTGAGGATGCGCATGGTGTTATTGAGCTGGTGGGAGGAGAGCGAGAGGTAGCCATCCACCAGGTCGCCGCAGATGTCGTAGTACATCTGGGTCAGGCTATAGAGCCGCTCGAAGCGCTCATGCACATCATTGATGGCGTGCAGGGTCTCGTCGACCTCCCGGGGCAGGTGGCTGTAGTCGTAGGCGGTGAGTTCCTGGGTGATGCCGACGTGGTAGTTGAAGATCCGGCGCATCTTCACCAGCCGCGACTTGTAGGCCACGATGCAGCGCATCAGGGCGTCGCTGCCACCCTCGAGCAGGCCATCCTCCAGGTCGCTGAGCACCTCCTCGAACTCCAGCAGGCTATCCAGGTAGAAGCCCGCCGAGAGGTACATGGCCTTGAGGGCCACGAACTCCGGGGAGCGCGCCAGCAGGCGTTCGCCCTCGCCGCTGTCGAGCAGCCGGTCGAGGCTCAGGGCGGTGCCCGGGTGCAGGCTGATCAGGTAGCGTTCGCCGATAAAGAAGGCCACCTGCTGGGGCACGAAGTTGAGCTCGGTATCGAAGGAGGCGATGCCGCGATAGAGGATCAGGGTATGGGTCTCGAACTCCTCGATCTTCGGCGGGTGACGCTCGCGATGGGCATCGTCGATGGCCAGGGGGTGGCAGTCGAAGGACTCCAGCAAGGCCCGCTCCCGGGCCTGTGGCTCGCCCTGCAGGTCGAGCCACAGGTGACCGTCGCCTTCCTCCCGCCAGCGGGCGATCAGCTCCTCACCACCGCGCACCCGATCGCCGGCGCCGGTGATCAACAGCCCTCGAATCATAAGGCCTCCCTGTCCAGGATTTTGCCTCGACGATAGGCCATGCCGCTCCGCCTTGCACCCTCCTCCCGGTTATTTTCCCGGGGGCGGAGGACTTTTCTCCGGGCTTGCGGCAGCATGAGGCGTTTTGCGTACGACTCAGGGAAGACCCATGCCGCTATTTCAGTCCGCCTATCGGCGCCGCGTCACCCTCACCTATTTCCTGGCCTTTATCGCCATCGGACTGACCGGTGGCCTGCTGGGCCCCGCCCTGCCGCACCTGGCGGAGATGACCGGCGCCAGCATGAGCCAGATCGCCCTGCTGTTCACCGCTCGGGCCCTGGGCAATATGCTCGGCTCGGTGAGCGTCGGAGTGCTGGTGGATCGCCTGCCCGGCCATCCGGTGCTGATGGCCATGGTGGCGGTGATGGCGCTGGGGCTGGGGCTGGCGCCCTTGAGCCCCAGCCTGGCGGTGCTGATCGGCGTGATCTTCGTGATGGGCTTCGCCGAGGTATCGATCAATGCCGGCAGCAATACCCTGCTGCTGTGGGCCCATCGCCAGGCGGCGGGCCCCTATATTAGCGCCCTGCACTTCTGCTTCGCCCTGGGCAATATGCTCGCCCCGCTGGCGGTGGTGGCGGCCATCCTGTTGACCGGCCGGTTCGAGTGGGCCTTCTGGCTGGTGGGGCTGTATAGCCTGACCCTGCTGTTCTGGCTGCGCCGCGACCCCGGCCCCCGGCCTCCCGAGGCCTCCCCCGAGGCGGCCCCCGGCGACGCGACGACGGCGCGCCCGCGGCGTGGCGATGCCCGCCTGCTGGGTACCCTGATGCTGCTGTTCTCGCTCTATGTGGGCGCCGAGATCACCTTCGCCGGCTGGATCACCGCCTATGCGGTCCTCCAGGGCCAGCCCCGGGAGGGCGCCGCCCTGCTGGTCACCCTGTTCTGGCTGGCGCTCTCGGCAGGGCGCCTGGCGGCCATTCCGCTGCTGCGTCTGACCTCGCCCTGGTGGCTGCTGCTGGGCTGCCTGGGGCTGGGCCTGGCCAGCGCCCTGGCCATGCCTTGGCTGCCCCTGTGGCTGATCGCCCTCGGCTATGGCCTGGCCGCCTCGGCGATCTTCCCCACCCTGTTCAGCCTGTGTAACCAGTTGATGAGCATGAGCGGCAAGCGCACCGGCCTGGTCTTCCTGGCCAGCGGCCTGGGCGCCATGCTGGTGCCCTCGCTGACCGGCCCCCTGCTGGATGGCGCCGGCGCCGGGGCCTTCCCCTGGCTGCTGGCGGCGCTGATGGGGCTGTTGCTGCTGGGCGTCGCCGTCCTCCATCGCCTCGCCCGGGGGCGTTGAGCCCCCACGGCATGCCCCATGCCGGCTCGACATGATTCCGCCACGGCATAGCTCCCAAGACAACGGCATTGGCCAGCGACCGGGTGACTCGGTAGCGTGGGCGCCATTCAAGGAGCCTGTCGGGTTTAACCGATCGTCACGAGAATCATGGATTTCGAGTCAAATGGTTCGATCGCAGGCTCCCACCCCCCTGACCTTGCCGAGAGTCGATCATGAGTGAAGCCGCTACCCCCGTTTCCGCCGCCACCCGCGAAGAGCGCGACCTGCTGGGCAGCCTGGCGGTACCGGCCGAGGCCTACTACGGCATCCAGACCCTGCGCGCGGTGCACAATTTTCACCTCAGCGGCGTGCCGCTGTCCCACTACCCCAAGCTGGTGATCGCCCTGGCCATGGTCAAGCAGGCCGCGGCCGGCGCCAACCACCGCCTGGGCCACCTGGACAAGACCCGTTTCGAGGCCATCGACCACGCCTGCCGGCGGGTGATCGACGGCGAGCAGCATGACCAGTTCGTGGTGGACATGATCCAGGGCGGCGCCGGCACCTCCACCAACATGAACGCCAACGAGGTGATCGCCAACCTGGGCCTGGAATTCCTGGGCCACGCCAAGGGCGACTACCGCCACCTGCACCCCAACAACGACGTCAACATGGCCCAGTCCACCAACGACGCCTACCCCACGGCGATCCGCCTGGGCCTGCTGCTGGGGCATGACTCCCTGCTGGCCAGCCTGGAGAAGCTGTGCCTGGCCTTCTCCGCCAAGGGCGGGGAGTTCGCCGAGGTGTTGAAGATGGGCCGCACCCAGCTCCAGGACGCGGTGCCCATGACCCTGGGCCAGGAGTTCCACGCCTACGCCAATACCCTCGGCGAGGACCTGGGCCACCTCACCAAGCAGGTGCCGGCGCTGCTCTGCGAGGTCAACCTGGGCGGTACCGCCATCGGCACCGGCATCAACGCCGACCCGCGCTACCAGCGCCTGGCGGTGGAGCGCCTGGCGGCCATCAGCGGCCACCCCCTGGTACCGGCCCAGGACCTGATCGAGGCCACCTCCGACATGGGCGCCTTCGTGCTCTTCTCCGGCATGCTCAAGCGCCTGGCGGTGAAGCTGTCGAAGATCTGCAACGACCTGCGCCTGCTCTCCAGCGGCCCGCGCACCGGCTTCAACGAGATCAACCTGCCGCCGCGCCAGCCGGGCAGCTCGATCATGCCGGGCAAGGTCAATCCGGTGATCCCCGAGGCGGTCAACCAGGTGGCCTTCGAGGTGATCGGCAACGACCTAGCGCTGACCATGGCGGCGGAGGGTGGCCAGCTGCAGCTCAACGTCATGGAGCCGCTGATCGCCTACAAGATCTTCGACTCCATCCGCCTGCTGACCCGGGCCATGGACATGCTGCGCGAGCACTGCATCGTCGGCATCACCGCCAACGAGCAGCGCTGCCGGGAGCTGGTGGAAAACTCCATCGGCCTGGTCACCGCCCTGAACCCCTATATCGGCTACGAGAATGCCACCCGCATCGCCCGCGAGGCCCTGGCCTCCGGTCGCGGGGTACTGGAGCTGGTACGCGAGGAGCAACTGCTCGACGACGCCACCCTGGACGACATCCTGCGCCCGGAGCATATGATCGCTCCGCGCCTGGTGCCCTTGAGCTAGGCTATTCCCAGCGAGGCGGCATCGGGGAGAAGAGGATGAGTCAGGCGATCCAGCGTATCGTGGTTCCCGTGGATGGCACTCCGGCCGCCCTGGCCGCGGTGCGACTCGCCGGCGAGCTGGCGAGACACTGGCAGGCGATCCTGGAGCTGACCCAGGTACGGCCCCTCTACCCCGCCGAGCTGAGCGATATTCCGGCCAATCGGCTCGGCGAGCCGGATCATGATCACCGCGTGATGGAGGCCTCGGTAGCGGAGGCCTTCCGACGGGCCAGGGAGGCCCTCGGCGCGGAATTCGCCCGCCCCCTGGAAGAGGTCACCCTGCGCGAACAGGACCTAGTCCATCACCAGGCCCGGGACCTGCTCGATCACCTGCGTCGCTATGACCACGCCCTGCTGGTGCTGGGGATCCACGCCAGGCCCGGCCATCTCGTCGCCGGCCTCGGCGATACCCTGTTGCACAAGGCGCGCTGCCCCGTGGCGGTGGTCCGCGACGACCGCCCCCCGGTCGCGGGGATCGATCGCCTGCTGCTGCCGCTGGATGGCTCTTCCCACAGCGACCGGGCCGTGCGGCTGGCCGCCGACCTGGCGGCCACCGGCGACCTGCCGGTCACCCTGCTGCACTGCTCCGCGCGGCCCTCGGATACCCAGAGCGACTGGCTCTTCGCCCAGGCCCGCCGGCACTTTCCTGCCCACCTTCCCCTGGACACACGCCCCCTGCTCGACAGGTCTCCGGCGCAGGCGCTCCTGCGCGAGATCCATCAAGCGCCGGACCGGCCCTTGCTGATCATGGGGCGCCGGGGGTTGGGGCAGTGGCGGGAACAGCTGCTGGGAAGCGTCAGCCGTCGCATGATCACCGAGGCGCCTTGCCCGGTGATGGTGGTCACCGACAAGGACTAGAAGAGTCCCTCGATATGGCCCTGCGCATCCAGCCCCATGCCCTGGGCCGCCGGCTCCCGGGGCAACCCGGGCAGGGTAAGGATATCGCCGCACAGCGCCACCACGAAGCCGGCCCCGGCACTGAGCCGGGCCTCGCGAATGGTCAGGCGATGCCCCTCGGGGGCGCCCAGTTGCCGGGGATCGTCGCTGAAGCTGAAGGGGGTCTTGGCGATGCACACCGGCAAGTGACCGTAGCCCGCCGCGGTGAAGCGCGCCAGTTGCTCCCGGGCGGCGGGCTCGAGGGCAATGCCCACGGCGCCATACAGCTCCCGGGCGATGCATTCGAGCTTCTCCGCCAGGGGCAGGTCCTCGCCATAGAGGGGCGCCACCGTCGGCGCCTCGCCCTGCAACCGGGCGACCACCTCGGTGGCCAGGGCCTCGGCGCCGGCCCCGCCCTCGGCCCAGTGGCGGCAAGGCACCACCGTTACCCCCAGGGCCCGACCATGGGCCTCCACCCGGGCCAGCTCCGCGGCGCTGTCACCGGCGAAGACATTCAGCGCCACCACCGCCTCCAGGCCGAAGCGGCGCAGGATGGAAAGGTGCCGATCGAGGTTGGCCAGGCCGGCGTCAAGGGCCACGGTATCGGGCTCGTCCAGGGCCTCCCGGGAGGCGCCGCCGTGGTACTTCAATGCCCGCAGGGTGGCCACCAGCACGGCGACATCCGGGTAGAGCCCCGCCTGGCGCCCCTTGATATCGATGAACTTCTCGGCGCCCAGGTCGGCGCCGAAGCCCGCCTCGGTGACCACCACCTCGGAGAGCGCCAGGGCCGCCCGGGTGGCCGCCAGGGAGTTGCAGCCGTGGGCG
Organism: Bisbaumannia salifodinae; assembly: GCF_055388505.1. Next base: position 3,529,011 of record NZ_AP043781.1, read on the forward strand.
ATATTGCCGAAGGGGCCGCCGTGGATAAAGGCCGGGTTGTGCTCCAGGGTCTGCACCAGGTTGGGCTGGAAGGCGTCCCTGAGCAGCACCGCCATGGCCCCCTGGGCCTCCAGGTCGGCGGCGGTGATCGGGGTGTCGTCGTCTCGCCAGGCCACCACGATGCGCCCCAGGCGGCGTTCCAGGTCGTCGAGGTCCTCCGCCAGGCAGAGGATCGCCATCACCTCGGAGGCGGCGGTGATCTCGAAGCCACTCTCCCGGGACTGCGCCCGGGGATCGCCATTGAGGCCAGTGCGGATCCGGCGCAGGGCCCGATCGTTCATATCCAGCACCCGTGTCCACACCACCCGTTCGGGGTCGATGGCCAGGGCGTTACCCCAGTAGAGGTGATTGTCGACCAGGGCGGCGAGCAGGTTATGGGCGGCGGTGACGGCGTGGAAGTCGCCGGTAAAATGCAGGTTGATCGCCTCCATGGGCCCCACCTGGGCGCGCCCGCCGCCGGCGGCCCCGCCCTTGAGGCCGAAGCAGGGCCCCAGGGAGGGCTCGCGCAGGCACACCGAGGCGCTGACGCCGCGGCGATTGAGGGCATCGCAGAGGCCCACGCTGGTGGTGGTCTTGCCTTCGCCGGCGGGGGTGGGGCTCATGGCGCTGACCAGCACCAGACGCCCAGCGGGACGCTCGTCGAGGGCCGCCAAGGTGGCGTGGGTCAGCTTGGCGATCTGGTGGCCAAAGGGAATCAGGGCCTCGGCGGCGAGCCCCAGGCGTTGCTCGGCCAGGGGCAGGATGGGCCGCAGGGGGGTGGCCCGGGCGATGGCCAGGTCGCTGCTGTCCGGGGCCGCCGAGGCGGCCAGCCCGAGGGAGGTGTTCATCATCGCCGCTCCTGACTCCGGGCGATGGGCACCATGCCCATCGCGGGCATTTTCCTAAGCCTGTGCCAGCCGCCGCCGGCCTGCGTATATGGCGGCGACGGCGGGCTATCCCTGGGCGACGTCAGGAGGTACTGCTGGCAGGGTCAGGCGGCGCCCTCGTAGGCGCTTTTGAGGCGATAGAACTCGGCCACGATGGCCTCCATCGCCTCGGGGTCATAGTCACGCAGGCCGCTGACCACCAGCTTCTTGGAGCCCTTGCCCAGGGGTACGCCGGCGCCGCTCAGGGCGAACTCCAGGCGCACATCGCCGCGCTTGCCGCTGACCTCGAGGGCCGAGTCGGTCAGCGCCAGGGCCGGCTCGCGCACGTCCAGGCGCTCCAGCTCGAAGCCCATGCTGTCGTAGATCACCAGGGGGCGCTGGGGATTGAACATCACCCCCTGGGCCTCCATCAGCGGCTTCAGGTAGTGGGGAAAGTTCTTGCCGGAGAAGGCCACATAGCGCCGGGTAAAGGCCTCGATCACCGCCTCGTCATGGGTGATCTCGCCGCTGCGCTCCACTTCCAGATAGAGCTTGCCCGACTCGTCGGTGACGCGGATCAGGCCGTCCTCGTCGAGATGCAGGGCCAGGGGCACCCCGGCGCCCACCATGCTGCGGAAGTGGAAGATCATGCGCTGGGAGAGGCCGAAGCGCATCAACACCAGGGCGAAGAGCAGGTCCCCCGGCACGCAGAAGCGCCGGGCGTCCGGATTGTGGATGGGGTTGTAGTCCCCGGCCACTCCCTTGGCGAAGTGGCTGGCCTGGTCGGCGGAAATGCAGATCCGGCCATCCCTGGCCGAATGAAACTCATCAAGAAACATGTCAACTCTGCCTAATCGATCGGCTCTCGCCACGTCCCAGCCGCCGAAGCGGCCCGAAGTCTCGTTTGTAACACAAGGCGGCGTGTCATGCATGGCCGGAAAGGCCGCCATTAGCGACCAAGAGCCAAGCCCTTGACAGGGCGCAACATGCTAGCATCCCAGGCACCCATTTATTGCGCCTAACAAGGATAAATTCACCCATGCGACTCGCTTTCCCTCCCCGTCATGCCCTCGGCCTGAGCCTGGGACTCCTGGCCTTGCTGGCCAGCCCCCTGGCGCTGGCCGCCGCCGGCCCCCTGGACCTCACCAACACCATGGTCGGTGGCATGGCCCTGGTCTTCTTCGTGCTCGCCTACCTGCTGGTGATGGGCGAGGAGTTCCTCAAGATGCGCAAGTCCAAGCCGGTGCTGGTGGCGGCGGGCATCATCTGGGCCCTGGTCGGCTGGGTCTATGTGCAGGCCGGCCAGCCCCAGGCGGCGGAGGATGCCTTCCGCCATACCCTGCTGGAGTTCACCGAGCTGATGCTCTTCCTGCTGGTGGCCATGACCTATATCAACGCCATGGACGAGCGGCGGGTCTTCGATGCCCTGCGGGCCTGGATGCTCGAGCGCGGCTTCAGCTACCGCAGCCTGTTCTGGATCACCGGCTCCCTGGCCTTCGTGATCTCGCCCATCGCCGACAACCTGACCACGGCGCTGCTGATGTGCGCCGTGGTCACCAAGGTGGCGGAGGGCGACCACCGCTTCATCAATCTGTGCTGCGTGAATATCGTGGTGGCGGCCAACGCCGGCGGCGCCTTCAGCCCCTTCGGCGATATCACCACCCTGATGGTGTGGCAGGCGGGCATGGTCAAGTTCTACGAGTTCTTCGACCTGCTGCTGCCGTCGCTGGTCAACTACCTGGTGCCGGCGGTGGCCATGAGCTTCTTCGTCAAGAAGCACCGCCCCGCGCCTCAGGACGAGCATGTGGAACTCAAGCGCGGCGCGCGCCGCATCATCTTCCTCTTCCTGCTCACCGTGGCCAGCGCCGTGGCCTGCCATACCCTGCTGCACCTGCCGCCGGTGCTGGGCATGATGACCGGCCTGGGCTACCTGCAGTTCTTCGGCTACTACCTGCGTCGCACCCTCAACCGCTCCCTGGCCCGCAAGCGCGATATCGCCGTGCGCCGCGGCGACCAGCGCGCCCTGGAGCGCCTCGGCAGCGTGGTGCCCTTCGATGTCTTCAACCGCATCGCCCGCGCCGAGTGGGATACCCTGTTGTTCTTCTATGGGGTGGTGATGTGCGTCGGCGGCCTGGGCTTCATGGGCTACCTGAGCCTGCTCTCCGAGCTGCTCTATACCCAGTGGGATGCCACCTGGGCGAATATCGCCCTGGGCCTGATGTCGGCGGTGATCGACAATATCCCGGTGATGTTCGCGGTGCTGACCATGGAACCGGAGATGTCCCACGGCCACTGGCTGCTGATCACCCTCACCGCCGGGGTCGGCGGCAGCCTGCTATCGGTGGGCTCCGCCGCGGGGGTGGCGGTGATGGGTCAGGCCCGCGGCTCCTATACCTTTATGGGGCACCTGCGCTGGTCGCCGATCATCCTGCTCGGCTATGTGGCCAGCATCCTGCTCCACCTGTGGTTGAATGACGCCAGCTTCAGCGTCTATAACGGCCACTGAGTCGCGGCCTCCCCGCCCCCGGTCTAGCGGGGGCGGGGATTAGCGGCAACCACGCCGGGAGTGCTCGGGGCCAAACCGGTTAAGCCGGCTTGCCCCGCCCCACCGGGAGACCCTGGCCTAGCGGCGACCACGCCGGGAGTGCTCGGGGCCAAACCGGATAAGCCAGCTTGGCCCCGCCCCACCGGGAGACCCTGGCCTAGCGGCGACCACGCCGGGAGTGCTCGGGGCCAAACCGGTTAAGCCAGCTTGGCCCCGGCCTGTTGGAGAGGCGGGGTCAGCGGCGACCGCGCCGGGAGTGCTCGGGCCGGATCAGCTTGACCCTCGCCTTGGCGCGCCGCCGCCGGGGCGTCTCGCCGGGGGACAGGGCCTCGTCGGCGGGCGGCGGAGTGGGCGCGGTGACCACCCAGGCGAAGGTGGGCAGCGACAGCCGCCAGTAGATAGCCGCCAGGCGCAGCCCCAGGGTCAGGGCGATGGCCAGGCTCACGCCGAGCCACTGGGCCACCCCCAGGCCGCTGAGCAGCACATAGGCGCTGCCGCCGAGGATCGCCGCGGTGGCATAGATCTCCTGGCGCAGCACCATGGGTACCCGACGCGCCAGCACATCGCGGATCATGCCTCCGGCCACCCCGGTCATCATGCCCATCAACACCGCCACGACGCCCGGCGCCTCCAGGGTCAGCGCCTTGTGGGCGCCGAGCACCGTGAACAGCGCCAGGCCGAAGGCATCGGTGACCGGCAGGAAGGTACGGGCCAGGCGGTGGATATAGCGAAAGCCGAGGATCGACAGGGCCACCGTGGCGAGGATCACCCACAGGTAGGTGGGGTCCTCCACCCAGAACACCGGCCGCACCCCCAGCACCAGATCGCGCAGGGTGCCGCCGCCGATGCCGGTGACCGCCGCCAGCACCAGCATGCCGAAGGGATCCATCCGCGAGCGACAGGCAATGATCACCCCGGTCAGGGCGAAGACGATCACCCCGGCCATATCCAGCCAATAGATCCAACCGGTCACGACACTCTCCTCTTGGTGTTCGTCGCCAGCATAGCAGGGGCGGCATCAGGGGGATGGGGGATCATTGCGCGGACGACATCGACGCATGAAGCCGCCCCGGCCAGCGCAACACCATGATGGCCAGCACATTGCGGTGCTCGCCGCTCTCCAGGTCGAGGCTACCCTGCGGCGAGGGAATGATGCCGGCCCGGGGATCCACGGCGGCGACCAGGGCATCGCGAACTCGCGACACGACCGGGTGCGCCTCCCGTCCCGCCAGCAGGAAGCTCAGTGCCACCTCGGCCAGGATGTCCTCGGTGGCGCGCGCCAGGATCGCCTCGATATCCGCCTCGAAGGCCTCCAGTACCCAGGCGAACTCTTCGGCACTCACCGGCTGCTGGTAGTAGCGACTCGCAGCGATCACGAAGTGGGTCATGCCGTAGAGCCTGTTGCGATACTCGGTGCGGTCCAGGGTCGCCGCACTGCCTGGGGGATAGCGCTGCCGGAAGGCCTCGGTGACCTCGCGACGCAGGTCGGCGATCCCCAGTTGATGGAGGTAGTGAACCTGGTTGGCCACCTGGGCCGCGTAGATGCCCAGGACATCGGGATCGGTGAAGAAGGCGTGCCAGTCGACGCTCGCCAGGTAGGCGAGGCCCCTTTCGTGATCCTCCAGCGCCGGCAACAGGCCATAATAGTGCGCCTGGGTCAGGCGGAAGAGTAACTGGCGGGCGAAGATCATTTCGCCCCACTCGGCGAACATCTCGCGCCTCGCCCGCTGCTTGGCGGTGCGCTGCGAATAGGCCTCGACGAGCTCGCGGCTGCGCCGCGCGGCATAGTCGGGGTCGGCCAGGGCGGCGAGGTCCCGCTCCAGCCAACCCCGCAGGCGCCGGACATAGTCACGATTGGGGCCGAGATAGCGTGCTTCACCGGTCAGACGATAAAGACGCTGGGCATAGTGGCGCTGCTTGCCGAGGGGCAACTCCGGCAGGGCGGCATCGTAGACCGCCTGGATAGCCAGCCCCGCTTGCTCGTGCCGCTGCCGTTCGGCCTCGGTGGCCAGGGCCGTGCAGCCGGCCAACAGCAGCATCAGCAGGACGAGCCCCCCACTGCGCAGCGGTAATACCCTCATGGCTTCCTCCTCCCTGACTCTTCCCTGACTCTTCCCTGCCCCCGACGCCTACTGATAGGTCACCACCAGGAAGCACACCAGTTCCTGGTCTCCGCTATTCTCGATAGTGTGGTCGAGGTCGGCGTGGTAGTGGGCCGAGTCGCCGGAGCCCAGCAGGCTGACGTTGTCGCCGGCCTGGATCCGCGCCCGCCCCTGGGTCACGGTGAGCAGTTCCCGGGTGCCCTCGAAGTGGGGCGCGCTGGGCAGGCGGGCCCCCGGCGAGAGGCGAATCTCGTAGAACTCCACCGACTTCTCCATATGCAGCGGTGAGAGGGTACGAATGCGACACTCCCGGTCGTCGCGGAACAGCTGGTTGGCATCGTCGCTGCGCACCACCTCGATGCGCGAGGCGGTCCAGGGCTGGTCGACCAGCTCGCCGATGCTCAGGCCGAAGGCCTGGGCGATGCGCAGGGTCACCGCCAGGGTGGGGTTGGCGCGGCCCCGCTCGATCTGGCTGAGCATGGAGCGGCTGACCCCGGAGGCCGCCGCCAGTTGGTCCAGGGTCAGGCCGCGCTTCTTGCGCAGCTCGATCACCCGGCCCGAGAGCACCTGACTGCCCAGGTCGCCGGTGCGCTCGCCCGGAGTAGGGGTGGGAGGCGACGTTGCCGTCACGGGTCTTCCTCCATGGAGAATACAATCCACCATACAAGAAAAGTTTCTTGCATCATGGATATTGTCTGCGATACTGGAATTTATTCCCGTATCTTAAACCCCCTGATCGGGAATGCCAGGGAAATCACCTGCCCAAGGAGACACCATGAAGGCATTGGTCAAGCGCGAGGCCGCACCCGGCCTCTGGCTGGAAGAGGTTCCCGAGCCCCAGGTGGGGATCAATGACGTGCTGATCCGCGTCAAGCGCACCGCCATCTGCGGCACCGATCTGCATATCTACAACTGGGACGCCTGGGCCCAGCAGACCATCCCCACCCCCATGGTGGTGGGTCACGAGTTCGTCGGCGAGATCGTCGAGGTGGGCTCCAACGTCAACGACTTCAAGCCGGGCCAGCTGGTCTCCGGCGAGGGTCATGTGGTGTGTGGGCGCTGCCGCAACTGCCTGGCCGGGCGCCGCCACCTGTGTGCCCATACCAGCGGCGTCGGCGTCAATCGCCCCGGCGCCTTCGCCGAGTACCTGGCCCTGCCCATGTCCAATGTCTGGGAGCATCGCCCGGGCATCGACCTGGACGTGGCGGCGCTCTTCGACCCCTTCGGCAACGCCGTGCATACCGCCCTGCAGTTCGAGCTGCTGGGGGAGGACGTGCTGATCACCGGGGCCGGCCCCATCGGCGCCATGGCTGCGGCGGTATGCCGCCATGCCGGCGCCCGCCATGTGGTGGTCACCGACCTCAACCCGGAGCGCCTGGCCCTGGCCAAGCGGCTCGGCGCCACCCGCACCGTGGACGTGCGCCACGAGACCCTCGCCGAGGTGCAGCGCGACCTGGGCATGGCCGAGGGCTTCGACGTGGGCCTGGAGATGAGCGGCAGCCCCGAGGCCTTCCGCGATTTGCTGGCCAACCTCTGTCACGGCGGCAGGGTGGCCATGCTGGGCATTCCCAGCGAGGCCATGGCCATCGACTGGAATACGGTGATCTTCAATATGCTGACCATCAAGGGCATCTATGGCCGGGAGATGTACGAGACCTGGTACAAGATGTCGGTGATGATCGAGTCGGGGCTGGATATCTCCCCGGTGATCACCCACCGCCTGCCCTACCGGGAGTTCCAGCAGGGCTTCGACGCCATGCTCGACGGCTCCGCGGGCAAGGTGGTGCTGAACTGGGAGTAGCCTGGTTGGGAGGGACTCTCCGGGGGGAGGACTCGCGAAGACGCGGTAAACCCATCCCTGGGCGCTCGACTTTTTCGTCCCTGAAAAAGACGCTTCGCTCTGCCCTCCCCCCGGCGTCCCACACCAGACCTTTGCTGCCTTACCAATAACAGGGAGATAGGGCTATGTACGGCGATTTCCGCCAGCATCTGCGCCAGGAACTCGAGGCCATCGAGGCCGCCGGCCTGACCAAGCACGAGCGCCTGATCACCACCCCCCAGGGCGCCCATGTGGGCCTCGACTCGGGCCGCGAGGTGCTCAACCTCTGCGCCAACAACTACCTGGGCCTGGCCCAGCACCCGGCGGTTACCGCCGCCGCCCGGGCCGGCCTCGACGACTGGGGCTATGGCCTCGCCTCGGTGCGTTTTATCTGCGGCACCCAGAGCCTGCACAAGCAGCTGGAGCAGAAGCTCAGCGACTTCCTGGGCACCGAGGAGACCATCCTCTACCCCTCCTGCTTCGACGCCAACGGCGGCCTCTTCGAGACCCTGCTGGGCCCCGAGGACGCGGTGATCTCCGATGAGCTCAACCACGCCAGCATCATCGACGGCATCCGCCTGTGCAAGGCGAGCCGCTATCGCTACCGCAACAACGACATGGCCGACCTGGAGGCCCAGTTGAAGGAGGCCGATCGCCGTGGCGCCCGCTTCAAGCTGATCACCACCGACGGCGTCTTCTCCATGGACGGCTATATCGCCCGCCTCGACGAGATCTGCGATCTGGCCGAGCGCTACGGCGCCCTGGTGCACTTCGACGACTGCCACGCCACCGGCTTCCTCGGCGCCGGCGGCCGCGGCACCCACGAGTACCGGGGCTGCATGGAGCGAGTGGACATCATCACCGGCACCCTGGGCAAGGCCCTGGGCGGCGCCAGCGGCGGCTACACCAGCGGCCGCCGGGAGGTGGTGGAGCTGCTGCGCCAGCGCTCGCGCCCCTACCTCTTCTCCAACACCGTGGCGCCGCCGGTGGTGGCCGGGGCCCTCAAGGCCCTGGCGCTGGTCAGCGAGTCCAGCGAACTGCGCGACCGCCTCAAGGAGAACACCGCCCTCTTCCGCGCCGGCCTCGAGGATCTCGGCTTCGAGCTGCTGCCCGGCGAGCACCCCATCGTACCGGTGATGCTCCACGACGCCACCCTGGCGGCGCGCTTCGCCGAGGCGATGCTCGAGGAAGGCATCTATGTGGTGGCCTTCTCCTACCCGGTGGTGCCCCAGGGCAAGGCGCGTATCCGCACCCAGGTCTCCGCCGCCCTCTCCCGGGACGACCTGGAGGCCGCCCTGGCGGCCTTCGGCCGGGTCAAGACGCGCCTGGGCCTCTAAGCGCGTGGGACGACTACCACCTTGGTCGTAGTCGTCCCACCCGCGCCCTCCCGGCAGGCATACTGGGCCGACTATAACGATTCAGATCCCGTGTGCCGCCATGTCCCTGATCCCCAGCAAGCTCTCGCCGCCGCCGCTGCCGCCCTGGGTGGTGGCCCGGGAACGCCTCAATGTCCACTTCGTGCTCGACGAACGGGTGCGCCTGCAGGTGGTGCAGGCGCCGGCGGGCTACGGCAAGAGCACCCTGCTGGCGGAGCGCCTGCCGGCCCTGGAACAGGAGGCGGCCTGGCTGCGCCTGGACGCCCAGGACGATGCCCCGGCGCGCTTCGCCGCCTACTTCCGCGCCGCCCTGACCGGCCTGCTGCCCGAGGCCGAGCTGGCCGAGCCCCAGGCCACCTTCGGCGATAGCGTGGCCGCCTGGCTGGCGGCCCTGCCGGCCAGTCACCCGCCCTGCCGCCTGGTGCTGGACGAGTGCGAGCATATCCGGCACCCCGAGATCCTCGAAGGCCTCGGCCTCTGGCTGCGCCACCAGCCCCCCTGGCTGACCCTGAGCCTGATCGGCCGCGTCGCTCCGCCCCTGGGCCTGGCCGCCCTGCGCCTGCGCGGCGAGCTGGAGGAGGTGGACGCCGCCACCCTGGCCTTCGACCTGGAGGAGGCCCAGACCCTGTGCGCCGAGCAGCTCAGCTTCCCGCCCACCCGGGTCAGCCTGGAGCGTGCCCTGCGCCGCACCGAGGGCTGGGCCATGGCCCTCAACTGGCTGGTGGAGCGCACCACCACCCGGGCCGGCTTCGATGCCCTGGTGGACCGATTGCAGGGCAGTCACCCGGACTTCGTGGCCTGGTTCGACGACCTGCTGGGCGAGGCCCTCGACGAGGCGGATCGCCGGCTACTGTTACAGTTGGGGGTCCTGGAGCGCTTCTCGCCGCCACTGGTGGCACGCCTGCTGGAGGGGCATCGCCTGTCCCAGCGCCTCGACGACCTGATCCGCGCCGGCCTGTTTATCCAGCGCCTGGCGCCCCATGAGCAGTGGTGTCGCTTCCATCCGCTGTTCGCCGGCTACCTGCACCATCGCCGCCACGAGCTGAGCCTCGAGACCCAGCGCCAACTGCACCGCCGCGCCAGCCAGGCCTGGCTGGCCCTCGGCGACCCCGCCCTGGCCCTGGCCCAGGCCATCGAGGCGGAGGAGCCGGGCCCACTGGCCGAGCTGATCGAGACCCAGGGCCCGACGCTGCTGGCCAATGGCCACTTCGCCCTGCTGGCCCGGGGCCTGGACGCCCTGGGCGATACCCGGCTGGTCACCTCGCCGCGACTGACCCTGATTCACGGCTGGGTCAGCCATGCCCAGTACCAGTTCGGCCGCACCCGCCAGGCCATCGACTGGATCGAGGCCCAACTGGAGGCCCCGGAGTGGCAGGCCCTGGCCGCCGAGTTCGCCACCCTGCGCGCCCAGTTGGCCATCAATCAGGGCGATGCCGAGCGGGCCGCGCCCCTGGCCGAAGCGGCCCTGGCCCTTCCGGCCCGCTACCTGGCCGCCACCCCGGTCTCGGCGGCAGCGATCCTCGCCGAGTCGCGCTTCGTGCTCGGGCACCTGGAGGAGTCGCTGAGCCGCGTCCTGGAGGTGGAGCGCGAGGCCGCCCGCCTCGGTGACGACCAGTTGCTGCTATGGGCCCACTGTCACCACTCCGAGACCCTGGTGGCCCAGGGTCGCCTCCAGGCCGCCTACGATGTCCAGGAGCGGGCCCTGGCGCTGGTGGAGCGCGGCGGCCTGGAGCGACTGCCGACCAGCGAGTTCCTCTACCGCATCCGCAGCCAACTGCTGTGGGAGTGGCACCGCCTGGAGGAGTCGGAGCAGGCGGCGCTCCAGGGCATCGCCGTGCTCGACAGCCAGGGCGAGCGCTGGGGCCTGCAGTGCCATATCGGCCTGGCCAAGGTGGCCCTCTCCCGGGGCGACCAGGCCCAGGCCGCCGATCATATCCGTCGCCTGCACAAGGTCCTCGCCGAGGGCGACTACCATATCGACTGGCTGGCCAATGCCCACGCCACCCTGCTCGGCTGGTGGCAGGCCAACGACGACCGCGATGCCGTGGCGCGCTGGCTGCAGGAGGCCCCGCCGCCCCAGCCGGCGGCGGCCAGCAATCACTTCGTGCAGTGCAATGTACGCAACCATGCCCGGGCCCTGACCCTGCTGGAGCGCTTCGACGAGGCCGAGGCGCTGCTCGAGGCCCTGGAGGAGCACACCGCCCGCCTCGGCCTGATCACCGACGCCAACCGCAACCGCTTGTGCCTGGCGGCCCTGGCCTGGCAGCGGGGGCGCCAGGAGGCGGCCCTGGAGCACCTGCGCCGGGCCCTGGAACTGGCCGGCCGTACCGGCCTCACCGGCAGCTTCCTGCGCCTGGGCCGGGCGCTGCCGGCGATGCTCCAGGCGCTGCTGGCCGCGGGCGGGCTGGCACGCCTCGACCGGGAACGCGCCGAGCGGCTGCTGAGCCTGGCCGGCCGCCAGCGCGACTTCGGCCAGGCGGTGCGCCTGATGCTCGACGACGCCGTGATCGAGGACATCGTCAAGCGCCCCGACGTGCCGGAGCTGATCCGCACCTCGCCGCTGACCCGCCGCGAATGGCAGATCCTCGGCCTGATCCATGCCGGCCTCTCCAACGAGCAGATCGCCGAACAGCTCGGCGTGGCCCCCACCACCGTCAAGACCCATATCCGCAGCCTCTACCAGAAGCAGGACATCCGCCGCCGCGAGGAGGCCATCGCCCTGGCCGGCGACCTCCTGGCGCGGATCCAGGGCGACTGAGTTTTCAGACAAAGCGAAGGCCCCATCCCCCGGGCCCTGGGAGTTCACGTCTCCCCATCCGCCCCCCGCCTGTGCCCCCGACCTACGCCCCCCGCCTACGCCGCCTGCCCCGCCCCCGGGAGGATCCCCGCCGCCCCGGGCGGGGCCACCATAGCCTCGACCCCATCTCGATCAACCAGGCTAAGGAATCGACCCATGACGACCCAGCTCGGCAGGCAAGGCAGTGACTGGTGGCGCGGGGCGGTGATCTACCAGATCTACCCGCGCAGTTTCCAGGACACCAACGGCGACGGCATCGGCGACCTCAAGGGGGTCATCGAGCGCCTCGACTACATCGCCTCCCTGAATGTCGACGCCATCTGGCTGTCGCCCTTCTTCACCTCGCCGATGAAGGACTTCGGCTACGACATCAGCGACTACCGCGGCGTCGACCCCATGTTCGGCAGCCTCGAGGACTTCGACCGCCTGGTGGAAGCGGCCCATGCCCGGGGCCTGCGGGTGACCATCGACCAGGTGCTCTCCCACACCTCGGACCAGCACCCCTGGTTCGCCGAGAGCCGCGCCAGCCGCGACAACGCCCGCGCCGACTGGTATGTCTGGGCCGACGCCCGCCCCGACGGCGCGCCGCCCACCAACTGGCAGTCGGTGTTCGGCGGCAGTGCCTGGCAGTGGGACACCCGCCGCTGCCAGTACTACCTGCACAACTTCCTGAGCAGCCAGCCGGACCTCAACTTCCGTAACCCCGAGGTGGTGGAGGCGATCCTCGGCGAGGTGCGCTTCTGGCTGGAGCGCGGCGTCGACGGCTTCCGCCTCGATGCGGTGAACTTCTGCACCCATGGCGAACTCCGCGACAACCCGCCCCGGGAGAGCAGCGCCGAGGGCTTCCTGGGGGTGCGCCCGGACAACCCCTACGGCTTCCAGCTCCACCACCATGACAAGACCCAGCCCGAGAACCTGGCCTTCCTGGAGAAGCTGCGCGCCCTGCTCGACGAGTACCCGGGCACCACCAGCGTCGGCGAGGTGGGCGACGACGACTCCCTGGGGGTGATGGCGGCATACACCCAGGGCGGCAAGCGCCTGCATATGGCCTACTCCTTCGACCTGCTGGGGGAGCGCCACGATCCGGCCTTCCTGCGCGACACCCTCACCGAGATGGAGGCGCGCATCGGCGACGGCTGGCCCTGCTGGGCGCTGGGCAACCACGACGTGACCCGATTGGCGAGCCGCTGGAACGCCGAGAATGATGCCGCGAAACTGCGCCTCTACCTGGCCTTCCTGCTCACCCAGCGCGGCAGCGTCTGCCTCTACCAGGGCGAGGAACTGGGCCTGCCAGAGGCGACCCTGACCTTCGAGCAGCTCGTCGACCCCGCCGGCATCACCTTCTGGCCCGCCTACAAGGGCCGCGACGGTTGCCGCACCCCCCTGCCCTGGGCGGCCCAGGCCGCGCAGGCCGGTTTCTCCGGTGGCGCGCCCTGGCTGCCGATTCCCGAGGCCCACCGGGCCCTGGCGGTGGATCGCCAGGAAGCCGACCCCGCGGCCCTGCTCCACGCCACCCGCGCCTTGCTGGCCTTCCGCCGCACCCAGCCGGCGCTGGTCAAGGGCGACATCCGCTACCACCCGGTACGCGACGAGGTGCTCTGCCTGGAGCGCGCCTATCAGGGCCAGCGACTGCTGGTGGCCCTGAACTTCAGTGACCAGGCCCGCGAGCTGCCGGCGCCCCAGGCGGCCCGGCCGCTGGACGCCGCCCCCGAGCTGGTCAACGGCACCTGGACCAACGGGCGGCTGCGCCTGCCCCCCCACGGCATCGCCATCGCACGCTGCCCGCAATCCGACGCGGAGGACACCTCATGGGACGTCTGACACTCAACGCTATCGGCAAATCCTACGACGGGGTCGAGATCTCCCGGGATATCGACCTGACCATCGAGGATGGCGAGTTCGTGGTCTTCGTCGGCCCCTCCGGCTGCGGCAAGTCGACCCTGCTGCGCATGATCGCCGGGCTCGAGGAGATCACCCAGGGGGAGATGCGCCTGGACGGGGAGCGCATCAACGAGGTGCCGCCCCAGGAGCGCGACATCGGCATGGTCTTCCAGTCCTATGCCCTCTACCCGCATATGACGGTGGCCGAGAACATGGCCTTCGGCCTCAAGCTGGCGCGCACCGACAAGGCGGAGATCCGCCGCCGGGTGGAACACGCCGCCGAGATGCTGCACCTCTCCGAGCTGCTGGAGCGCCGCCCCAAGGACCTCTCCGGCGGCCAGCGCCAGCGGGTGGCGATCGGCCGCACCCTGGTCAAGGAGCCGGCGGTGTTCCTCTTCGACGAGCCCCTCTCCAACCTGGACGCCGCCCTGCGGGTGGATATGCGGGTGCAGATCGCCGAGCTCCACGAGCGCCTGGGCGCCACCATGATCTATGTGACCCACGACCAGGTGGAGGCCATGACCCTGGCCGATCGCATCGTGCTGCTCTCCGGCGGGCGCATCGCCCAGGTCGGGGCGCCGCTCTCCCTCTACCACTTCCCCCGGACCCTGGAGGTCGCGGAATTCATCGGCTCGCCGCGCATCAACACCCTGCCGGTGACGGTGCTCGACCCGGGCCCGCGCCATACCACGGTGCGCCTGCCCGGCGGCGAGAGCCTGGCGGTGGCGGTGGACGGCAGCGGCCTGAGCGTCGGCGACACCGCCACCCTGGGGGTGCGCGCCGAGGCCTTCGTCGACGAGGCCCGGGCCGAGGCCCGCCTGCCGGCCCGCCTGCTGGTGGCCGAACAGCTGGGCTACGAGACCCTGGCCCACCTGGCGGTGGAGGACGTCGAGGGGTCCCTGGTGCAACGCCTGGACGGCCTGACTCACCTGGAACCCCACCAGCCGGTGACCCTGGGCCTGGCCGGCGGGCACTGCCATCTGTTCGACGCCAGCGGCCGCGCCTGCCCGCGCCAGACCAGGGTACCCGGCGTTAGCCACTAGGCTCGCCCCACTCCCCCGAGTGTTCCACGACAAAGCCCCGGCGACTCGCCGGGGCTTTGTGCTTGAGGGCGACCATCGCTGGCGCAGGCATAAAAAAGCCGGCGTAGGGCGCCGGCAAACGAGGAAATCTTATCGAGCGAGGCCGCTCCCCTAGCCCTTGATGCCGTCGGCGATCCCGCGCTGCAACAGGGGCCGGGGCGCTCCCAGGACTAGGCTGAGGGGCCCTGGGGCCGCTCCCCTAGCCCTTGACGCCACCCGCGGGGTTAAGCAAGCCGCGACGGTCCGCCTCTGCAACAAGGGCCGGGCGTTCTCCTAGCCCTTGACGCCACCCGCGGTGAGCCCGCCGACGATCCAACGCTGGCAGAGCAGGAAGGCCGCGGTGATGGGCAGGCCGGAGAGCACCGCGGCGGCGGCGAAGTCCCCCCAGCGCTGGTTGTGGTCGGCCAGGTATTGCTGGGCGCCCACCGCCAGGGTCAGCTTGTCCTCGTCGAGCAACAGCACCGAGGCCATGGGGTATTCCATGATCGACATGATGAAGGCGAGGATAAACACCACCATCAGGATCGGCACCGAGAGCGGCAGCAGGATATGCCGGAAGGCCTGCCAGGTACTGGCGCCATCGACCATCGCCGCCTCCTCCAGGGAGCCGTCGATGGACTCGAAGTAGCCCTTGATGGTCCAGATATGCAGCGCCACGGCACCCAGAGAGGCGACGATCAGCGCGCCGTGGGTATTGATGCCCAGCCAGGGCACCAGTTGGCCGAGGCGATCGAAGAGCGCGTAGAGCGCCACCAGCGAGAGCACCGCCGGAAACATCTGGAAGATCAGCATGCCCTTGAGAATCGGCGCCTTGCCCTTGAAGCGCATGCGCGCGAAGGCGTAGGCGCTGGTGGTGGAGAGCGCCAGGATCATCAGCGATGACACCACCGCCACCTTGATCGAGTTCCACAGCCACAGCAGCACCGGGAACGGCGGCTGGACGACGCTGCCGTCGGGGCGCTCCCAGGGGATGCCGAAGGCCAGCGCCCAGTGCTCCAGCGAGAAGCGCTCGGGGATCAGGCTGCCGGTGGCGAAGTTGCCCTCGCGGAAGGAGATCGAGATCACCAGCAGCAGCGGGAAGACCACCAGGGCGACGAAGCCCAGCAGGATGAAATGGGCACCCAGCTTGCGGGTGCGGATCGAACGGGGTTGGACCATAGCCATGGCGATATCTCCTATACCTTGACCTTGGAAAGCCGCAGGTTGAGCAGCGACATGCCCACCACCAGCAGGAAGATCAGGGTGGCGATGGCCGCCGCCAGGCCGAAGTTCTGGCCGGCATCCTGGAAGGCGATGCGGTAGGTGTAGCTGACCAGCAGGTCGGTGGTGCCCGCCGGGGTGCTGGCGCCGAGGATGTCGGGGCTACCGCCGGTGAGCAGGGCGATCAGCACGAAGTTGTTGAAGTTGAAGGCGAAGGCGGCGATCAGCAGCGGCGTCAGCGGCTTCATGATCAGCGGCAATGTGATGCGCCACATATTGGTCAGGGGGCCGCCGCCGTCCACCGCCGAGGCCTCGTAGAGATCCCGCGGGATCGACTGGATCAGGCCCATGCACAGCAGCAGCATATAGGGGTAGCCGAGCCAGGTGTTGACGATCAGCAGCATGCTGCGGGCCAGCGCCGGGTCGGTGAACCAGGAGGGACTGATGCCGAAGAGGTTCTCGAGGATCAGGTTAATCTCGCCATGGTTCTGGTTGAACATGCCCTTGAAGATCAGGATCGAGATAAAGGCCGGCACCGCATAGGGCAGGATCAGCAGGGTGCGGTAGATCGCCTTGCCGCGCAGCTGGTCCCACTGCAGCAGCGTGGCCAGCACGAAGCCCACCGCCAGGGTGAAGGCCACCGTCAGCCCGGCGAAGGCGAAGGTCCAGACGAAGATCTGCAGGAAAGGGCCGCGGATGTCGGGGTCGGTGAAGATCTTGGTGTAGTTGTCCAGGCCCACGGCGACGGGCCACCCCGGAGTGATGCGCTCACCGTCGTCGGCGACGAAGAAGCCGGTCTCGCGGTCCGGGGTCAGCAGCCGGTCGTCGCGGCGGTCGTAGAGGCTGCCGTCGTCGCGGGCCTCGTAGCGCGCGAGGAGGGGCGCGAAGCTTCGCAGCCCCGCCATCTGTAGCTCCGGTCCCTCGGGGACCACCAGGGTCAGGCCCTGGAGCAGGGGGCGCGCCGCGATCACCTCACGCATGGGCAGCGGCTCCCCGGCGGGGGACCGGTCCGCCGCCTGCAGGCCCACCCGGCGCGGCTCGGGGTTATCCAGGTTGAGGGGCGCGGTGACGAAGCGCTGGTCCTGGGCCTGGGGCGCCAGCGCGCCACCCTGCAGATAGAGCCGCACCCGCTCGCCGTCGCGATAGAGGGCGAAGTCGAAGGCGGCGCCCTCGGCCCGGTAGGTTTGCGAGAGCAACTGGGCGCGGACCCGCTCCTCGCTGAGCAGGTTGCTCGAGCTGTAGTTGCTGAAGCTGATGCCGAAGGTATAGAGCAGCGGGAAGATCACGAACACGCCCATCCCGGCCAGGGCCGGGAAGATATAGCGGTGGCTCATCAACTGGCGCTTGCCGAAGACGATCGCCAGCGAGGCGCCCAACACCAGGAACAGCAGGGCGAACATCCACTGGCCATTGAGGTGGAAGGCCAGCACCAGCCACATCAGGGCGATGACGATGGCCGCCATCAGGGCACGGCCGGCCCAGCGGGTGTAGCGTTCGGTGGGATAGCGTGAGCGGTGCCGAGGCAGGCCGCGAGAGGCGTTGGTGGTGTACATGGGCATGACCTGTGAAGCGAGCCGGCGACGCGGGCCACCGGCTCCGGTTTGGCGGGGCCGGGGTTACTGGCGCATGCGGCGTGCCGCGGCGTCCAGTGCCTCCTGCGGGGTCTGGCGGCCGCTGCCGATGTTCTGCAGCGCCGGCTCCATGGCCGCCCAGAAGGCACCCATCTCGGGGATATTGGGCATCGGCATGCCGATCTCGGCATTGGCCAGGGTGGCGGCAATATTGGGATCCTCCGCCAGTTCCCGCTGGTAGGCCATATGGGCCACGGCGCCCAGCGAACCGTCGGAATTGAAGGTGCGCAGCCCCTCCTCCGCCAGCAGGTAGTTCTCGAGGAACTCGGTGGCCAGGAAGTCGTTAGGGGTGGCCGAGTTGATCATGGCGGTCATCACCCCGAACATCGGCCGGGCGCGCTCCTCGCCGACCCGGGGCAGCAGCGCCACGCCGTAGTCGATGCCGCTGCGTTCCAGGTTGCTCCAGGCCCAGGGGCCGCTGATCATGGTGGCCACCTCGCCGCGATTGAAGCGGGTATCCATCACGCCGTAGTCGGTGCCCTCGGGCAGCGCCCCCGACTCGATCATCTCGGCCAGCAGCTCGGCGCCCTGGACCGCCCCGGCGTTGTTGACGCCGATGTCCTCCACGTCGAAGCCCTCGGCGGTGAGGCGGAAGGGGTAGCCGCCGTTGGCGGCCAGCAGGGTCCAGCCATAGTAGGGCTCGGCGTAGTCGAAGAGGATCGCCTTCTTGCCCTCGTCGGCGAGCTCGGCGTCCAGCGCCATCAGCTCGGCGAAGCTCTCCGGCGGCGTCTCCACCAGCGCCTTGTTGTAGATCAGGCCCAGCGACTCCACCGAGATGGGGTAGCCATAGGTCTCGCCGTTCCACTGGGTGGCCTGCCAGGTGAAGTCGAAGTAGCGGCCGCGGAAGTCCTCGGCGGGGGCGATCTGGGTGAGCAGGCCGCTCTGGGCCCATTCGCCCAGGCGGTCATGGGCCCAGATCACGATGTCGGGGCCCTGGCCGCTGCCGGCGGCCTGCTGGAAGCGGTCGGTGAGGTTATCGGGGTGGACGATCTCGATGGCGATGCCGGTGTCGGCGGTGAAGCGCTCGGCGACTTCGCGGATGCCCTCGGGACCCTTGTTGTCGCCCATCCAGATGGTCAGGCGGTCGTCGTCGAAGGCCAGGGCCTGGGCGCTCAGCCCCAGGGTGCCGGCGGCCAGCAGCGGGAGCAGGGTTCGGCGTGAGATGCTCATGGGTGTCGTGCCCCTTGATTGTTATGGATGAGTCGTTATGGGTCGCGGTAATGCAGGACACCTAGCCTCGCCGCTGGGCGGCAAGCCCGCCTCCTCCCCCCGGGAGGCGGGCGCGGCGTATCCAGGGGGCGTAGGGGCCGGCATTCCTCCCCGGCCCCGGGAGGAGGCCAACCCCGGTCCCGCGCCCTAACATGGACAGGCCCGTTCCCAACAATCACAAGACGAGGACGCCATGAAACCTGCCTCCGCCTCCCTGGCCCTGCTGGCCCTGCCCCTGAGCCTGGCGGCCACCGCCCAGGCCTCGCCCCTGGGTGACGCCACCCGACTCGGCAGCGAGACCCCGGTGATCGTCCATCTCTTCGAGTGGCGCTGGGACGATATCGCCGCCGAGTGCGAGACCCACCTCGGCCCGGCCGGTATCGACGCCGTCCAGGTCTCGCCGCCCAACGAGCATATCGCCCTGGACGGCGTCGAGGGCGCCTGGTGGGCCCGCTACCAGCCGGTGAGCCATGACCTCCACTCGCGCAGCGGCGACCGCGACGCCTTTATCGAGATGGTCGAGCGCTGCGAGGCGGCGGGCGTCGGCATCGTCGTCGATGCGGTGATCAACCATATGGCCGGTATCGGCGAGGGCACCGGTATCGCCGGTACCGCCTATACGCCCTTCCGTTACGGCGAGCTCTTCACCCGCGACGAAGACTTCAACCACTGCGGCCGCCACGGCGACGATCAGATCCGCGACTACCAGGACCGCTACGAGGTCCAGCACTGCCACCTGCTGGGCCTGGCCGACCTGGCCACCGGCGACGAGGCGATACAGGCGAGCCTCGCCGACTACCTGCAGGGCCTGCTGGACCTGGGGGTGGCCGGCCTGCGCATCGACGCCGCCAAGCATATGCCGGCGGACGATATCGGCGCGATCCTGGCGCGACTCGACGGCCGCCCCTACGTCTTCCAGGAAGTGATCGACCCGGGCCACGAGCCAATCGAGGCCACCGAGTACCTGGCCAACGCCGCCGTGACCGAATTCGCCTACCCCCATCGGCTGGCCACCGCCATCGAGGCCGGCGACCTGGCCAGCCTCGCGACCCTGGGGCAGGGAGAGGGGTGGCTGGAAAGCGATTCGGCCCTGGTGTTCGTCGACAATCATGACAAGCAGCGTGGCCATGTGGGCGGCGGCGTGCTGATGCACCGCGACGCCCTCTACCCGCTGGCCAACGTCTTCATGCTCGCCTGGCCGTACGGCACGCCCAAGCTGATGTCGAGCTACACCTTCGAGAACGGCGACCAGGGGCCGCCCTCGGTGGCCGAGGAAGGCTGGCGGACCCTGCCGGTGCATGGCGAGGAGGGCCTCGGCTGCCTGGCGGAGACGGACCTCGAGTCGCGGGGCTGGGTCTGCGAGCACCGCTGGCCGGAGATCACCGCCATGGTCGGCTTCCGCCAGACGGTCGGCGACGCCCCGCTCGCCCACTGGCAGGAGGACGGCGCCTCGCGCATCGCCTTCGCCCGCGGCGAGCGGGGCTTCGTGGCCCTGAACCGCGACGCCGAGGCCTGGCGCGCGACACTGGTCACCGGCCTGCCCGCCGGCGACTACTGCAACCTGCTGGATGACTGCGCCACCCGGGTCAGGGTCGCGGAGGATGGCCGGGCCGAGGTCGCGGTGCCGGCGAATGCCGCCCTGAGCCTGACTCGCCCCGCCCCCTGAGGCACCGACAGGGTGACTTCCAGAACTTCTATGCTGTAGGTACGTCAACCCGATCCGAGGTCGCCTCGCCCCACCGCCCTGCCCGGGGCGCGGCGGCTCACCAGGGGGAGGGGTACCGTGATCCGCGTGGAAGGCGTGACCAAGCTGTTCGGTCCCGATCCGGCCTCGGTGCTGGCCCGGCTGAAGGCGGGCCAGGGCAAGGCCGAGCTCCAGGCCGAGAGCGGTCATGTGCTGGGGGTCAATGACGTCAGTTTCGCCCTGGAGCCCGGCGAGGTGTTCGTGATCATGGGGCTCTCCGGCAGCGGCAAGTCGACCCTGATCCGCTGCATCAATCGCCTGATCGAGCCCACCGCCGGGCGCATCTTCCTGGAGGACCCGGAGACGGGGAGCGAGGAGATCACCGGCGCCTCCCCCGAGCGACTGCGACGCCTGCGCCGCCGGCACCTGAGCATGGTCTTCCAGCACTTCGCCCTCTTCCCCCATCGCTCGGTGCGTTCCAACGTGGCCTATGGCCTGGAGATCCAGGGCGTGGCGACCGATGAGCGGCTGCGCCGCGCCCAGGAGGTGCTGGCGATGGTGGGCCTGGACGACTGGGGCGACGCCTACCCCCAGACCCTCTCCGGCGGCATGCAACAGCGGGTGGGCCTGGCCCGGGCCCTGGCCACCGAGGCCCGGGTGCTGTTGATGGACGAGCCCTTCTCGGCCCTGGACCCACTGATCAAGGTCACCATGCAGCAGGAGCTGAAGAAGCTGCAGGCACGGCTGGGGCGCACCATCCTCTTTATCACCCACGACCTGGACGAGGCGATGCGCCTGGGGGATCGCATCGCCATCATGGAGGACGGCGCCATCGTCCAGTTGGGCACCCCGGAACAGATCCTGGTCAATCCCCGCACCGACTACGTGGCGCGCTTCGTGGAGCACGCCGATCCCACCGCGGTGATCACCGCCGGCACCATCGCCCTGCCCCTGGGCGACCGGGCCTTCACCCCCCTGGGGGAGCGGGACGGGCTGCGGCTGCTGGGGCATCGCGACCATCCGACGCTGTGCCTGGGAGTGGACGACGCGGGGCGCCTGCGGGGCGCCTGGCGGGACGAGCGCCCCCTGCCCCTGGGCGAGCTGGGGAGGACCCTGGAGACGCCGCCACCCGGCCACCCCCGGGACGACCTGCTGCTGAGCTGTTCCCGGGACGAGGTGCTGCGCCGGGTGCTGCGCGGCCGATTGCACAGCAGCCTGCCGCTGCTGGTCACCGAGGAGGAGCGCCTGGCGGGGCTGATCGACGAGCCCCAACTGATCCATGGCATCCTGGAGAAGCGCGGCCCCCGCGTCGAGGAGGCGACCGCATGAACGAGCTGATGGAATTCCTGCGCCTGCTGATCACCGACCCCTTCGGCCTCTTCGAGGCCCTGCCGATGCGCCAGTGGATCACCGAGGCGGTGAACTGGGTGGTGGCCAACTTCCGCGGCTTCTTCCGCGGCTATGTGAGCCCACCGGTGCAGTCGGTGATGCAGACCACCCAGTGGGCCCTGGGCGGCATTCCCCCCGGCCTCTTCCTGGTCGGCATCTTCCTGATCGGCTGGCGGGCGGCCTCCTGGCGGGTCGGGCTCTTCGCCTTCGCGGCCTTCGCCCTGGTGGGCGTCATGGGGGTCTGGGACGCCCTGATCGTGACCCTCTCCCTGGTGGCCACCGCGGTGCTGTTCTGCGTGGCCATCGGCCTGCCCCTGGGCATCCTCTGCTCCCGCAGCGACCGCTTCGCCACCCTGATGCGTCCGCTGCTGGACATCATGCAGACCACCCCGCCCTTCGTGTACCTGGTGCCGGCGGTGATGCTGTTCAGCATCGGCAATGTGCCGGGGTTGATCGCCACCATCATCTTCGCCATGCCGCCGATGATCCGCCTCACCAACCTGGGCATCCGCCAGGTCAGCCAGGAGTATATCGAGGCCGCCGAGGCCTTCGGTTCCACCCCCCGCCAGATCCTCTGGAAGGTGCAGTTTCCGCTGGCCCTGCCGACCCTGATGGCGGGGCTCAACCAGACCATCATGCTGTCGCTGTCGATGGTGGTGATCGCCGCCATCATCGGCGCCGGCGGCCTCGGCCTCGAGGTCTACGCCGGCCTGGAGCGGCTCAATATCGGCCAGGCCTTCGTCGGCGGCATCGGCATCGTGCTGCTGGCCATGGTGCTGGACCGTATCACCCAAGGCCTGGGCGACAAGGCGCCGGGCCGGGCGCCCGACGAGCGCCCCTGATCGTCAGAGGAGGTGTGCCATGAAAGACGTCATCCATCGAACCCGCCCCCTGAAGTGGGCCCTGCTGGCCGCCGCCGTGGCCTATGCCCTCACCGCCACCGACAACGCCGCCGCCGAGGAACCCGGGGCGGGCGTCAGCGTGCAACCGGCGGTGGCGACCTGGACCTCGGCGGTGCCGGTGAGCTGGGTCTTCGTCGAGCTGCTGGAAGAGCTGGGCTACGAGGTCCGGGACCCCATCGCCCTCTCCAACCCGGTGGCCTACCTGGCCATCACCGAGGGCGACGCCCACTACTGGCCCAACGGCTGGTTCCCGCTGCATGACCCGCAGTTGCCCGACGGCTTCCACGACGCCGCCACCCTCTTC
Source organism: Bisbaumannia salifodinae (assembly GCF_055388505.1). The sequence continues at coordinate 3,551,816 of NZ_AP043781.1, forward strand.
GAGGCCCACTGCGGTGCCTGCGGCATCCAGGGCTACCTGGTGGACAGCGCCTCCGTGGAGGCCCACGGTATCACCGGCATCGATGACTTCACCCGCGACGAGGTGAAGGCCGCCTTCGACGCCACCGGCGACGGCAAGGCGGACCTCTTCGGCTGCCCCCCGGGCTGGGGCTGCCACGAGGGCATCAACGCCATGCTCGATCGCTTCGAGCTGCATGAGCATATCAATCACGTGGACGCGGGCTACGCCGCCAACTTCGCCGAGGTGCTGTCGCGGATCCAAAGCGGCGAGCCGGCCCTCTACTACACCTGGGGCCCCAGCGCCTGGCTGCTGGCCCTGACGCCCGGCGAGGAGGTGATGTGGATCAATGCCCCGGGCATCGTCGCTGACGAGGCGGAACGCGCCGGGGGCGTGAGCGGGGCGGTGAGCGACCCTATCGAGATGGGCTTCGTGGCCGCCGATATCCGCGTGGCCGCCAATAACGCCTTCCTCGAGGCCAACCCGGCCGCCGCCGAGCTGTTCCGCCGGATACGCCTGCCGCTGGCCTGGATCAGCGAGGTGGACAACGCCATGGGCGAGCAGCAGCTCACCGACGACCAGGTACGGCCCCTGGCGGCGGAGTGGATCGAGGCCAACCGCGACAGCGTCGACGCCTGGCTGGAGGCGGCCCGGGCCGCAGCCGAGTGACGAGGGTCACGGAGTCCTAGGAGTCCCAGCGCAGCGGGCCGGCCTCGCTTGCTTCGGGAGACGCCCCCGCCTCGCCGCGGGGCGTCTCCAGCTCCAGCCGGGCCCGCTCCACCAGGCTCTCCGGCAGCTCCCGCTTGACCGCCACCCCCAGCTCGGCGAAGTCGGCGGCCTGCTTGACCAGGTTGCCCTTGCCGTTGACCAGTTGCCCCAGGGCCTGGTCGTAGCTGCCGCGGGCGCCATCCAGCTTGCGCCCCACCTCCTCCATGCTGACCAGGAAGGTGCGCAGCTTGGCATGGAAGCGCTCGGCGCGGCCGGCCAGCTCGGCGCTATGCCGGCTCTGGTCCTCGAAGCGCCATAGCTGGCGGACGATATTCAGGCTGGTCAGCAGGGTGGTGGGGGTGGCCACCAGGACGTTCTTCTCCAGCGCCCGCTGGAAGAGGGTCTCGTCGGCCTTGAGGGCCTCCACATAGGCGGACTCCACCGGCACGAACATCACCACCACCTCCGGGGAGTTGAGCCCCGGCAGGTCGTAATAGTGGCGCTCGGCCAGCTCGTCGATGCGCGCCGCCATGGCCCGGCAGTGCTCCCCTAGGGCCTCGCGGCGCTGCGCGTCCGTGTCGGCGTTGACGTAGCGCACATAGGCGACCAGGGAGGTCTTGGCATCGATCACCAGGTGGCGGCCCTGGGGCAGGTAGACGATGGCGTCCGGGCGTCGCCGCCCCGCCTCGGTGGCGATGCTGACCTCGCGGCGGTAGTCCTTGCCCAGGCGCAGGCCGGAGCCGTCGAGGACGTTCTCCAGCATCAGCTCGCCCCAGTTGCCCTGGACCTTCTTCTGGCCCTGGAGGGCCTGGGTCAGGCGCTGGGCCTGGTCGGTGATCTCGCGGTTGAGGGACTGCAGCTGCTGCAGCTCGGTGCGCAGCTGGATACGCTGCTCGCTCTCCTGGCGCTGGATGCTGGCCACCTGGTCACGAAAGCCCTTCATCTCGCTGTGCAGCGGCTGCAACAGGCCCTGGATGCGCTGCTGGGAGAGCTCGCCGAAGGCGCGCCCCTTGCGCTCCAGCACCTCGTTGGCCAGGGCCTCGAACTCCTGGGTCAGCTGGCTGCGGCTCTCCCTGAGCAGGGCCAGCTGCTCCTGGAAGTGCTGCTCCTTGAGGGCCAGGTGTTCGGTGAGGCGCTCGCGCTCCTGGCGCAGCTCCTGCTCGCCCTGCTGGGCGCGGGCCAGGCGGGTCTCGAGGCCCTGCTGGGTCTCGCGGGCCGCGGCCAGGGCCTCCCGGGCGGCATCCCGCTGCGCCTCGAGACGCGCCTGGGCCTCCCGGGCCGTGCCCAGGCGGCGGGCCGCGACCGCCCCGACCAGGCCGGCCGCCAGCAGGGCCCCGGACAGACCCGCCAGGAGGCTCAAGAGCAGGGGGTCGGAGATCATCGCAGCATCCTTATCGTTGGGTTCCCGCCCCCATGGTAGGCGAGGCGCCGCCGCTCGGGAATGGCCAGGCGCCTGTCGGACGCAACCCCGACAGGCGCCTGGCCGTTGAAGCCCTTCGGCCTCGGACCTGCAATACTTAAGCCAACACCACTTCCGGCCCGGAGACTCGTTATGCGCCCCCAGCCCTCTGCCCTCCTCGCCCTGTTGCTCAGCGCCCTGCTGCTCGCCGGCTGCACGGTCAATACCTACCCCGACGGTAGCCGCGACACCGAATGGGGCGCCCCGGAATCCGACGAGCCTCCCACCCGCCAGGAGCGCCAGGCGTTCTAGGCTCTGTACGAAAACTGCCTGCGCTCGCCGACTTTTCGTACAAAACCTAGCCCTCGCTCTCCAACGCCAAGGGCCCCGCCTCGAGTCTCGAGGCGGGGCCCTTGGCGTGTTAGCGGCGGGCGATCAGGCCTGCTGGAAGGGGTAGACGCTGCCGATGGCGAGCAGTCGGGTCAGCTCGTCCAGGGCGGTCAGGGTCTCCTCGGCCAGTTGAGGGTCGGCCAGGTCCTCCGGGGCCAGGCGGTCCCGGTAGTGGCGCTCGACCCAGGCGGTCAGGTCGCCGTGCAGGCCGTCATCGAGCAGCACCCGGCCGCTCAAGGCGGCGCGCTCCGCCGCGGAGAGGGCGACCCGCAGGCGCAGGCAGGCGGGGCCGCCGCCGTTGCGCATGCTCTGCTTGACGTCCTTGACCAGCACCTCGTTGATCGGGTTGGGGCCGGCGATCAGCAGGTCCTGGATGGTGCGCCATACCGCCTCGTTCTCCTGGCACTCGCCGGGCACCACCAGGGTCATGGAGCCGTCCGGGTTGGAGAGCAGCTGGGAGTTGAAGAGGTAGGAGGCCACCGCGTCCTCCATGCTCACCGCCTCCTTGGGCACCCGCACCGGGATCAGCGGCGTGGCCATCTTGGCGCGCAGCTCGTCGAGGGTGCCCTGCTCGTCGAGGAAGGCCATCTCGTGGTAGAGCAGCACCGGGCCGTTGCCCACCGCGATCACGTCGTTATGGAAGACGCCGGCATCGATGGCGTCCGGGTGCTGCTGGGCGAACACCGTCTGGGCCTCGCCGAGGCCGTGCTGACGGGCCACCGCCTGGCTCGCCTCCAGGGTCTGGCGGGCCGGGAAGCGCTTGGGCTCGACGCCCTCGCCGAAGGCCCGGCGACCGTAGACGAAGAGGTGCACCCCAGGCTCGCCGTGGCCGGCGCCCAGGCGGGTGTGGTTGGCCGCGCCCTCGTCGGAGAAGGCCGGGGTGGCCGGCAGCACCGGATGGTGGGCGAAGTAGGCCTCGTCCTTGAAGATGGCCGCCAGCACCCGGCCGGTGGTCTCCGGCTCCAGGTAGCGGTGGAAGCTGGACTGCAGGTTGGCCGGGGTGAAGTGCACCCGGCCGTCCGGGGCATCGACGCTGGGGGTCACGGTGCCGGCATTGGCGGTCCACATGCTGGAGGCGGAACACACCGCCCGCAGCAGCTGGGGCGCCTCCTTGGCGGCCCGGGCCAGCACCTCGCGGGTGCTGCCGGTGAAGCCCAGGGCGCGCAGGGCGCCCAGGTCGGGACGCTGCTGGGGCGGCAGCACGCCCTGGGCGTAGCCGGCCTCCATCAGCGACTTCATCTTGCCCAGGCCCTGGAGGGCCCCTTCCCGGGGATTGGAGACCAAGCCGCCATGGGACATGGAGGCCACGTTGCCGTGGGCCAGGCCGGAGTAGTTATGGGTCGGCCCCACCAGGCCATCGAAATTGACTTCAAGCACGCTCACAGCGACACCCCCGGCGACTGATGAGTGGGCAGGGCCAGAGGGCCCCGCATGGCGGCAGCCTTGATCACGCTGCGACTCATAGACTCACCCCCGGCGGAAGAGAATCAGGCAGCGCCAGGTCATCGGCCTCCACCGAGGCCACCGGATAGGCACAGTAGTCGGCGGCATAGTAGGCACTCGGGCGGTGGTTGCCGCTGTCGCCGACGCCGCCGAAGGGGGCGTCGCCGGAGGCGCCGGTGGTCTGGCGGTTCCAGTTGACGATGCCGGCGCGGATGCGCAGCAGGAAGTCGTCCCAGTCGGCGCGCTCGCCGCCGATCAGGCCGGCGGAGAGGCCATAGCGGGTGTTATTGGCCAGGCGCAGGGCCTCGTCCCAGTCCCGGTAGCGGTGCACCTTGAGCAAGGGGCCGAAGTGCTCCTCGTCGGGCACCGGGAGGCCGGTGACATCGATCAGCGCCGGGCTCAGCAGGCTGGTGTTCTCCTCCAGCCGGCGCATGCGCGAGAGCACGCTGCCGCCCAGGGCCTCCAGGTCGTCCTGGGCCTTGAGCAGGCCATCGGCGGCGGCCACGCTGACCAGGCCGCCATAGAAGGGGGCGGGCTCGCTGAACTGGCCGGCCACCCGCAGCTTGTCGATGGCCGAGACCAGGGCCTCGATCAGGCGGTCACCCACCTCGCCCTCGGGCACCATCAGGCGCCGGGCGCAGGTGCAGCGCTGGCCGCCGGAGAGGAAGGCCGACTGCAGGATGGTCAGCACGGCGGCCTCCTGGTCCGGCACGTCCTTGACCACCAGGGGGTTGTTGCCGCCCAGTTCCAGGGCGAGGATCTTGTCCAACTGGCCGGCGAACTGCTGTTGCAGCAGGCCGCCCACCTTGGCGCTGCCGGTGAACAGCAGGCCGTCGATATCCGGCGCCGAGGCCAGGGCCTGGCCCACCGGGGCCGCGCCCTGCACCAGGTTGATCACGCCGTCGGGCAGGCCCGCCTCGCGCCAGCACTGCAGGGCCAGGTCGGCGGTCAGCGGGGTCTGCTCGCTAGGCTTGAAGACCACGGTGTTGCCGGCCAGCAGCGCCGGCACCATATGCCCGTTGGGCAGGTGGCCGGGGAAGTTGTAGGGGCCGAAGACCGCCATCACCCCGTGGGGCCGGTGGCGCAGCACCGCCTTGGCGTCGCCCAGATCACGCTGTCGCTCGCCGGTGCGCTCCTCATAGGCGCGAATCGACAGGGCCACCTTGCCGATCATCGCACCCACCTCGGTGCGCGCCTCCCACAGCGGCTTGCCGGTCTCGCCGGCGATGGCCGTGGCCAGGTCTTCCCGGTGGCGCTCCAGCACCTCGCGGAAGCGCTCCACCAGCGCCTGGCGCTCGGCGAAGGGGGTCCTGGCCCAGGCCGGGAAGGCGGCGCGGGCGGCGGCCACCGCCGCCTCCACCTGGGCGGGGCTGGCACAGCAGCCCTCCCAGAGGGCCTGGCCGGACACCGGGTCGGTCTTGGCAAGCGCCTCCGCTTCGCCGTCGACCCAGGTGCCGCCGATCAACTGTTGCTGCTTGGCCTGCATGCGTTTCTCCTAAGTCTCGAGTAGGCGGAGGGAATCGCCCGCGCCGACACCCAGTCGACGCGACTCCTCCTCGGTCAATACGATGACATCGTCGGCGTTGGGGCCACGCCCCACCCAGCCGGCGCGGAAATCCAGCATGGAGGTGCTGGAGGCGAGCCAGCCGGGACGCTCGCCGCTCTCGGCCCGGGCCGCCACTTCCACCTGGCAGAGCCGCGAGGTGCGCACCGCGCGCACGTCGTCCAGGTAGGCCTCCACGGTGGGGCCGCCGTCGAAGATGTCGATATAGCCTTCCCAGCGCAGCCCTTCCTTCTTGAGCATCTCCAGGGCCGGGCGGGTCTGTTCGTGGACCTGGCCGATGCACTCCCGGGCCTCCTCGCTGAGGAAGGGGGTGTAGATGGGGAACTTGGGCATCAGCTCGCCGATAAAGCTCTTCTGCCCCAGGCCGGTGAGGCGGTCGGCCTCGTTGAAGTCCATGGGGAAGAAGTGGCTGCCCAGGCACTGCCAGAAGGGGCTGATGCCGTTCTCATCGAAGCGCCCGCGCATCTCCGCCAGCACCTTGTCCGGGAAGCGGTCGCGGAACTGCGCCATAAACAGCCAGCGCGCCTTGGAGAGCAGGGTGCCGTTGCGGTCCTTGCGGTATTCGGGGCGCAGGTAGAGCGAGCAGACCTCGGCGTCGCCGGTGTGATCGGAGCTCAGGAAGAGCGTGTCGATGGTGCGGTGCAGGTCGAGCTGCACCGAGGAGTGGGCCAGGGTCCCCAGGCGGTAGTTGTAGAAGGGCGCGTCGTGACCCACCTGGCCGACCACCGCGCAGCAGCCGGCCAGCTCGCCGCTCGCCTCGTCCTCGAGGACGAAGAAATAGAGGCGGTCGTCGACCGGGGTGCGCTCCTCGAAGGCGCTGGCGGCGGCCTCGATCTTGCCGGCCAGGAAGTCGCGGTTGTCGGGCAGCGAGGTGAAGCCGACCCCGGTCTGCTGGGCCAGGGCCTGGAGGCCGTCCAGGTCATCACGGGCGATGGGACGAATACGCATCACAGCTCTCCCTCGTCATAGACGTCATCCACGGCGGGCAGGGCCAGGGGTGCCACCAGCACCGCGCGACCTTCCTCCACGCCGAGCACCTCGGCGTGCTCCGGCGACAGCATCAGCTGGCCGGTGGGCGAGAGCGCGTAGCGGGCCACCACGCAGCGGAACTCGCCCAGCTTCTGGTTGGCGATCATCGCCGGCTCGGCGTCCGGCAGGCTGGCCGCCGGACGCACCCGCACCGGGTGCCAGGCGGCGCGCCGGAAGGTCTCCAGGCGCTCCCGCTCGCCCTTGATCACCGGGCCGGCGTCGAAGATATCCACATGGCGGGAGCGCACGAAGCCCTCCGCCAGCATCTCCTGCATGGGCGTCTCGTGGGCCGGGTGCTCGCGGCCGATGGCGGCCCGCGCCTGGGGCGTGAGCAGCGGCAGGTAGAGCGGGAACTGCGGCATCACCTCGGCGATAAAGCTCTTCGAGCGCACCCCGGCGATATGGTTGATGTCCTGGTAGCCGCGGGCGAAGAAGTGATTGCCCACGCTGTTCCAGAACGGCGACTCGCCCTCGGCGTCCAGGAAGCCGGGGAAGGCCACCGCCAGGATCTCGGCGAAGCGCTCCGGGTACTGGGCGATAAACATCAGCCGCGCGCGGCGCAGCAGGCTCTCGGCGCTGGTGCCCTTGTAGCGCTCGTCCAGGGAGAGGGCGCACAGCAGGGTCGCCTCGGAGACCTCGTGGGAGAGCGACAGGGTCTGCACCTCGCGGCGCACGTTGAGCTGCTGGGAGGCGTGGATCAACGTCTCCTGGCGGTAGGTGTAGTAGGCCTCGTTGGCCCCCGCCTGGGCACGGATGGTGGCGGTACCCACCACCTCGCCGCGCTCGCGATCCTCGATCACGAAGGTGTAGTGCTCATCACCCGGGAAATCGACCTCGCGGCCGAAGGCGCGTTGCGAGCGGGTGATGCGCTCCTCCAGCCGGTCGCGATGGGCCGGCAGGTTGGTCAGCCGCGGCGTGGCGGAGCCCGCCAGCCGCTCCAGGGCCGGCAGGTCCGCCGGCCGCACGGGGCGTACGACCAGCATGGCGAGTCCTCCAGGGGACAGGGATTGACTCTCGGGCATGGGCGACCTCATCCCTGGGCGACGAGACGATCGATGGCGCGCTCCAGGCGAGCCATGCCCTCGCGGATATCCGCCTCGGGGATCACCAGGGAGGGCGCCATGCGCAGTACATTGGGGCCGGCGATCAGGGCCATCACGCCCTCCTCGATGGCCAGCGGCAGGATGTCCTTGGCGCGGCCTTCCCAGGCGTCGGCCATCTGGGCGCCGATCAGCAGGCCCATGCCGCGCACTTCCTTGAAGAGGCCGTGCTTGCGATTGATCGCCTCGAGCAGCTCGCGGAACAGGGCGTGGCGCTCCTCGACGCCGCCCAGCACCTCGGGGGTGTCGATGGTCTCCACGGCGGCCAGGGCCACGGCGGAGGCCAGGGCATTGCCGCCATAGGTGGAGCCGTGGGTGCCGATGGCCAGGGACGGCGCCACCTTGTCGGTGGTCAGCATGGCGCCCACCGGGAAGCCGCCGCCCAGGGACTTGGCGGTGGTCAGGATGTCCGGGGTGACGCCATAGTGCATATAGGCGTAGAGCTTGCCGGTACGGCCGACGCCGGTCTGCACCTCGTCGAAGATCAGCAGGGCGTCGTTAGCGTCGCACAGCTCGCGCAGGCCCTCGAGGAAGGCCGGGGTGGCCGGCACGATGCCGCCCTCGCCCTGCATCGGCTCGACCATGATGGCGCAGGTGTCATCGCCGACCAGCGCACGGACGCTCTCCAGGTCGTTGAACTCGGCGTGCAGGATGCCGCCGGGTACCGGGCCGAAGCCCTGGGAGTACTTGGGCTGGCCGCCGACGCTGACGGTGAAGAAGGTGCGGCCGTGGAAGGACTGGCGGAAGGAGATGATCTTGTCCTTGTGGGCGCCATGGGTGTCATGGGCCCAGCGACGCGCCAGCTTCAGGGCCGCCTCGTTGGCCTCGCCACCGGAGGAGCAGAAGTAGGCCTTGTCGGCGAAGGTGCGTTCCACCAGGCTCTTGGCCAGGACCAGGGCCGGCTCGTTGGTGTAGACGTTGGAGAGGTGCCAGAGCTTGTCGGCCTGGGTCCTGAGGGCATCCACCAGCACCGGATGGCAGTGACCCAGGGCATTGACGGCGATCCCGCCGGCGAAGTCGATGTACTCGCGGTCCTGCTGGTCCCACAGGCGGCTGCCCTCGCCACGCACCGGAATCACCTGCTGGGGGGCGTAGTTGGGCACCATGTACTGGTCGAAGTCGCTGCGAGTCGGGGTATAGCTCATGGTCTTCTCCATCCTGTGGGAATGCTCGATCATGGGAGTATAGGGACGCCGGCCCAAGGAAGCTTTCATCGATGGGACGGCGAATTATCAAAAGCGGTTAGGGTGACGAGGACTGCGATGTTCAATGCCACTACCTGGAATCGCCTGCGCTACGGCCTCTATGCGCCGATCTATGACGCCGTGGCCGAGCGCACCTTCCGGCGGCCGCGCCAACTGGCCCTGGCGCAGCTGGAGTGGCCGCCCCGGGCCCGGGTGCTACTGGTGGGGGCCGGCACCGGCCTCGACCTGCCCTGGCTGCCGGAGGACGCCGAGGTGCATGCCACCGACCTGTCACCGGCCATGGTACGACGAATCGCCCGCCGCGCCGAGGCGCTGGGCCGGGAGGTGCACTGCCGGGTGATGGATGCCGCCGACCTGGACTACCCGGACCGGCACTTCGACGTGGTGGTGATGCACCTGGTCGTGGCGGTGATGCCGGAGCCGCAGCTCGGCCTGGCCGAGGCCCATCGGGTGCTGCGCGACTCGGGCCAGTTGGGGGTGATGGACAAGTTCCAGGCCGACGAGCGCCCCGCCGGCCTCGGGCGGCGCGCCCTCAACCTGGTGACCCGCGCCATCGCCACCGATATCACCCGCCAGGCCCGGCCGCTGCTGGAAGCCGCCGGCTTCGTGATCGAGGCCGACCGGCCGGTGCTGATGGGCTCGCTGTTTCGCGCCCTGCGGGCCCGCAAGGCCGACACCCTCAGCGAAGAGGATTAGCGCCCGGTGCGGCGGCCCCTCAGGCGGTGAGTCGCTCTTCCCGGGGCGTCATCCCGAAATGATTGCGGTAGGCGGTGGAGAAATGCGCCCCGGAGGAGAAGCCGGTCTGCAGGGCGATCTCCCCCACCGCCTGATCGCTCTCCCGCAGCAGCTTGCGGGCCTGCTGCAGGCGCAGGTTGAGGTAGTAGCGGCTGGGCACCGCCTGCAGGTACTTCTTGAACAGCCGTTCCAGCTGGCGCCGGGAGATGCCCAGGTGCTCGGCCAGCTCGTGGGTGGTGAGGGGCTCCTCGATATTGGCCTCCATCAGGGTCACCGCGTCGATCAGACTCTGGGGAGCGTGGCCCAGCCGCGAGCGCAGCGGCACATGCTGGGGCTCGTCGGCCATGCGGATGCGCTCCAGCACGAAGTGCTCGGAGACCGCCTCGGCCAGGGGCTGGCCGTGCTGCATGCCGATCAGGGTCATCATCATGTCCATGGCGGCGGTGCCGCCGCCGCAGGTGAGGCGATCCCGGTCGATCTCGAACAGCTGATGGGAGAGCCGCACCCGGGGGTAGTCCCGGGCGAAGGCGTCGAAGCGCTGCCAGGGCAGGGTCGCCCGGTAGCCGTCCAGCACCCCGGCCCGGGCCAGCACCTCAGCGCCGCCGGCGATGCCGCCCAGCACCACCCCGCCCCGCGCCAGCCGCCGCAGCCACTCGTCCAGGGACGGCGCCAGGCTACCCGCCAGGGGCGAGGGGGCGCAGACCAGCAGTAGGTCCGGGACCGCGTCCAGCTCGTCGATGCGCTCGCCGGGCAGCAGCGCCACCTCGGCGACACTGCCCACCTCCCGGCCATCCAGGCCCAGGCTATGCAGCTCGTAGAGGCGTCGCCCGGCGAGCTGGTTGGCCACCACCAGGGGCTCCAGGGCACAGGCCTGGGCCAGCAGCGAGAAGCCCGGCAGCATCACCGCCCCCACGCGGCGGGGGTGTCCGAGGTTGGCGCTGGAAAAGGGGGCATCGTGCATGGGCAGACTCCGATCGCGGAACCCACCATCTTACCCAATTGCCCGGGAGGGAAAAGCGCCGGGGTGGGCCGAGAGAAAAAGCCGTCCCAGAACCACAAAGGCCGCCCCGGAGGGCGGCCTGGCGGCGGAGATCAGCGACCGAAGAGGAAGAAGCCCACCGCGATGATACCCACCACGATGGCGATCAGCAGGACCCGGTGCACGCCATGGGCCGACTCCCGGGCCTCGGGTTGATCCTCGTCGGGTTCGGGATTGCTGTAATCCTCCGGCTGCCTGACTTCCTTGAGGTGCTGACGTTCCTCTTCCGGGGTCTTGCTTTCACGAGTATCCATCGCGAGCCTCCGCGCCAGTTGCACTTGCCGACCGGCGCCGAGGCGCCGGTCAGACGCTGATCACATCGAATTCCGCCACCGGATCGACGTCGGCATCGTAGTCCACGTCGTCGCGCTCGAAGCCGAAGAGCTTCAGGAATTCATGCTTATACCCAGCATAGTCGGTAATCTCGAAGAGATTCTCGGTGGTCACCCGGGGCCAGAGCTCCTTGCAGGCCTGCTGGACGTCGTCGCGCAGCTCCCAGTCGTCGAGGCGCAGGCGTCCCGCCTCGTCGGTGGTCATTTCTCCACCCTGCCCTTCCGGTGAATAGAGACGCTCGCCGAACAGCCGGTTGAGCTGCTCGATGGTGCCCTCGTGGAGGCCCTGGGCCTTCATCACCCGGTAGACCATGGCGATATACAGCGGCATCACCGGGATGGCGGCACTGGCCTGGGTGACCACCGACTTGAGCACCGCCACGTTGGCGCCGCCACCAGAGGCGGCCAGGCGACGGTCGATCTCGCCGGCGGCGCGATCCAGGTCCTCCTTGGCCTTGCCCAGCGCCCCATGCCAGTAGATCGGCCAGGTGATCTCGGTGCCGATATAGCTGAAGGCCACGCTGCGGGCGCCCGGGGCCAGCACGCCGGCCTTGTCCAGGGCATCGATCCACAGCTCCCAGTCCTCGCCGCCCATCACGGTGATGGTGTCCTCGATCTCCTCCTGGGTGGCGGGCTCCACCTCGGCCTCGATGATGGCGTCCTTGTTGGTGTCGATGGCGGTGGCGCGGTAGGTCTCGCCGATCGGCTTGAGGCTGGAGCGCTTGAGCTCGCCGCTGTCGGGCAGCTTGCGCACCGGCGAGGCCAGGGAGTAGACCACCAGGTCGACCTGGCCCAGGTCTTCCTTGATCAGTTCGATGGCCTTGGCCCGCACCTCGTGGGAGAAGGCGTCGCCATTGATCGCCTTGCTGTAGAGGCCCTCGGCCTTGGCGAACTTGTCGAAGGCGGCGGAGTTGTACCAGCCGGCGGTGCCGGGCTTCTTCTCGGTGCCGGGCTTCTCGAAGAACACCCCCAGGGTGTCGGCGCCATAGCCGAAGGCCGCGGTGATGCGGGCCGCCAGGCCATAGCCGCTGGAGGCGCCGATCACCAGCACCTTCTTGGGACCGGCGGCCTGGTCGAGGCCCCGGGCACGGGTCGCCTCGATCTGCTCGAGCACGTTCTGCTCGCAGCCGACGGGATGGGTGGTGGTGCAGATAAAACCGCGAACCTTGGGTTTGATGATCACGACTGACCTCGACTTCTTGCTGTTCGATCCTTCGCGGCCGCCTGCCGGCCACGCCGAGTAATACGGCCATTCTACCGACTCGCCGCCGGGCTGTCCGCCCTTGAGCACGGCGGCCATATCAACGAAGATGCCGGCAAGGCGCCCGACGGGCGCACCGCTTAGCAGGTAGTCAGGATGGATTTCGAGACACTGGTCGAGGAGCGCCGCGAACTCTGGTTGGTGCTGGCCCCGCTCTGGCTCGATCGCGAGCCCGGCGAGCGGGACTATGCCCGCATGGTGGCGGTGGTCCGGCGCAGCGGCCTCACCCTCAGGCAGCTGGAGTGGGTCTTCCGCCTGGAACTGGCCCCGGTGCTGTCGCGGCACCAGATGTCGGTGGCCGGGGAGTGGCGGGCCTTCGACGAGGCGCGGCTGCTGCGTCAGCTGGTGGCCCACAATCGCCGCCTGCGCGGCTGGCGACGCCAGTGCTGGGCGCTCTTCTCGGGGTTGACCACCATGATGACCCGGCATCGCTGGCAGGAGCTGATGATGCGGGTGCAACTGGCCGAGGACGAGGCGGCGTCAGGCGCCGGGCGGGCCGACTAGCCGGCCTCGAAGGGGCTCTCCAGGGCCCGCTCCAGGGCGGGGCGAATCACCCGCTGGCCGTCCCGGGGCGCGAAGCGCGCCAGTACCTTGCCATCGCGACTCACCAGGAACTTGGTGAAGTTCCACTTGATCAGGGTGCTGCCCAGCACCCCCGGCGCCTGGCGGCGCAGCTCGAGAAACAGCGGATGGGCCTCGGGGCCATTGACCTTGACCTTCTCCATCAGCGGGAAGGTGACCCGGTACTCCCGGCCGCAGAAGGCGCAGAAGTCACGGGCCGACTCCGGCGACTGGCGGGCGAACTGGTTACAGGGAAAACCCAGCACCATGAAGCCCTGGTCGCGATAGCCCCGATAGAGGGCCTCCAGCTCCTCGAGCTGGGGCGTGAAGCCGCAGCGACTGGCCACATTGGTGATCAACAGCACCTGACCGCGCAGGGCGCGCAGGTTGAAGGGTTCGCCGAGGTGGGTATGGCAATCGATATCGTAGAGCGACATGCCGCAGGCCCGCTGTTCTGGAAATTCCAAGATGCCACGACGCCGCGGGGGATGCCACCCTGCCGTGGCCCTCTCCCCGCCACTCGAGCTAGCGGCGCGGCCATTGGTGCCTAATACGCCGACAGGCCCCGGCCAACTGGTCGCGGCGCTGCTGGCGCTCCGCCTCGCTCAATCGCGCATAGGCCAGGCGCTCATAGGCCCGGGCCGCCTCGTCCAGGGGCGCCGGGGCCAGGCCCCGGGCGGCCACCCGGCGCAGATGGGCCGCCGGCGATTCACCGGGACGCGCGCCCTGGCCGCGCCGGGCCAGCCAGGCCTGCAGGCGGCGCATCAGCCAGGCTTCATGGCGCCGCGCCCGGAGACGCGGCCAGCCCCAGCGCAGCGCCAGGACGAGCCCCCCGCCTAGCCCCACCAACAGCACCAATAGCAATGGGCCGCGAATGCCCGTGGTCAGGCGGGCCCAGGCCTCGCTCCACCATTGCTGGAGCCTGGCCAGCACGGCCTCCCGGCGTTGCTGCTGATACCCCACCACGCCGCGCTGCCAGCGATACTCCAGGCGCTCCCACTCCAGTCGCGCCCGGTTGAGCCAGCTCACGTCCCGCAGCCGCAGCGGCGAGAAGGGCGCATTGGCCAGGTAGGCCTGGTCGGCGTCATTCACCGCCTGGGGCCCCTCCTCGATACGCTCCGGGGCGATGGCGGCAGTAGGATCGAGGCGCCGCCAGGCGCCGTCGAGCCACACCTCGGTCCAGGCGTGGGCGTCATAGTCACGCACCGTGTAATGGCCGTCGGGATGGCGCTCGCCCCCCAGGAAGCCCACCACGATACGTGCCGGGATGCCCACCGCCCGGGCCATCACCGCGGTGGCGGAGGCGTAGTGGGTGCAGTAACCGGCCCGGCTCGCGAAGAGAAACTCATCGACCCGATCGCGCCCGGTGAGCCGCGGCGGGGCCAGGGTATAGCGGAAGGGGGCCTCGCCGAAACGTGCCATCAGCGCCGCCAGATAGGCCTGGGGGTCGCCGCCGACCTCCCGCCACAGCCGCCGGGCCAGCTCCCGGCTGCGCGGATTGGCGCCCTCGGGGAGCCGGGTGTACCAGGCCGGCCCCGCGGGGTCGGCATGGGCCGGGGCCTCGCCGCTGCTGGCCAGGCGCAGCAGGCTACGCCCGGCCAGGGGCTCCAGCCCCTCCAGGGTGCCATCGGTGAGGTAGCGTTGGCGCACGTCGCTGGCCAGGGGGGCGCCCAGGGAGGGGCGCCAGGGGCGGCTGTCGGGCTCCAGCAGCAGCTCGGCGCGGAAGCGCGTCGGCGCCCCGTCGGCGAAGGGCGAGCGGGTGGCCGGCACCGCCAGGCGCTCCTCCGCCCGGCCCAGGGCCCGGGCCAGCTCCGCCGGGGTCAGCCGCGACCAGCGCTCGCCATCGAAGCGCGACAGGGTATAGACCCGCCAGTAGCGCTCATCGGGGCGTGGCTCGCGCCCCTCGAAGCGCGCCCGGAAGGCCCGGGCGGCACTGCGTGACAGCTCGGCGATATCGCCGGGGGCGATCTCCTCGGTGAGGCCGGTGGCGGCGCGCTCCGTCTGCGGCATGCTCCACAGCGGTCCCAGCCGCGGAAAGAGCAGGAAGAGCACCACCATCAGCGGCAGCGACAGCCCCGCCAGCCACAGGGTCTCGCGCCAGCGGCTCGCGGGCTGGGCGGCCCCGGCCAGCCCCACCAGGGACTGCAGCAGCCAGACCGCCGCCACCAGGGCCCCGATCGTCATCAGCACCCCCTGGTCGTGGAGGAAGGCCACCGTCATGGCCACGAAGCCGATGCAGATCACCACCCGGGCATCGCGGCGATTGTGGGTCTCCAGCAACTTGAGCAGGTAGATGCCCAGCAGCACGCCGATCAGGCCATCCATGCCATGCAGGCTGCCGAACTCCACCCACAGCGCCGCCAGCACGCCGATCACCGCGGTCAGCCGCAGCAGGATACTGGCCCGGGGCACCCGGTCGCGCAGTTGCAGGTAGCGCCAGCCGGCGGCGGCCAGGGCCACCCCCAGCAGCCAGGGGGGCATCCAGGCCAGGTGCAGGGCCACCACCAGGCACTGGCCGATAAACAGCTGGCGCAGCATGGCCGCCGACAGGGAGCGGCCATCCGCCAGCACCACCGGGGCGGCACTCATGGGAGAGCCTCCGAGGGCTTCTCCCCTAGGGCCCTATGGAGAGGAGCCGCGCTCATGGGGTCACCTCCGGGGTCTGCCCCCATAGGGCCAGGGCGCGCAGGGCGCGGCGCCGCTGGGCATCGCCGCCGTCCGGGGCCAGGGTCACCCCGGGCAGGCGCAGGCCATAGGCGTCGCCGGCGCGGTGATGGGCCAGCACCCGGGCGCACAACCAGGCGAGGCGGCGCTCGGGATCCCCTGGCGCCTCGTCGTAGTCGAGCCACAGCACCCGCCGCGGTGGCCGGCTGAACTGCTTGGTGGCCAGCATGCCGGTGCGACTCCACTGCTTCCAGGCCAGCCGGGACGGGTTATCGCCGGGCACATAGCGACGCAGTCCGCTGAAGTCGCGCTCCTCCTGCCCTTCCCCCTCGTCCCGAGTGGTGCGGGACGCCTCGTCCAGGGGCGCCGGATAGACCAGCAGCGGGTCGCCGGGGGCCACCCAGGCCAGTACCCGCACCAGCCCCAGGGGCCAGTCGCTGTGCAGACGCAGCAGCGGCAATGACTGCCAGCCGCGGCGCACCGCCGGCAGGGTCAACTGGGCCTGGCCCTCGCCGTGCTCGATCACGCAGATCACCGGGTCGCCCCCCAGGCGCAGCTGGATGCCCTGGCGGGCCCGGGGCGCCTGGAGATGCACCCCCAGGCGCGCCTCGCCGCCGGCGAAGACCTCCTGGGGCGGGCGCAGGGTGACGCGGATGCCGTGCAGGTTGCGCCAGCCCCGCCACAGCGCCACCAGGGCGATGGCGAAGAGCCAGAAGGCCAGGCCATAGGCGAGGTTGTTCTGGTAGTTGATGCCGAATAGCAGCAGCACCAGCACCAGGGTGGCCCAGCCCAGGCCGAAGGCGGTGGGCAGCAGGAAGAGGCGGCGCTGGTGCAGCGGCTGTCCCTGGGGGGTGGCCAGGCGGCGCCGCCAGCGCTGCCGCCAGGAGGCTCGGTACGCCATGCCCAGCGCCATGGCTAGCCCAGCACCGGTACCGCGGTGAGCAGTTGCCAGGCCAGGCCCTCGCCCTCCTCCCGGCGCGCCTCGCTGAAGCGGTGGCCCACCACCGGCACCCAGACCGCCTGGACGTCCTCCGGCAGCACATGATCGCGCCCCTCCAGCAGGGCCCAACCCCGGGCCGCATGCAGCAGGGCCAGCACGCCCCGGGTGGAGAGCCCCCAGGGCAGTTCGGCGTGCTCGCGGCTGGCCTTGGCCAGGGCCTGCACATAGTCGAGCAGGCTGTCGGAGGCATGCACCTCGGCGACCCGCGCCTGCCAGCCGCGCAGGGTCTCGGCGTCGAGCAGGGCGGCGAGCTCATGGAGACGCCCCCGCCCCGCCTCGCCCTTGAGGATCTCGCGCTCCGCCCTGGCATCGGGATAGCCCAGGGAAAGGCGCATCAGGAAGCGATCCAGCTGCGACTCCGGCAGCGGGAAGGTCCCCGACTGCTCCTGGGGATTCTGGGTGGCGATGACGAAGAAGGGATCGGGCAGGGCGCGGGTCTCGCCCTCGATGGTCACCTGACCCTCCTCCATGGCCTCGAGCAAAGCGCTCTGGGTCTTGGGGGTGGCGCGGTTGATCTCGTCGGCCAGCACCAGGCCGTGGAAGATGGGGCCGGGATGGAAGCGGAAGCTGGCGTCCCGGGGATCGAATACCGAGACCCCCAGCACGTCCGCCGGCAGCAGGTCGCTGGTGAACTGGATGCGCTGCATCTCCAGGCCGGTGACCCGGGCCAGGGCCTGGGCCAGGGTGGTCTTGCCCAACCCCGGCAGGTCCTCGATCAGCAGGTGGCCCCGGCACAGCAGACAACACAGCGCCAGGCGCACCTCCCGGGGCTTGCCGCGCACCACCCGAGCCAGGGCCTCGGCCACCCGGGCCAGGCGCGCCTCGCTCAGCGGCGGCGGCAAGGGGCGGTTCATGCCGGCGACTCCAGCAGGCCACGGCGCCGCAACGCCTCGATGGCACGGCGGGTGTCCGGGGTCACCGAGTCCAGGGCCAGGGCCTCGTCCAGGGGCAGCCAGAAGGCCTCCGCCACCTCCTCCGCCTGGAGCCTCAGGGGGCCGTCGTAGTGCACCAGGAAGAGGCTGCCGAAGATATGGTGGCCGCCCTCCACGTAGCGGAAGCCGCCACAGGGCCGCAGCGGCACGCCGCGAATCCCCAGTTCCTCGGCGAGCTCGCGGCGGGCGGCGACATGCTCCGCCTCGCCGGCGCCCACCACCCCCCCGGCGGCCAGGTCCAGGTGGCCGGGGAAGACCTCCTTGATCAGGGTACGGCGCTGCACGCAGAGCTCGCCCCGGCCATTGAGCACCACCACATAGGTGGCCCGATGCCAGAAGCGAAAGCGCCGCATCAGCGCCCGGGGGGCACTGCCACAGGGGCGGTTGCGGGCGTCTACCAACTGGATGGACTCATCGGCGATCACCGGCTCGGGCAGGGCCAGGGTCGAAGCAATATCGGCGGTCATCGGACTCTCCTGTGGATCTCCCCTCAGCCTACTCAGTCACCGCCCATAGGGCCAGAAAGAGCGGGAGTCGAAACGGGCCACCGGCTGAGACTCTGGGCTAGGGACTATTCTGGGGGCAGGCCCATCGATTCAGGAGCGCCTCGATGCGCGACTTTGCCCCCCGCGAGACCCTGGCCAGCCATCGGGTCGAGAACCAGCCGCCCCCGGACGACGACCGGGACGCCTTCGCCGACGACCTGCCGCTGCGCGAGGCCCTGAGCCACGAGGCCCCGGCCTGGGTCGCCGAGCGCCTGGCGCCACTCGGTCAGGCGGTGGGCAGCCGCGAGGTGCAGGCCTGGGGCGAGGAGGCCAATCGCCACCCCCCGGAGCTGCGCCTCTTCGACCGTTACGGGCGGCGCCTGGACGAGGTGCGCTATCACCCGGCCTATCATCGGCTGATGGAACTGGCCTGCCGCGGCGGCTGGCACGCCGTGGCCTGGCGGGAGGAGGGGCGCGGCGGCCACCAAGCCCATGTGGCGGCCCTCTATCTGCTGACCCAGGCGGAGCCGGGCTTCTGCTGCCCGATCACCATGACCCATGCCGCCCTGCCCGCCCTGCGCCATGCCCCCGAGGTGCTCGCCGCCTGGCAGCCCAAGCTGCTGGCTCACGATTACGACGGCCGCGCCCTGCCCCTGGCCGACAAGGCCGCCGCCACCCTGGGCATGGCCATGACCGAGAAGCAGGGCGGCAGCGACGTGCGCGCCAACAACACCCGGGCCGAGCGCGACGGCGACGGCTACCGCCTCACCGGCCACAAGTGGTTCTGCAGCGCCCCCATGTCCGACGGTTTCCTGACCCTGGCCCAGAACGACGCCGGCCTGGGCTGCTTCCTGGTGCCCCGCTTCACCCCGGATGGCGCGCGCAACGCCATCGAGCTGCAGCGCCTCAAGGATAAGTGCGGCAACCGCGCCAATGCCTCGGCGGAGATCGAGTACCGGGGCGCCTGGGCCCTGCCGGTGGGCGACCCGGGCCGCGGCATCGCCACCATCCTCGAGATGGTCCAGCAGACCCGCCTCGACGCCGCCGTCGCCCCGGTGGGCATGATGCGCCAGGCGCTGGTGTGTGCCTGGCGGCATGCCTGCGGCCGCCACGCCTTCGGCAAGCGCCTGGCGGAGCAGCCGCTGATGCGCGCGGTGATTGCCGACCTGGCCCTGGAGGTGGAGGCCGGGGTGGCGCTTAGCCTGCGCGCCGCCCGGGCCTTCGATGCCGCCGCCGACGACGCCGAGGAGGCGGCCCTGGCGCGGCTGCTGCCGACCCTGGCCAAGTACTGGCATAACCGCCGCGGCCCCGGCTTCATGGCCGAGGCCATGGAGTGCCTGGGCGGCATTGGCTATGTGGAAGAGTCGCCCCTGGCCAGGCTCTATCGGGAGGCCCCGGTGAACTCCATCTGGGAGGGCTCCGGCAACGTGATCTGCCTGGACCTGCTGCGGGTGGTACGGCGCCACCCCCAGAGCCTGGAGGCGCTGTTCGCCCTGCTGGCCCGGGCCAGGGGTCGCCAGGGCGACTATGATCGCGCCCTCGAAGAGATTCACCGCCTGCTGGCCGGCCCCGCCGAGGCGCTGGAGCCCCGGGCCCGCTGGCTGACCCAGCGCCTGGCCCAGGCCACCCAGGCGGCGCTGCTGCTCGACCGGGCCCCGGCGGCGGTGGCCGAGGGCTTCTGTCGCAGCCGCCTGGGCGAGGCCAGCCCCGCCTATGGCTGCCTGCCCGCCGACCTGGCCCTGACGCCGATCCTCGAGCGGCTGCCCGGCCCTTGAGTGCGACAAAGCGCCGCCTTGGTTACCCTGGTGCCGCGGCTAAGCTTAGTCGTCTCTCATACCGACAAGGATGCATCATGCGCGCACTTTCCCTTCGCCTCGGCCTCGTTGCCGGCCTGGCCGCCGCAGCCCTGGCCGCCCTGCCCCCTTCCGCCCTGGCCCACGAGGCCCATCATGGGGACCTGCGTATCGCCCACCCCTTCGCCACCCCCACGCCGCCGGGGGCGCCCAATGGTGCCACCTACCTGGATATCGGCGTCGAGGGCGAGCGACCGGCGCGCCTGATCGGCGCCAGCAGCCCGGTCAGCGAGGTGGTGGAGCTGCACGACATGACCATGGAGGACGACCGCATGGTGATGCGCCGGCAGGAGGCCTTCGAGATCGCCCCCGGCGAGACCCTGACCATGCGTCCCGGCGGTGGCACACACCTGATGCTGATCAACCTGGAAGCCCCCCTGACGGTGGGCCAGCGCTTCCCGCTGACCCTGGAGTTCGCCGAGCGCGATAGCGTCGAGGTGGAAGTCTGGGTGGAGGAAGCGTCGGTGGGCAGCGAGGCGGCGGATGCCCACCACCACTGAGTCGTGATTCCCTCATCCCGCGCGGCGGGTCAGCAGCCCCGCCAGGGCCTCCGCCGGCATGGGCGGGGCCAGGGCATAGCCCTGGGCGTGGGTGCAACCATAGCGGGCCAGGGCCTCCAGGGTGGCGAGGGATTCCACCCCCTCCGCCACCACCCGGATCCCCAGGCGCCGCCCCAGCAGGGCCACCGCCTCGACGATGGCGGCGTCCAGGGGTTCCTCCTGCAGGTGGCTGACGAAGCTACGGTCCAGCTTCAGCTCGCTGACCGGCAGCATCTGTAGCCGGGCCAGGGAGGAGAAGCCCACCCCGAAGTCATCGATGGCCAGCTCCAGGCCGTGCAGGTGCAGCCGTGCCGCCACCTCGCCACCCAGTAGCTCGTCGTCCATGGCCGCGGTCTCGGTCACTTCCAGCACCAGGGGCGGCGCCTTGGCCAGGCCGGCGCGCAGCTCCTCCATCAGCAGTAGCAGTTCCTCGCTCATCAGTTCCTCGGGGGTCACGTTCACCGAGATGCTGTCGAGCCCCTGCAGGGTCGGCCAGCGCGCCACGTCCGCCATCACCCCCGTCAGCATGCAACGGGTCAGGCGGCGGTACTGCTCAAGCGTCATGCTACCAAGGAACTGCCCCGGCACCAGGATGCCCCGCCGGGGATGCCGCCAGCGCACCAGGGCCTCGACGCCGCTGATGCGCTGCCCGGCCAGCTCCAGTTGGGGCTGGTAGTAGACGAGGAACTCGCCCTGGGTCAGGGCTCGCTCGATCTCTTCACCGATACGCGGGGCGACCCCTGCCTCCGCCCGGCAGGTCTCCCGGGGCAAGGGATGCAGGCCATCGAGGCGCTGGCGCAGCTCCGCCAGGCGAAAGGACTTGGGCAGGGAGTCGAGCATCAGCAGCCCCAGGGTGCGACCGACCCGCTCGGCGATACGCACCACCTTGCGCTCGACACCGCTGAGCAGCAGCACGGCGCCGACATAGCCGAGCCGGGCCAGGTCGCGCAGCACGGCGATGCCATCGATACGCCCCGGCTCCAGGGCCAGCACCACCAGTTGCGGACGGCGCCGGTCCAGCTCCTCCAGCAGGCGCTGGCGACTCCGATAGTAGCGGGCGCGAATGCCCAGGGTATGCAACTGCAGGGAGAGCGAGGCGGCCACGTCCTGGTCGCTGTCCAGCACCGCCGCCTCGTTGGAATGCGTCGACGTCATGCCCTTCTCTCCCGGGATAGGCTGGCTATATCAGGCTAAGCCTAACAGGGGCGGGCCGGGGCGCCAGGCGGGCCGTCAACGCAGGGTGACGTCACAGTGGCCCCCAGACCACGCGGATCGCCAGGCCCAGCAGCAATACCCCGGTGATGCGATGGATCCAGTGGGCCCGGGCCTGCAGCCAGGGCAACACCCGGCCGTGGGTGAGCCCCACCGCCACCAGGGCATACCAGCCGCCGTCGATGATCATGGCGGTGGCGACGATCAGCGCCTTGGCCGCCACCGACATCTCGGGGCTGACGAACTGGCTCAGCAGGGCCACGAAGAAGAGGATCAGCTTGGGGTTGCCCAGGGCCACCAACAGCCCCTCCCGGGCCGCCTGGCGCGGTGTCGTCGCCACGCCCTCGGCGGCCAGGGCGCCGCCGCGGCCGGCGCGCAGCGCCTTGATACCCAGCCAGGCCAGGTAGGCCGCCCCCAGCCAGGTGATGGCCTGGAACAGCGCCGGCTGGCGGGCCACCAGGGCGCCCAGACCCCAGACGGTCAGCAGCGCATAGAGCCCCACCCCCAGGGCATGGCTGAGGGCCGCGGTGACCCCGGGGGTACGACCGCCGCCCAGGGTATGGCGCAGCACCAGCGCCAGGCTGGGCCCCGGCGAGACGGCCCCCATGGCGCAGACCGCCGCCAGTGACAACCACAGTGATAATGGCATCCTGCCTCTCCTCCTTGGGTTAGTGACGCGAAAGCGGCACCTCCAGCTTACCAAGGCCAGGGTCGCCATGCCCTTGGCCCTTGGGCGAGGGCTCAGCGATGAAACTGCCCCTCGCGTTCCGGCTGCCAGAAGATGGCATCGATGCGCAGCTTGATCCCGCTGCCGTCCGGCAGCGGCCAGTCGATGATATCGCCGATGCGCAGGCCCAGCAGGGCCGCGCCGATGGGCGCCATCACCGAGAGCCCATCCTCGGTGGCGGCCAGGGCATGGGGATAGACCAGGGTGCGGATCATCTGGCGGTCGCGGGTCAGGTCGGTGAACTGCACCTGGCTGTTCATGCTGACCACATCCTCGGGGATATCCTCCGGGTCGATGACCTCGCCCCGGGTCAGTTCCTCCTCCAGGGACTCCGCCACCGGCCGGTCCCTGTCGCTGGCGGCATCGATCAGCCGCTGCAGGCGCTCGGCATCGAGACGGTTGATGATAATAGCGGGACGTGACGACATGGTGCCTCCTACAGGCCGGTCAACGCTCTATGGACGAAAAACCGACCGTCCAACGAAAACAGTCCTCCGCCCGCAAGCGGGCGAAGGACTGTGAATTCAGCGCATCATAAGCCTTAACGGCGGGCTTGGACAGCCCCCACGAAGGCCGCAGGAAAAGGCGCCTACACTGTTCGGCAACGCCGCCGAAGCCACGAGGGGAAGGGCAGTGAAATATATCTTCGAGGTACGTATCCGCGACGGCTATCGGGCCGAGGACTATGCCGCGGCCTGGGTGCGCGCCAGCCAGCGCATCCAGCGGGCGCCGGGGGCGCGGGGCACCGAGCTGCATCGCAAGATCGATGACCCGCGCACCCTGATCGCCATCGCCCACTGGGACAGCAAGGCCAGCCGCGACGCCATGGAGGCGCGACAGGACCCGCTGGTCAAGGAGATCATTCGCGCCGCGGCCCCCTGCTGCGAGATCCACCTGATCGGCGAATTCGAGGAACCGGAGTGGGTGGTGATGCCGCCCGAGAAAGCGCTATGACCCTGAGATATGCCCACCTGTCCCCCGACCATCTGGCCGACGCGATCAAATACGCGCCGAAAGTCGGTTGACACTTTGTTGACACATTAGGGATAGCTAAGAGAATCAAGCCAAGGAAGGAACCGCTAAGTGCTTGATTTCTGGTACCGGTGGTCGGACTCGAACCGACAAGGGCTTGCACCCGGCGGATTTTGAATCCGTTTTTCGACACTCTAGGCCGCGCTTGCTACGGGCACTTGTCGATAAATCAACCTGAGGTGTGATGGTATTCACCTGACAGTCTATGGGAGTGATCATACACTCAAAATCAGGTGGCCAGATTCACTATGCCACTACACGAACAAGGAAAGGCGACGAGAGCATGGCAGTGATTGGTATCGACGTCAGCAAGCAGAAGCTCAATTGTGCCTGGCTGCGCGATGTGGCCACCGGCAAGGTCAAAACACGAGTATTTGCTAACCGCCGGCAAGATTTCCCCCGCTTGCTGGAGTGGCTTGAGCACCAGACCGGCGAACCGCGTGATCGGCTGCACATTCTGATGGAAGCGACTGGCATTTATCACGAAACACTCGCCTATTGGTTGCATGCCGCTGGCATCCAGGTCTATGTCCTCAATCCTGCCCAAGTACGCGACTTCTCCCGCAGTCTGGGAGTACGCGGCAAAACGGACAAGAAGGACAGTGTGGTG
The DNA here is from genome assembly GCF_055388505.1 of Bisbaumannia salifodinae. The sequence continues at coordinate 3,575,654 of NZ_AP043781.1, forward strand.
CTGGCACGGTATGGTGCGACTCAACAGTCTGGACATTGGCAGCCAGAGCCCGAGGAAGTGCGCAAGCTCAAGGCCCTGGTGGCGCGACTCGATGCCCTGGACAAAGACATCCGCCGTGAGCGAAACTGGCGTGAGAAAGCCGAGTTCTCCATGGCAACCGATATCCTGCGCTCAATCGATGACATCCTGCTAGCATTGACGCGCGAGCGGGATCGTCTCCAACAGCAGATCGATGATCATCTCGACCAGCACCCTGGCTTGAAGCAGGATCGCGCCTTGCTGCAGACGATCCCCGGCATTGGCCTTGCGGTATCACTCCGACTGTTGGCGATGCTATGTAGCCGCGCTTTCGAGAGCGCCCGGCAGGTTGCCGCATTTGCGGGGCTAGTGCCCGTCAGTTGGGAATCGGGTAGCTCCGTACGGGGGCGTCCCCGCTTGTCGAAGGCCGGCAATCCGAAGCTGCGTCAGAGCCTATACATGGCCGCCGTAGTAGGGCTGAGTCGAAATCCGGATATCTCGGCGCTCTACCAGCGGCTGACAGGAAACGGCAAGAGCAAGATGGCGGCCCTGGGGGCGGCGATGCGGAAGCGGATCCACATCGCCTACGGAGTCCTAAAGGCTCAAACCGAATATCGGCCACAAACCACCTAATGGGCAGTTTGTAGCCGGTTAGGAGAGATGGTATCTAGGAGGGTACCGCCGGATCGCCAGCACATCGATAATACTTCCGTTGAAGCGCTCGACCATGCCGCTGGTCTGTGGCCGCCCAAGTTTGATCAGACGATGCTGGTTGCCGTGCTGCTGGTACTCTTGATAGAAGGGATGGTGGCCACTGGCTTCCGTTCCACCGCCTGAGTGAAGCGATCCGTAAAGGGTCCGCCATGGACCGTCTCAACCGTGAGGCTATGCGTCGGGCTCCTCGGGTGATTGATCACCCAGGTTCCAACAGCCTACGGACACATTCATATCCAACCCATGCGTATAGCTTGGCTCATGGCTTGCTTTATGTTTACAGAGTCGAGCTTGACCATGAGTGACTTTGCATGAAATTTCACGGTCCTCTCTGAAATTCCTAATATCATTGCAATCTCGCTATATGTTTTCCCCGCGGCCACCCACTGTAAGCACTCTGCTTCTCTCTTCGTTAGACTATTATTGGACTCAAAACCTTCCAAAATAGGGCGATAATGATGGGCGACAAAACTTAAGGAGAGAATGAAGCTGTAGTTCCTACCTATAGCACCAACAAACTCTTGATCCTCTTTTTTTGTAGAAAAATGCATGGAACCAAATGCATATCCCGGTTCATGCATTGGTATGGAGAACCCTCTTTCAATGCCATAGGAAGATGACATGTTGAAAATTCCACTATCATCTACACTAAACATCTCATCCCAAAAAAATGGCTTCGGCGAACAAGCTGACATGGCTATTACAGGATCAATCTTGTGGAGGGATATTTCCTTATAATTATGAACCCACTCGCTTGGGTAATTTCCAATGATGGTTGCTTCCTTTGCTTCTCGAGGAGAACAGCCTAAATGGACATAGCTGAAGGATGAAATCCCAACCCTTTCCAACCCCGACCTTATTACAGAAACATAATCATTTTCACTTAGATTGTTTTGCATGCCATGCACCAACTCCGAAAGAACTTCTTTATTACAGCTATTGCCTGAAGTTTCATATGGGATCGGCATGATCACCTCCATGTTTTTTCACATCCTGGATTCATAGAATAACTGCAGCACTTTGGACCACACGGTAGAGGCAGGAGGGCCAGCACAGGTACCCTTCTCGACTCACCGACCAAAGTGAAGCAGAGCATGGGATACCGACAGCTGACCCAGGCCCAACGATACCAGATTCACGCCCAACGGGGTGTCGGCATGAGCCAGCGACAGATTGCCGCAGAGCTTGACATCCACAACAGTACTGTCAGCCGGGAGCTGCGCCGTAACGCCGCTCCCGATGGGTATGACCCCGAGCAGGCTCAGGCCCTCAGTGATGACCGACGGCGCACCGCCTGGAAGAGGACGAAGCGCCTGCCCTGCATGATCACCACCGTTGTCGATCGTTTGCGCGAAGAGTGGAGCCCGGAGCAAATCAACTGCTTCATGGCGCCTTTAGCGGGCATGGGGATGAGTCACCAGTGGATCTACTCCTGATCTGGGATGACAAAGTGCTCGGTGGCGACCTGCGGCAGTGCCTACGGCAGCCCAAACGGCGTAGCAAGCAGCGTGCTCAGGCCAAGAGTGCGGGGCTCGGCAAGACCCCCGACCGGGTCGGTATCGAGCACCGTCCTGCCGAGGTCGATGATCAGCTCACCATTGGCCATAGGGAGGGCGACACGGTGCTCAAAGGCCATAAGCAGTCGGGGCTGATCACGCTGGTCGAGCATCGCAGCGGCTATCTACTGGCAGCGCGGCTACCCAACATCACAGCGGAGCTGACGTAGACGGCCATGATTCAGCTGCTGAAGCCCCGTCGTGGGCGGAGCAGACCATCACCCTGGACAACTGCTCGGAGTTTGTCAGCCACGAAGGCGGTGACAGCAGCGATCTACTTCTGTGATCCCTACTGCTCCAGTCAGCGGGGGACCAACGAGAACACCAATGGTCTGATACTGCAGTATTTCCCCAAGGGGACCGATTTCCGACAGGTGACGGACGCCGAGGTGAAAGTGGTAGTCAAGAAGCTGATTGACCGCCCCAGGAAGCGGCTCGGGTATCGGACATCGGCCCAAGTGTTCCTGAGAGAATACTCAGGAGCCCTGGATATCGCAGGTGCTGCACTTCCCATGGTTGCATATTAGGGAACCACTGCACAATTCGTCACTGGGCAGTTGGTGCGCTCAGCGTGGTCAACTCAACGGCGCAGCGGTCATTTCTGGCCCGTTCGGGCTGCTGGTTTCCCCTGCCAGCCGGATAATCCGGCTGGCAGGACAGATTCAAGGCGCACTGGCCCCGTCAACTCGTCCCTCGCATCTTGTCGCCAGCACCAGGTTGGCCAATCCGAACAGGCTGAATAGCTGCGCCTGGTTCTTGGCCAACCCCTTGTAGCGCACCTTCCGGTAGCCGAAGAGGTTCTTGATGACATGAAACGGGTGCTCGACCTTGGCGCGGATGCTGGCCTTGGCCTTCTCGATCGCCAGCAGCAGCGTTTTCTTAGGCTGGGAGTTTTACTCCCAACCTATCAGGCGAAATTATCCACCACTAACAAGACGAGGGAAATGGGTTTCCTATAGAATTAACTGCTCTGCTCGGGAAAGAGAAAGAACCCTGAGCTCTACGTAGAACAGATAGATAAGAACTGGTATTACAAGGAAGATGGCAGTAATGGATTCTCTCAGCATTAGAACCGGCTCCAGAGTTTAGAAGCATAGGATTCCACCCGGACATCCTTAGCAACCGCATCATAAGGTCGTCTACTATAACCGCATATTTCGAAACCCTCCCCTGGATAGCAAACTTTAACATAGCCAGAAGCAGTACATGCATTCTAATATCAGAACGCCCCCCCCCCAAAAAATCAAAGTTCGGCGAGACAAAAAACCTCGAAGCTTCCCAGAAGTCCGCCTCATGATCTAAACTGATCACTTTCTCGCCACATGAAGAGCCATTGATCAGCCATGAAAAACAGCAGGCGGTCAGATTGGGAGAGTTGTAAGGTCTTAAACGAACGCAACCCGACACTTCATCGTGCCAAGTTGTGATGTAGATAGTAGTTGGATCATCAAACTGATCAACCTCAAAATCACCGCCATCATAAGTTCTTATATCCCACCCCCTTCTGTCTATAAAGGCCCGTTTTCTCTTTTGATATATGTCGTGCATGATATTTTTGCTGACATCACCGGATCGAAAAAATCGAACCTCAACCCCCTGAACCTTAATACTACATGGCAAAGTTATCATAGCAGCCCCCTAGTACAGACGAGTGAAAATTATGACACTAAAGCTACCCGATGAGTAAAGAAAACCTGTCCTATAGGACAGTTGTTCCTAGACTAGGTGGTCTCAATCTCCAAGCGCAACACTATAGAAAAGTGTCAGGGCCGACGACGGATTTCTGTATCACCTCGGCATAAATCTGCAAAGGAGTCCGCCAATCCTTTACGGGCTTATAGCTCCGGGGTCGACAATAGGCCAGCCTGTTCTTCCGATCGGTCAACCGGCGCTACAAGCGGGCCAGCACCATCGTGACATCGAACAAGTCATTCATGGATTGAGGCGAGATCTTCAGCGACCATTGGCGTTGACAGATTGGCTCACCACCATCGAGGGCAAGATCCTGCAGCGTGCCGTAGTGGTCCTGCTGGAACCGCTCTACGAGCACGACTTTCTCGACTGTTCGTATGGATTCCAGGCGGGACTCTCGGCACATCAGACGGTCAAGACAGTGTGGGATGGCCTCTCGTCGATGGGCTGCGACTGGGTCATTGACCTGGACATCCAAGCCTTCTTCGACACGATCGTCCACCAGCACCTGCGCGCGTTCCTGCAGTAACGAGTGAAGAACAGTGTGGTCCTCCGCATGATCGGCAAGTGGCTCAAGGATTAGTATTGGACGCCGGGCAGTGGGAGAGGGGGAAGTCCGCAAGGAGGTGTGGCTCCCAGGCCAGCAGCATGGCCAGGCCCTGCTCTGCAGCATGTCAGCTCCATCTCGTTCTCCTCCGTTTGATGGGAGGTACCAGTGTGATCAGATATTTGTCGGACGGGTAGATGGTTTTTGTGGATCGCGCACCTATTATATATCAAGACCACCATCCTTACAGATCCTGTACTCTAGAACAGGTGCGCAGCAGCTAGAGTTTTGATAATTTCACAATATAGGTTGTTGAAGCATTCAAAAGGCTCAACATACTGCTCGCAGAGGAATTCTGTTTCATATGGAATCGGGTGGCTTGAATGTGCTCGCATGGCGAAGACCTACTAAGGTTTCCATAGTGCAGAGGTTGACAAGCCCAGTGATTGTTGTGGTGCTAAAAAGCACTTTGTCTTAACACATAAACACATGCCAAGGATGGTTTATGCTTAGAGTCAGAAAGCGCCCGGCGCTAAATGATCCTAATCTATCACGTGCCAAAATGACGCCGCAAATGCTTGATTATGATCGTTTTGCGAGTCGTGCTAGTGCGCAATACCTGCCCTATATTATGAGCTTTAATCCTGCAGGCTTTCAGTCAGATGCGATTAATACGGATTCACTAGGATTCCGCTTCTCTCATGATTGCGATGGAGGCAGGATTAGTGTCGGAACGCTCAATACCTTGGGCTCATCACAGATGCCCGTCAATTTGCTGGTTGGAGGATCGCCAGCCCTTGGATATGGGTCGACTAGTGATGCAACATCTGTTGTTAGCCGACTGGCAAAGAGAGACCCTGATGGCACGCCCTGGCTGAATCTTGCAGGTCATTGCTTTAACTCGGCTCAGGAGCTATTGCTGTTTATTTTGCATTCTCACAGAATCTCAAAAATCAAACGCATCGTAATCATGGGTGGTTTCAATACGCTTGTGATGGCTCGATTGCCAGAGTTTGTACGTGGAAACTTGCCGCCTTTCTACTTTTGTGGAGAATACTACGAGAAGTTTGATGAGATCGCTGAAGAGAATGGAGGTGTCTTACCTAAGACCAGCTTGCCAAAGTGGCCTGCTGAAGTAACTTCTGTGCCTCCTGTCCAAGAGACGCTTGAGCGAGCAGTTCAAGAGATGCTTTGCCGGTTGAAAATCTGGCGCATGATTTCCTCCGCTCTTGGTGCAGAACTCACATTTGTTCTACAGCCTCTTGCAACTTGGGTGCGCGAACCATGTGCTGAAGAGAAAACTCTTTTCGACGAATTAGATGCTATATCGAAGCTGGGCACCTGGGAGAAACTCTATGGAGACATATCCGGCAAGCATGTGGCAGAGCATTACGCTGATAGCTTGTCTAAAGCTTGTGTAGAAATGAGAATTCCTTTCGGAAATCTTGTTGACGACCTGCAGAAGCGTCTATCTACCGACTGGCTGTTTGTAGATCGAGCACACTTTACAGATCATGGCAATGATGTTGTGGCGAGTGCAATCCATAATTATATCCAGTCATCATAGGACGACTTAAATGATCAAGAGAATTTTCAAGGTACTTGGCTCGATTTTTAAGCGTAAGAAGAAGGCCAAGGGAAAGAACAGCTCCTCGATATACCCGATGTACTAATGAATACTAGTCGGCAGAATTTTTCCAGGTTTTTGGGCGCTGAGGCTGGTGATGAAGTCCGGCAGATGTTCTGTGCAGTGGATATTCGTAACTGCTTGTCGCTGACGCTTGAACCAGGCTTGTCAATTTGTAACTTTGCTAATGCGGAAGTGCTAAATAGACTGGCCTGTACGTCACGAGAGCGCCTGTCGTCCTATCGAGCAAGGTTTTCGGATCTGGCAATCTCAATCAAGGATGATGAGGAGAGCGACTATGCACTCCGCTCGAAAGCGGCGTTAGATATGGCGCCGTTTCTTATCTCGAGTCAGTATCTTCTACATTCTGTTTGTGGCAATTGGAACAATGAGAGTCCTTATGCTATGTCGGCTCTAAGGATTCATGCCATTGACATTGGTGCTGGACAGCCGGGCGCGAGTCGTCTTGACCATTACTTCGAAGTACTCCGTGATCTCTCTGTGGCGGATGCAGGAATTGATTTGTTACACACTGCTGAGGATGCCAGGGTATCTGAAGGTGCCTTTAGTTTTGCAGCGAATTTGGTTGTTTTAAGCCACTTCCCTGAATCTTTGGCAGGGCAGATTCTTGGAGCAAACTTGTATTTAAGGCACTGTGGGATTTTGCCTCCCTTAGAATTAATTTCGGGGGAAAAATCCTCTGTTCGCGACTTCCTAGACCTTGGAATGAACCCTTCAAGTGGTAAAGTGGAGTTACGTCAGTATGCTGAGGATGCTGTACTGGAATATTTGGAGGAATTCGGCGAGGAGGAGGTGGGTGCTGTGTTCGATGGCTACGCTTGGGCGCGCCATCAAACTGAAGCACTGAACGAGAACCTACTCAATATTCTATCTCGCTGGTTAGATCCCAGAGAAGCCGCACGACATTTGATTTCCCGTCGCAAACCAGAAGCTTGTCTTTATCATGAGAGAACGAAACTGAACAAAATGTCCATGCAAGCTTTGCTTGCTCAGGACGATGCTTTGTCCTTCTTGGAGCACCTTGCTGCTAGCTCATTCGTTAGGGCTGGAAATCCCGCGCAAAGCCCTTTACTCAATGGTTTGATCTCATCACGTGGGAAGATGTTCCGGATATTCAGCCGAGATGACATTACAATTCTCCACCGCTGGATAGCTGGTTTACCTTACGAGAATGCCCCTCTACAGCCTGCGGCTTATCTTTTGTGGAAGGATGCAGGGGGGTTCCCCAAGGCCGCGAATATTGATAAGGCCCCCCCGGGGGATAACAGTTCGATTAGAGCTCGCCAAGCATATTCCCGCCTAATGCATACCGAAATTTCTCTTGGCGATCAAGTATACGCTCGGAAGTACATCAAAAAATGGCTGTTACGCGCTTCACGTGGTGTCGAAAAAGGGCAGTGTCCGCTCCCCCGTGAATGGACACTGGGTTGCCTTCGTGATTGGCTTCACAGCCAGCACTTGGATTCGAATAGATCCCTAGATGAGCCATACGAGATACCGTCGCGAGAAGAGGTGATTGCTGATGTTCTATCACTCGCTCCGCTTACGATGATAGATGGAGCTTGGTTGGCAGGTTTTGCGCATCCATCAATGGGCACATCTGACTCTGGATATACCCTTTTTGAAACGTTCTTTGATGAGTTGGGCAATGGTATTTACGAACAGAACCATCCAGTGATCTATCGTGAACTACTTCGGGTGATTTATGGTGAATTACCCGCCACTTCAGACCCGAGTTACGCCAATTCATATTGCTTTAAAGATAAAGACTTCGAGTTGCCGGTCTTTTGGCTTTCTATAGGGCGATACCCACAGTCCTACTGGCCAGAAATCCTTGGCCTTAACTTGGCGATGGAGCTTTCCGGAGTTGGTGGAGGTTATCGTCGAACCCATAGGGCTTTATCGGCCTATGGATATCCAACAGTTTTCGTCGATTTACACAATTCAATAGATAATATCGCTACCGGTCATTCAGCATGGGCTGTCGCTAGTATCGATGCTTATATGTCAGTTTTGACCAAGGATGATCGTGCAGTGTATTGGGAGCGTGTGTGCACAGGTTATGTTGCTCTAAACCCTCCTAAGGAGCAATCATTTATAAGAAAGGTTCGGAAAACAGTGAGTTCTATGTTATGACCAGCACCCTTGGTATATCTGCCTTTTATCACGACAGTGCAGCCTCATTGGTTGTTGATGGGAAAATTGTCGCAGCTGCCCAAGAGGAACGTTTCAGCCGTATTCGGCATGATTCGTCCTTCCCAAAGAATGCGATTTCTTTTGTTCTGGATCACGCTGGAATTCAGCTCTCGGACATAGACTGTGTGGCCTACTATGAAGACCCCGGGCTTAAGTTTAAAAGGGTCGTTTCAACGGCAGCTGTTGCGGGGTTTAGTTCTGCAATAAGATTTGCACCAATTCTCGGCGAATGGATATCGACCAAACGTCGCATGGGTCGTGAAGTAGTAAAAAATCTGAAGGACCTGGGTGATCGTGATCAAAGAATCGTAGATGTTCATGCCCATCACGCTTCGCATGCTGCTTCTGCTTTCTTTCCTAGTCCATTTGAAAGTGCAGCAGTCTTATGCATTGATAGTGTCGGAGAATGGGCAACTACAAGTATTTGGCATGGACGAAGCGATGGGATTCATCAGATTGCTGAGATATCTTTCCCACACTCTCTTGGACTTCTTTATTCAGCATTTACCTATTTCTGCGGGTTTAAGGTCGACTCGGGTGAGTACAAACTTATGGGCTTGGCTCCCTATGGGAGGCCTATATATGCTGATAAAATCCTTGGGGAATTGATTGACGTAAAACCTGATGGAAGCTTCAGGCTCGACTGGAAAAAGTTTGAGTTCATAAAAGGTGATGTGATGACTGGGACTGCATTTGAGAAGCTCTTCGGAGGGCCTCGTCGTATGCCCGAAGCACCACTTACTGAGCGAGAATTCAATTTGGCAGCCTCGATTCAGAGAGTTACTGAAATCGTGGTGTCGAGGTTGGCTATGACTGCTCGCCAACTGACTGGGGAGAAGTCACTATGCATGGCGGGAGGTGTCGCACTAAACTGCGTGGCTAACGGTATCATCTCTCGTGAGAAAACTTTCGATAGGATCTGGATTCAGCCTGCCGCAGGAGATGCAGGAGGCTCTATAGGTGCGGCGATTCTATCGGATAGAAAACATCGTGCTGTGATGTCTCGTGAATTGTCAATTGGCTCAACCGATGGAATGAGTGGAGCCCTTCTTGGGCCAGAGTATGCTGAGGAGGATATCCAGGCAGATTTGGACTGCTGTGGAGCGATCTACCACAGGCTGTCAGAAGCCGACCTAGATGAGAAGATCATAAGTAAAATATCCAGCGGTGGTGTCGTTGGATGGTTTCAGGGACGAATGGAGTTCGGACCTCGCGCTCTAGGTTCTAGGTCTATATTGGGTGATCCACGCCGTGAAGATACACAGTCAACAATGAACCTGCGTATTAAATTCCGGGAGTCATTCCGTCCTTTCGCCCCTGTGGTGCTTGCAGAAAAGGCCAACGAGTATTTCGATATTGTTGATGAAAGTCCGTACATGCTTATGGTTTCACCGGTTGCCAACAAGATACGGCGGAAGACTTCAGATGACATTTATAACCTTACGGGAATTGACCTTCTGAAGGTTGCACGTAGTGATTTGCCCGCAATTACTCATGTTGACTTTTCGGCTCGTGTTCAAACTGTAGATTCTGAACGAAATCCCCGCTTTCGTGCACTTTTAGAGAGATTTTATAAATATTCAGGATGCCCTGTCCTAGTGAACACGTCATTCAATGTTCGCGGAGAGCCTATTGTAAATACTGCATTCGAAGCATACCGTTGTTTCATGCGTACTAATATGGATGCTTTAGCCATTGGGGGGTTTTATCTTGAAAAGTCAGAGCAACCTCAATTTAAAGAGGATGTTGACTGGCGTCAGAGCATTCCATTGGATTAATGTTGCTCATAGGTCAAAAGTGTTAAAAACCAAGGAGGGTATGGTTTGAAATATCTGATGCTTGCTCTTGTTCTCCCCTTTGGGGTGATAATTAGAAAAAACAAGCGATTCTCCAACAGGCCGGATCCCAAGGCTGATTCATATCTGATTACGAAAGTGTGATTGCCATGTTTGATAACATATCTGAGGGTTCTATCTTAAAGGTTGTGGAGATAAAGAATCCTGGGCTAGAGATGCTTGAACACTTCCGTAGTAAGTTAAATCAGATGCCCCATCAAGCAGATGAGGTAGGAATGGTCGGCCAGGAGTGGCTAAGAGAAGTGCTCGATAGTGAAACATTAGATGAAGTTTGCAACTTTGTAGAAAGTGATCATAAAGCTCTTTTGCTTCGAGGGCTTCCGTTACATACGGATGTTTGCACGCCGACAAATGGTTATCTTGCAGATGAATTGTGTGTGCTCGATTTTGATTTGCTTCACTTCGGAATGCTGTACCTTTTAGGCATTCACCCACATGCTGTCGATTACGAGAATAATGGTAAGATCGTGAGGAACGTCGTACCTGTTTCTGAGGCAATAGGAACCACAAGCTCATGGGGATCTGATGTCGAGTTTTTCTGGCATACTGACAATCCAAATTGGCCATTTTTAGGAGATTCTGATGATATAACTGCTTGTGTACCTAGTTTCCTTGCCTTTACGACGGTACGAAACCAGGAGGGTGCGTCTACTGATATAGCGTGCGTAGACCACATATTGGGGAATTTGCCTAGCTGGGTGGTTTCAGAGCTTCAAAAACCATCTTATACATTTAGTGCCCCTTCTTCAAATGAGGGGCATTCTGGAGAGAAGAGAATATTTCCGCTTCTCGAGCGCTCAGAAAAAGGTTGTTGTCTCCGATTTGATGAGGGCATTGTTGAGGCCAATGATCAGGCAAGCGGGAGGGCTCTAAGAGAACTCAGTCAATTTCTTAAGAGCATCAATGGAATATCAGTTGTATTGCAGCCGGGAGATTTCTTTGTCTTCAAGAATACACAAGTCCTTCATCGGAGAAAAGCATTCCAGCCATTTGTGAATGGGGAAGCCAGGTGGCTACGCCGGGTATATGGAAGCTCATTGAAATTTGACAATAGACTTTAATTAGTCACTGGAGTGAAAAGTAATGAATAAGCGTGTTGCTGTAATCGGTGGGCGTCCTGCACCTATTTATGGAGCCAAAAAGCTTGGTATAGATGTTGTCTTGGTTCATGAAGAGGGTGCATACGAACAAGAGATAGTAGCTCACTGCGAAAAGATTGTGCATGCTGATATAACAGATGGTAATGCTGTCATTAATGCTCTTGAAGAACTGCATCTTCAGCGACCTTTTGATCGCATAATTACGACGACTGAGGTCGCTGGTGAGTCGACCGGAAAGGCTGTGGATCATTTTGGACTTGCCGGAGTATCCTACAAGACGGCTCACTTGCTAAAAGATAAGTTGGCCATGCGTGACTTACTAGCAGCTCATGATCTGAGCCCTGTGGCTTATAGTCGTGTTGATTGTAAAGAAGATGCCATTGAGTTCGTCAATCGATATGGGCGCTCTGTTCTCAAGCCTGCTGAGGGTGTTGCAAGCCTTCATATTCATCCGTGTGAAGATGAACAGTCCGTATTTTCAGCTCTTAAAGCGCTTGAAGCAGCTGGTGTTAAGAATATTATTATCGAAGAGTATCTGGAGGGGCCTGTTGTAAGTGTTGACTCTTTTTCCTTTGCCAGACAGCATATACCTATTGGTTATTCAGAATATCGCATGAATGATAGGTACGTTGAATGGGAAGTGAGTACTCCTAGCACCGCAGCAAAACCCTGGCTGAGCGAGCTAAGGTCGATGACATGTCGTTTATTGGATGTACTGGAGTTAGAAGAGGGACCTTCTCATAGTGAATTTGTGTTGACCAAGAAAGGTCCGCGGATTCTTGAATCGCATGCTCGATTAGCCGGCTCCGGTGCTCCATCACTAGTTAAAAGGGCGTTTGGTCTGGACCTAAATAGAATGTTCCTTACTGTACCGCTTGGCATTGACAACCTGCCTGAGGTTTCACCTGAGCCTATTGCCGGTGCTGCTATTCAATTCTTTGTTCCAGCACCAGGAACGGTGAAAGAAGTAAATTTAAACCTTGCGCCCGATGTGGACGTGCGCCGTACAAAAGTAGGTGAGACGCCTTTGGTATTCCTGCCTTATCTGTTCGAACTGGATGACGCCAAGAATGCTGTTGTGATACAGAAACATGAAGGTGAATACATCCCACCACTAAACACTGTAGCTGACTGCGTTTCTGGATATGTACTGGCTACAGGGGCATCTCGCGAGGATGCCGTAGCCATTGCAAACGATCTTGTAGAAGGCGTGCATTTTATCATCGAGCCACAACCATGAGCTATGTGCTTTGTTTTCATCGCTGGGCTGGTGCTCAGGCGATTTATGATAACTACCCACTTCCTTCAGGACTTATGATTCGGGCGCTTTGTACGCCCGAATCAGTGCCGTCTCTTCCTCAAGAACGTCTTGCATCTTTTTCTACCATTGATTCTATGGATGATCCGGTTGCTGTTCATAAGGAGATTGAGAGGATCATTGGTCAACATGGTATTCCCACGTTGGTCGTTGCTCTTAATGAGGGAGATTTGCTATCGGCAGCATCGGTTCGAGAGCAATATGGGCTACGAGGGGATCATAGGACATGGGCCGAGCAGTTCCGAGACAAGCTGATGATGGCTGATATCGCTTCTCGGCAAAACTCTATTAGTGTTCTACCAACTGTCGGAGTGGACTCGGTTGAGTCCATTGAGTTGATAGCCAACGAGTTTGGGTACCCTCTCGTCATCAAACCCCGATATGGCACAGCTAGTAGAGGTGTCAGAATACTTCGTTGCCCAGAAGATATCCAGGGTAAGGAGATGATATATTCAGAACCTATGATTGCGCAAGTCTATTGCTCTTCTCCTATTATACATGTCGACGGGTGGTGGGATGGACAGAGAATAGTGGTTGCTACTGCTTCAACCTATGTCAACAATTGTGCTGAGTATGGCCCGTACAGCCCGCTTGGGAGTATTGAGCTTCCTGCAGGTAGTGATGAAGATGAAATTGTAAATAGTGCGTCTGAGTTGCTAGGTGTATTTTCTCCAAAAAAAGAGATTGTTTTTCATCTTGAGTTGTTCGATACCGGCGAAGAACTGGTTTTCTTGGAGATAGGTGCACGTGTAGGCGGGGCTGAAATTCCATTCATCTGGCGAGATATTAGAGGAATAGATCTACTAGGTATAGCTTGGGAGTTACAGGTTTTTGAATCTACTAGGTATCGCGATATGGCTAGGAAAAATAGCTATGATGGTCGTCCAATTTATGGTGAGCGCGGAGCATGGCTAATTTCTCACTCGAAGTGCACAATAGATTGTGAGGTACTAAGTTTGTATTGGTCTCGTCCCGAGAATTCCCTGTCAGCAAGTGGGATTTATGAGGGAGCCAAGACCCGCCTTCGGCTCAGAAACACACAAAGGCTTGAACTGGAAAAAGACATGTGTAAGCTTATAGGAAAACTGTCTTGACCAATGCAACGGAGGAAATATTCATGAAAACAGCGGTCATTTCAGGTGCTAGTAGCGGTATAGGCGAGGCCTGTGCTCGGTTATTGGCTGAATTCGGTTGGGAAGTCTTCCTTGTAGCTCGGCGACGTGATCGTCTTGATGAAATCGCTTCTGAAATCAATGGCCATGCTATTGATCTGGATGTAACCAAGGCATCTGTTGAAGATTTTAAATGTGTTAGAACCTGTGATCTTCTGGTAAACTGTGCTGGAGGTGCGTTTGGTGTTGATGTTGTAGAGGAGGCTGATGTTGATGACTGGGTGAAAATGTACAATGTCAATGTACTAGGAACTCTTCGGTTAACTCAAATATTCCTGCCCCGCCTTATAGAGTCTCAGGGGTGTGTTATCAATATCACCTCTACTGCTGCGCTAGGAGGTTACGAAGGAGGTGCTGGCTATTGCGCTGCAAAGAGCGCTCAGAGGGCCCTCACTCAGTCTCTCCGCCTTGAGATGAAGGGCGAGCCTGTGCGTATTACTGAACTATTACCAGGAATGGTGCATACTCCAGAGTTTTCGTTGAATCGACTCCAGGGTGACGCGGATAGGGCCAGTGCTGTATATAAGGACGTTGACCGGCCCTTGACAGCGGAAGATGTTGCTCAGGTTGTATTGATGGTTTCCAACCTTCCGCCTCATGTCAACATTGACGAACTAGTAGTTCGGCCGGTAGCTCAGAGAGCGCAGCATGCTCTGTTTCGAGGTGCTCTCAATTGGCATGATTCTGTACATAAGCCCGACTCTTTCCTAAATTAAGGAAAGGCTGCATATATCCCGCCGTAGCTGAGTGTCAGCCATCGGCGGGGTATAATCTTGAGTTCCTACCACTGCCTGAAAGGAGTCGCCCGATGAAGAAGTTCTCCTTTACCCCGGCTGATTACCAGTATCGGAAGAAGGTCACGATCCGAAAGGGTTTCCTGGCCCAGATGGATGCCCTAGTGTGCTGGCAGTGAATCGATGCTTTGTTGCCATCCCACCTTCCGGGCGCGAACGGCAAGCGGTCCGTTCGTTGTCATGGGCAGTGCTTCTTGAAGCAGTCCCATCACCCGGAAATAGCTAATGATGGGCATTGGCACCCTCGTTATCAGTTCATCTGTATTCATTTAAGGAGTTTTAAATGATGGTCTCTCATGAAAGCATACTTGGTGTGGCCATTATCGCTCTTGGAATGGTTTTGACCCCAGGCCCCAACATGATGTATTTGACTTCTCGAGCCATATCGCAAGGACGCCTTGCTGGTCTGACTTCGTTGGCGGGAGTGGCACTCGGGTTTGTTTTTTACTTATTGGCTTCCGCGCTGGGTCTTGTTACCTTGTTCAAGACTGTTCCAATAGCTTACGACATCATCCGGATCGCCGGAGCAATATACTTGGGATATCTAGCATGGAATATGCTGCGTCCGCAAGGGTTATCGCCATTCAAGGCACAAGAACTTTCGCCTCATTCCCCACTGCGACTCTTTACGATGGGTTTGGTGACGAACCTTTTGAATCCGAAGATCGCACTAATGTACTCGGCCTTGATCCCGCAGTTTATCGACGTCACTGCGGGGTCGACCCTTGAACAGTTCATTCAACTTGGATTTATTCAGATTGTTATAGCTGTAACCATCAATGGTATGATTGTCTTGGCTGCCTCGTCAGTCAGTGCATTTCTCTCAGAACGTCCCTCCGCGATGCGAACCCAGCAGATTCTCTCGGGCTCTGTCCTTGGTTTTTTCGCTATCGACCTCATTCTTCGTGAATAACTCACCTAATCTAAATGAGCTTTATATTTATAAAATCAGGATATCCTCTAATTGTCAGCTCCCGGATGACCAATTGAGCTATAGGAGCTATCCTCTGTTAGCCGCCAGGGAGCTTCTTTAGCAATTCATTCGGGAGCAGCTTCATGGGCATCAAGCTGCATAACAAGCGACCGCGACACCGGAGATTCGTGCCGAGATCCAGACAGCGCCCTCGAGCATCACGGATAGCGAGCTAGCTGTGATCTCTCGGTAGGTTGTTCATCCGGAGCCTACCCGGAAAATTGGGGGGTGCGAACCAAACCAACCTCCAGGAGGCCCGGATGAACACCCATAAGAATGCCCGTCTCACTCCCCATGGTCGCGCCCTGCTGGTCCGCCGAGTCCTCGAAGAAGGGCTGCGGCCCGAGGAGGTCGCCCAGGCGCAAGGCGTCAGCGTGCGGACCGTCTACAAGTGGGTACGCCGGTTTCGTGAAGCGGGCGAGGCCGGCCTTCAGGATCGCTCATCACGCCTGAGCGCAGCCCCTTCGCAACAGATGCTGCAGTGGTAGAGCACATCATCGCGCGTCGTCAGCAGCGCCAGACGTACCGCCAGATCGCCCAAGCGCTGGGCGTCGGTCACAGTACGGTGGCCAGGATTCTGAAACGCGCGGGGCTGAATCGCCTAGCGGTCCTGGCGCCTGCTCGTCCAGCTAATCGCTATGAGCACGAGGCGCCCGGGGACCTCGTGCATCTGGATATCAAGAAGCTCGGCCGTTTCGAGCGCCCGGGGCACCGTGTGACCGGCGATCGTCAGCAGAGCACTCGCGGTGCTGGGTGGGAGTATGTCCACATCGCCATCGATGATCACTCGCAGGTGGCCTTTGGCACCCGTTACCCCGATGAGACCGGATGGCGTGTGTGGTCTTGGCGCGTTGATGAAGTACTTGAGCCATGGATCCTCCTCGGACAATGGTTCGTACCATCGACCATTACACCCCGGGACTAAACACCTAGGCGCGACCCTATGACAGCTCGGAGCAGCGGGGCCGGCATCTGCCGGCCTGGCTTCATCAGTACAACTGGCATCGACCGCATGCCAGCCTGGATTACCACCCTCCGGTTAGTCGGCTGGGACTTTCCGTGAACAACCTGGTGGGTTTACACAGTGGGCGTCTCCACCGCGACTATCCAGCGCTGGCGGTACCGTGACGATGTCTATGACCGACCGCACACGCGTCACAACCGGTTGGCCACCATCCCTTCAATCAGGAGTGCTAGCCCCATGGCATTGAGCACCGCCTGATCCAGCCTGGACGGCCGCAGACGAATGGCATGGTGGAACGCTTCAACGGCCGTATCAGCGACGTGCTGGCGACTCGGCGCTATACCTCAGCCGAGGACCTGGAACAGACGCTAAAACGCTACTGTTGGCTGTACAATCACCATATTCCTCAGAAGGCACTGCACCATCAATCGCCGATTTTAGCGATGAAGGAGTGGCAGGCCAAGCGGCCAAAGTTATTTACCAAGTGCGTGGTTAATCACACGGGACCTGACATCTACCGAGTATCGGGTACACCTCCGTTGGGTGTGATGCTACAAAGCTCGCCCCGTAGCCAGTCGATCAATTGACCGACCGCGGTTCCTGGTGCGCCTGGGGGCAACCATAAACCGAGTCGGGCCGGGGTTTCGATAAAGCCCCAGGGGGCGATGAGTCGGCCGGTACGAAGATCTTCTTCGACCAGGTATGCCGGCGCGATAGCAACGCCCAGCCCCGCAAGGGCGGCTTCCAGCAAATAGTTGAGGTGCTCGAACGCCTGATCCCTGCGTATTCTCGTGGTATCCAGCCCCTGGGCCGAGAGCCAGAGCGACCAGGCCCGTTCGCGTGACTGAGTGTGCAGTAGCGGTAGGTTCGGCAGTATGTCGGGGGTGATGGCGATGTCCTTATCGATCAGGCCTGGCTTCATCACCGGCCCCATAAGTTCCGGCGCCAAGTCAATCACCTGGGCACCGATAGGCCAGGGTGGCTCGGCAAAGCGCAATACGGCATCGACACCAGCGTCGAGCGGCCATGGCATGTTCTCCCCATTGATCGGCTCGCTGGCGGTCAGGTGCAGGCTCAGGTTCGGGTACTGGGTCTGAAGCCGGTCCAGGCGCGGAATGAACCAGCGTGCCAGGAAGCTGCCGGAGCAACCGAGCACCACCGGCGCGTCTGCGGCGCGCCGTTTCAGCTGTGCGCAGCCCCGAGTCAGCAGCTCGAACGCCTGTGAAGTGGAATCACGTAGCAGCTCGCCCTCCCCGGTAAGTGCTAGCCCCCGCCCTTCACGCCGGAATAGGTTCACCCCGAGTTGCTCTTCGAGCTGGCGAAGCTGCCTGCTGACGGCACCATGCGTGACGTGCAGTGCCTGTGCCGCTCGTGTGACGCTCAGTGTACGGGCTGTTTCATTGAAGGCTCTCAGTGCGTTCAACGAAGGTAAAGTGTGGCTCATAGGAACATCCATAGGTAAGTTTTTCTCACGTATTGATGCAAAATAATCGATTTTTACTAGCCCGGCATCCGCTTAATCTTCATGGCTGCATATCCCCTATGGAGCTATCGCCATGAGCCCCCTGAGCCAGGCCCCCGAGATCGGCCCCGACGCAAACGGCTTCTTCGGCCGTTTCGGTGGCCGTTTCGTCGCCGAAACCCTGATGCCGCTGATCCTGGATCTGCAGGTCGAATACGAGAAAGCAAAGAGTGATCCAGAATTCCATGCCGAGCTGAATGCGCTGGGCAGGGACTATGTGGGTCGCAAGAGCCCGCTCTACTTTGCCGAACGCCTGACCGAGCATCTCGGTGGCGCGACGCTCTATCTCAAGCGCGAAGACCTGATGCACACCGGCGCGCACAAGATCAACAACTGCCTGGGACAGATCCTGCTCGCCAGGCGCATGGGCAAGAGGCGGATCATCGCCGAGACCGGCGCCGGCATGCACGGCGTGGCCACCGCCACCGTTGCCGCGCGCTTCGGCATGGAGTGCGTGATCTACATGGGCAGTACCGATATCGAGCGCCAGCAACCCAATGTGCAGCGCATGACGCTGCTCGGCGCCAAGGTGATTCCGGTGACCAGCGGTACCGGTACCTTGAAGGATGCGATGAACGAGGCCCTGCGCGACTGGGTCACCAGCGTGGCGAACACCTTCTATATCATCGGCACCGTGGCGGGGCCCCACCCTTACCCGGAGATGGTGCGCGACTTCCAGGCCGTCATCGGCCAGGAGGTGCGCGAACAAGTGGCCGAGCAGGAGGGGCGCCTGCCCGACTCTCTGGTCGCCTGTATCGGTGGTGGCTCCAACGCCATGGGTCTGTTCCATCCCTTCATCCAGGACCTGCCCGTGCGCCTGATCGGTGTGGAAGCGGCCGGGCACGGCATCGATACCGGCAAGCATGCCGCCAGCCTCAAGGGGGGGGCGCCGGGCGTACTGCACGGTAACCGTACCTTCCTGCTGCAGTCCGATGATGGACAGATCCAGGACGCTCACTCTATCTCGGCCGGGCTCGACTACCCCGGTATCGGTCCCGAGCACGCCTGGCTGCATGAAGTGGGCCGTGGTGAATACGTTTCCATCACCGACGATGAAGCCCTGGAGGCGTTCAAGGTCCTGTGCCGGCTGGAGGGGATCATCCCGGCCCTGGAGTCCTCCCATGCCATCGCCTACGCGATCAAGCTGGCGCCGACGCTGCCGAAGCAACACGTCATGGTGATCAACCTGAGTGGCCGTGGAGACAAGGACATGGCAACCGTCACCGACTATCTGGCCGATGAGCCAGCAGCTTGAGGAAAGAGGCGATGACTCACTACCAGAACAGGATCGAACGCCGCTTCGCGGAGCTGAAAGCCGCCAATCGCACCGGGCTCGTTACCTTTATCAGCGCCGGCGATCCTGACTATGACGTTAGCCTGGAAGCCCTGCTGGCATTGCCGGAAGCGGGGGCCGATGTGATCGAACTGGGCATGCCGTTTACCGACCCGATGGCGGATGGCCCCTCGATCCAGAAAGCATCCCTGCGTGCACTGAACGCCGGGCAGGATATGCAGAGGACCCTTGCCATGGTGCGTGCCTTGCGCGAACGCGAGAACGAAATCCCGCTGGTATTGATGGGCTACTACAACCCGATCTATCGCATGGGGGTGGAGAACTTCCTGAGCCAAGCATCCGACGCAGGCGTGGACGGGCTGATCGTCGTGGACCTGCCACCCGAGCATGATGACGAGCTCTGCCTGCCGGCGCGGGAGCACAATATCCACTTCATCCGCCTGGCGGCGCCGACCACCGATGCCAAGCGGCTCCCACTGGTGCTGCAGAACACGTCCGGCTTCCTCTATTACGTCTCCAGTACCGGTGTCACTGGCATGGCTGCGCCGACGCCGGAACGCGTGGAAGCGGAAGTGAATGCAATCCGCGAACACACCGATATTCCGATCGGCGTCGGCTTCGGTATTCGCACGCCGGAGCAGGCCAAGCGTATCGCCAGGTTTGCCGATGCCGTCGTCGTTGGCTCCGCACTGATCGAGTGTATCGAGAAGGCCGCGACCCCGGATGAGGGCACGCAGGCGGTGGTCGACCTGACCCGCTCTCTGGCGGAAGCGGTCGATAAAGCACGTAAGTATCAATGAGCCCATGTATCGTGCAGTCGCTCGGCCTGACTCTCATGGCGGGTCTGGGAGAATAGTGAAGCATCATCGGGTAGGAAGCGGGGTTTCCTCCATCCTCCTGTAATGCCCCCTGGTTTTTGCACACCTTACGCAGCTAACGCAGGGTGTGCTCAGGATGACACGTAGCCCAGGTGTCGGGTCCCCGGTGATTAATTACCCGTTTGTGGAAGACCTCTGGTCGCTTGGCTTCCCAGTCTTGCGTCGCTGTGATAGGCGGCTGGTGATGCAGCGCCTTCTGCGGGATGCGGTGATTGTTCGGCCAACAGTAGCGTTTTAGCGTCTGTTCCAGGCCCTCGGCTGAGGTATAGCGCCGAGTCGCCAGCACGTCGCTGATACGGCCGTTGAAGCGTTCCAGCATGCCATTCGTCTGCGGCCGTCCAGGCTGGATCAAGCGGTGCTCAATGCCATGGGGCTAGCTGTGATCTCTCGGTAGGTTGTTCATCCGGAGCCTACCCGGAAAACTGGGGGTGCGAACCAAACCAACGTCCAGGAGGCCCGGATGAACACCCATAAGAATGCCCGTCTCACTTCCCATGGTCGAGCCCTAGCAAGTGAGTCAGCTGCTGCAGGCCATCCTCGACCAGAACTCGGTGGAAAAGAAGGTGATCGCCTTGGCGGCGCTGACCGGGCTGCGCCAGGGGGAGTTGCTCAGCCTCGAGGCCTCGAACGTCCACGATGGTCGCATCCTCCTGCGACCAGACCAGACGAAGAGCGGCAAGACCCGGGTGGTGCCGGTACCGGAGGATGCCAGGGCCTGGCTGGAGGAGCTGCCCTTCGCAACGTCCTATCATCGGCTGCTCACGGTGTGGGAAAAGGCCAGGGTGGCAGTGGGCCGGCCGGATCTGCACTTCCATGATCTGCGCCACAGCTATGCTAGCATGCTGGCCCAGGCCGGCGAGAGCATGACTACAGTGCGGGATCTGCTGGGGCATTCCAGCCTGATCGTCACCTCGCGCTATGCGCACATGTTCGATGCAGGGCTAGATGATATTGCGGCCAGGTTGCCGCGACTGAATGCGGCCATCTGCGACCAAGCACTGAGGAGGGGTGCGACAGACGAGAAAAAGCCGCTAAGTGCCTGATTTTACTGGTACCGGTGGTCGGACTCGAACCGACAAGGGCTTGCACCCGGCGGATTTTGAATCCGCTGCGTCTACCAATTCCGCCACACCGGCAACGGCGTGGCATTATACGTGGCCGGCGGGGCAGGTCAATCGCGATATGCATCGGGCGGCCTGACTTGGCGGTCAGGACAGGGTATCCTAGGGCGCGTTTTTTCCGGGCGCCCAGCGCCCGAGTTTCGATCCCCTGCCACCGAGCCGAACGAGCCCGAACCGCCATGCAGCGCGCCGACTTTCACTATGAGCTCCCCGAGGAGCTGATCGCCCGTTACCCCTCCGAGCAGCGCAGCGACTGTCGCCTGCTGTGCGTGGATGGCGACAGCGGCGAGCTGGCTCATCGCCGTTTCCCCGACCTGCTCGAGATGCTGGCGCCCGGCGACCTGCTGGTGTTCAACGACACCCGGGTGATTCCCGCCCGCCTGCACGGCCACAAGGCCAGCGGCGGCAAGGTGGAGATGCTGCTGGAGCGCCCCCTGGACGCCCACCGCGGCCTGGCCCATCTGCGCGCCAGCAAGTCGCCCAAACCGGGCACCGAGCTGCACTTCGAGGGCGGCATCCAGGCGGTGGTGGAGGGGCGGCGCGAGGCGCTGTTCGAGCTGCGCTTCCTCGGCGAGACGCCGATGATCGAGCTGCTCGAGCGCCACGGCCATATGCCCCTGCCGCCCTATATCACCCGCGACGACGAGCTGAGCGACCGCGACCGCTACCAGACCGTCTATGCCCGCCGCGACGGCGCCGTGGCCGCTCCCACTGCGGGGCTGCACTTCGACGAGCCGCTGCTCGAGCGCCTCGCCGAGAAGGGCGTGGAGAGCGCCTTCGTCACCCTGCACGTGGGCGCCGGCACCTTCCAGCCGGTGCGCGCCGACGATATCCGCGAGCACCAGATGCACAGCGAGTGGGTGGAGGTGAGCGAGACGGTCTCCGAGCGGGTCCGCGCCGCCAAGGCCGCCGGCCGCCGGGTGATCGCCGTGGGCACCACCAGCGTGCGCTGCCTGGAGAGCGCCAGCGCCGGCGGCGAGATCGCCCCGCTGCAAGGCGACACCGATATCTTTATCTATCCCGGCTATGAGTGGCGCTGCGTGGATGCGCTGATCACCAACTTCCACCTGCCGGAGTCGACCCTGCTGATGCTGGTCTCCTCCTTCGCCGGCTATGACCAGGTGATGGCGGCCTACCGGGAGGCGGTGCAGGAGCGCTATGCCTTCTTCAGCTATGGCGATGCGATGTTCTTAACCCGCCAGGGTTGCTGAGCCGCCCGAGCCCCTTTCCCATGTCGAGATTCCCATGCGTAACGACTGCTTCATGACCTTCGAGCACCTGGCCAGCGATGGCCGGGCGCGGCGTGGCCGCCTGACCTTCCCCCGTGGCACCGTGGAGACCCCGGCCTTTATGCCGGTGGGCACCTACGGCACCGTCAAGGGCATGACCCCGGCCTCGGTGAAGGAGATCGGCGCCGAGATCATCCTCGGCAACACCTTCCACCTCTGGCTGCGCCCCGGTACCGAGGTGATCGAGGCCCACGGCGACCTCCACGACTTCGCCCAGTGGGACAAGCCGATCCTCACCGACTCCGGCGGCTTCCAGGTCTTCTCCCTCGGCGAGATGCGCAAGATCACCGAGGAGGGCGTGCACTTCCGCTCGCCGGTGGATGGCGCCAAGGTCTTCATGGGCCCCGAGGAGTCCATGGCGGTGCAGCGCTCCCTGGGCTCGGACGTGGTGATGATCTTCGACGAGTGCACCCCCTACCCGGCCACCGAGCGGGAGGCCGAGCTGTCCATGGAGCGCTCGCTGCGCTGGGCCAAGCGCTCCCGGGACGCCCACGGTGACTCTCCCTCGGCGCTGTTCGGCATCATCCAGGGCGGCATGTACCCGGAGCTGCGCCGGCGCTCCCTGGATGGCCTGCTGGAGATCGGCTTCGATGGCCTGGCCATCGGCGGCCTCTCGGTGGGCGAGCCCAAGGAGGCGATGATCGAGGTCCTCGACTATCTGCCCACCTGGATGCCGGAGGACAAGCCCCGCTACCTGATGGGGGTGGGCAAGCCGGAGGACCTGGTCGAGGGGGTGCGTCGCGGCGTCGACATGTTCGACTGCGTGATGCCCACCCGCAACGCCCGCAACGGCCACCTCTTCACCTTCGAGGGCACGGTCAAGATCCGCAACGCCAAGCATCGCCACGACACTCGCCCCCTGGAAGAGGACTGCGACTGCTACACCTGCCAGCACTTCTCCCGGGCCTACCTGCATCACCTGGATCGCTGCGGCGAGATGCTCGGCTCAATGCTCAATACGATCCATAACTTGCGCCACTATCAGCGCCTGATGGCCGGTTTGCGCGGGGCTATCGAAGCGGGTACATTGGCGAACTTCGTGGAAGACTACTATGCGCGCCGGGGGCTGCCGGTCCCCGAGGCACCGCAATAACCCGGCGGCGCAGCTTGCCCCCGCCGCGGGAACTCCCCGCGGCATACGATTTCCAACCTGTCCAGGAGACACTGACCCATGCTGGATTTCCTTATCGCTCCGGCCCATGCCGAAGGCGGCGGCGCTGCGGGTGGCGGTATCGCCCAGATCGTGATGCTGGTCGGCTTCGTGCTGATCTTCTACTTCCTGCTGTGGCGTCCCCAGGCCAAGCGGGCCAAGCAGCACAAGCAACTGATCGGCGGCCTCGCCAAGGGCGACGAGATCGTCATCGGTGGTGGCCTGGTGGGCCGCGTCACCAAGGTGAGCGACGAGTTCATCGGCATGGAAGTCGCCGACGGCACCGAGGTCAATGTGCAGAAGAACGCCGTCGCGGCGGTGCTGCCCAAGGGCACCATCAAGTCCATCTGATCCTCGACCGCCCGGCCGCGCCGGGCGGTTTCCCCCGCCCGGCATCCGCCATTTCTTGCGTTAGCAACAAGGCAGGGCTTGCATGCTCAACCGTTACCCCCTGTGGAAGTATCTCCTTATACTTCTGGTTCTTCTCGTCGGCCTGATCTACGCCCTTCCCAACCTCTATCCGGAAGACCCCGCCGTCCAGATCAGCAGCGCCCGCAGCGATATCGCCCTCGACGAGCGTCAACTGACCCGCATCGAACGCGCCCTGGACGAGGCCGGCATCGCCGTCAAGGCCAGTGAACAGAGCGGCGATACCACCCTGATCCGCCTGCTGCACGCCGACGATCAGCTGCCCGCCCGAGAGATCATCTCCGGCCTGGTGGACGACGACCAGGTGGTGGCCATCAACCTGGCCGAATCCACCCCCGCCTGGCTCTCCAACCTGGCCGCCTCGCCCATGACCCTGGGCCTGGACCTGCGCGGCGGCGTGCACTTCCTGCTCGAGGTGGACATGGAGGCGGCCCTGACCCAGCGTCTCGAGGTCAACGCCAGCGCCATGCGCGAACTGCTGCGCGACGAGCGCATCCGCTATCGCGGCACCGAGATCGAGGAGCGCACCCTGACCCTGTCGTTTATCGACGAAGAGGACCGCGATACCGCCCGCCGGTTGATCAGCCGCGAGTTTCCCGACTTCGATTACGAGAACCTCGGCAACGGCCGCGGCGCGGCCCTGGCCATGCGCCTCACCGATCAGGCGGTCAACGAGATCCAGGACTACGCCATCAACCAGAACCTGACCACCCTGCGCAACCGGGTGAACGAGCTGGGGGTGGCCGAGCCCATGGTGCAGCGCCAGGGCCCCAACCGCATCGTGGTGGAACTGCCCGGCGTGCAGGATACCGCCGCCGCCAAGCGGGTGGTGGGCGCCACCGCCAACCTGGAGTTCCGCCTCGAGGCGCGCCCGGACACCCCGGACGCCGAGACCGAGCGCTTCGCCTTCCGCAATGATGAGTCGCGCAGCGCCGATCTGATGCGCGATGTCATCATCACCGGTGACAGCGTCTCCAGCGCCAGCCGCAGCTTCGACGAGAGCGGCCGCCCCCAGGTCAATATCAACCTGGACGGCACCGGCGGCACCCTGATGAACCGCGCCACCCGCACCAATATCGGCCGCAACATGGCGGTGCTCTTTATCGAGCACAAGACCCGCGACCGGGTGGTGATGGAGGACGGCGAAGAGGTGGTGGTCCGCGACCCCTACACCGAGCGCGGCCTGATCAGCCTGGCCACCATCCAGAGCGCGCTGGGCAACAGCTTCCGCATCACCGGCCTCGATTCCCCCACCGAGGCGGCGGAACTTGCCCTGCTGCTGCGCTCCGGCTCCCTGGCGGCGCCCATCTACTTCGTCCAGGAGCGCACCATCGGGCCGAGCCTGGGGCAGGACAACATCGACCGCGGGGTGATGTCGGTGATGATCGGCCTGCTGCTGGTGGTGCTGTTCATGCTGATCCGCTACAAGGTGTTCGGCATCATCGCCAACCTGGCCCTGGCCATCAACCTGATGCTGCTGGTGGCCGCCATGTCGCTGCTGGGCGCCACCCTGACCCTGCCCGGCATCGCCGGTATCGTGCTGACCCTGGGCATGGCGGTGGACGCCAACGTCTTGATCTTCGAGCGGATACGCGAGGAGCTACGCGGCGGCCTGTCGGTGCAGCAGGCGATCCACGCCGGCTATGAGCGTGCCTTCACCTCCATCATCGATGCCAATATCACCACCCTGCTGGTGGCGGTGATCCTGTTCTCCATCGGCACCGGTCCGGTCAAGGGCTTCGCCGTGACCCTGTCACTGGGGATCCTGACCTCGATGTTCACGGCCCTGCTGGTGACCCGCGCCATGGTCAACCTGACCCATGGCGGCAAGCCGCTGAAGACGCTCCGGATCTAAGAGGTGACCATGAAAACCCTAGTCAATCGCCAGTTCGACTTCATGGGCAAGCGCCGGGTCGCCTTCGCGATCTCCGGCGTGATGCTGCTGGTGTCGATCGTCGCGCTGCTGTTCCAGCAGCTCAATCTGGGCCTCGACTTCACCGGCGGCACCCTGGTGGAGGTACGCTACGCCGTGGCCCCGACCCTGGACACGGTGCGCCAGACCCTGGAGGCCGCCGGCTTCCGCGATGTCTCGGTGCAGACCTTCGGCGCCTCCACCGAGGTGCTGATCCGCCTGCAGCAGGCCTTCGATCCCAATGTCGGCGATCAGGTGGTGGCCCTGCTCCGCGAGGGTGGCGTCGGTGTCGACCTGGTACGCGCCGAGTTCGTCGGCGCCCAGGTGGGCGACCAGCTGCGCGACCAGAGCGGCCTGGGCCTGCTGGTGGCACTCGGCATCGTGATGCTCTACGTGGCCTTCCGCTTCCAGTACAAGTTCGCCATCGGCGCCCTGCTGGCGCTGATCCACGACGTCATTATCGTGGTGGGCGCCTTCGCGCTGTTCCAGTGGGAGTTCGACCTGACCGTGCTGGCGGCGCTGCTGGCGGTGATCGGCTACTCGCTGAACGACACCATCGTCGTCTATGACCGCATCCGCGAGACGATCCGCACCTCGCGCATCGACGATATGCCGGCGATCTTCAACGAGGCGATCAACCTGACCCTGTCGCGGACGCTGGCCACCTCCGGCACCACCCTGCTGGTGCTGCTGGCGCTGCTGCTGCTCGGCGGCGACATGATCCACTACTTCTCCATCGCCCTGATCCTGGGCATCGTGGTGGGCACCTTCTCCTCCATTTACGTGTCCGCGGCCCTGCTGCTGGCGGTGAAGCTCAACCGCGAGGACCTGATCCCGGCCAAGAAGGAAGACCCGGAGGCCGAGGAGCTGCCCTGACCGCGGCAAGCGAGACAGAAACAGAAAACCCCCGCCGGCATCACCGGCGGGGGTTTTTCTTGGTGCTTGGCGCTCGGCGCTTAGAAGTGCGGCTTGAGCTGCTGCATCAGCGCCTTGAAGAGCCGCGGGTTGGCGGCCATCAGCTGCCCCTCGGTGGGCACGCTGGGGGCGCCGTCCAGGGAGCCGATCAGCGCCCCGGCTTCCTTGAGCAGCAGGCTGCCGGCCAGCTTGTCCTGCTCCTCGAGGCCCAGCACGAAGACCATATCGGCGCGGCCGGCGGCCAGCTCGGCCATGTCCAGCAGGCCGCTGCCGCTGGCCAGCTGGACTTCCACCTGGGGGCCCAGGCGCTGGGCCAGGGTCAGGTAGGCGGGGAAGTGGCGGGTGCGCTGCCACAGCTCGGGCAGGCCCAGGGCCAGGCGGCTGCCCTCGATGGCGGACGCCTTGGGCACGCGGATACGCTTGCCGTTGTGCTGGGCCCCCCGGCCGCGGCTGGCCAGGTATTCGTCGTCGCTGAAGGGGCAGATAACGATCGCATGCTCCGGGCGGCCCTTGTGCAGGCACACCAGGGAGAGCGCGAAACCGCGACCGGCCACGCTGAGGTTGGAGTAGCCGTGGAAGGGTTCGATCTGCCAGTGATAGTCACGCCCCTCGCCCTGCCCCTCGCGGTACGGGGTGTAGCGGCCGGCCACGCCGTGCTCGGGATAGCCCCGGGCGAGCTGGCGGGTGATCAGGGTCTCGGCATTGCGGGCGGTATCTTCCAGCAGCCGGTCGAGGTTGTGTTCTTCGTGGGCGTTTTCGATGCGCTCACGGATACGCAGAAACTGTTCGGCGGCGCTACGGGCAGCGCGCAGGCCGAATTGGACCATCGGATGCATGATCGGGCCTTGAGGAGTCGGTGACTGTTAAAGAACGGACGCGGGGCGTCGACAGATAACGGCGCGAATCCTAGCAGATACCCGCCGATTGCGCCACGCACACGGCACCTGTCGACATGCTAAACTCTGTCCCCTTGGATTCAGCAGCCCCAGGTATTCCCCATGCTAGAGCGCATCCGTATCGTGCTGATCGGCACCAGCCACCCCGGCAATATCGGCGGCACCGCCCGCGCCATGCACAACATGGGGCTGGCCGACCTGGCCCTGGTGGCGCCGCGCTGCGAGGTACTCACCGCCGACAGCGTCTC
Source organism: Bisbaumannia salifodinae (assembly GCF_055388505.1). The sequence goes on from NZ_AP043781.1 coordinate 3,603,856, forward strand.
CCGGGCCTCCGGGGCCGATCACCTGGTCCATCGGGCCCGGGTCGTGGCGACCCTGGAGGAGGCGGTGGCCGACTGCACCCTGGTGGTGGGCGCCAGCGCCCGCTCGCGCACCCTGCCCTGGCCGATGATCAGCCCCCGCCAGTTGGGCGAACGCCTCCCCGAGGAGCTGGCCGCCCCCGAGGCGCGCATCGCCCTGGTCTTCGGCCGCGAGGACAGCGGCCTCTCCAATGCCGAGCTGCAGCGCTGCCATGCCCACGTGCATATTCCCGCCAACCCGGACTTCAGTTCCCTGAACCTGGCCACCGCGGTCCAGGTGCTGGCCTACGAGTGTCGCCTGGCCTGGCTCGATCAACAGCAGGACGACGACGCCCTGCCGCCCATGGGCATGGCCGAGACCGCCCCGCCGGCCAGCCATGCCGACCTGGAGCGCTATTTCGAGCACCTGGAGCGTACCCTGATCACCATCGGCTTCCATGACCCGGCCACCCCGCGCCAGCTGATGGCCCGGCTGCGCCGCCTGATGATGCGCGCCCGCCCCGACAGCATGGAGGTGAATATCCTGCGCGGCATCCTCAGCGCCACCGAGAAGCAGGCCGAGGCGGCGCGGCGCCGCGAGGGTTGAAGGCCGTGGTCAGGGCCCCCACTATGAAGGCATAGCTCTACCCACCGGTCGAGGCCGTCTCCGCGTTGCCGCTCCCTCGGGAGTGGCAACCATCGCCACCAAGGATCACCGCATGTTTCAACGCCTGCGAGAAGATATCAACAGCGTGTTCGCCCGCGACCCGGCGGCGCGCAACTTCCTGGAAGTGCTGACCAACTACCCCGGCCTGCATGCCCTGCTGCTGCATCGCCTGGCCCACTGGCTGTGGAACAAGAACCTCAAGTGGCTGGCGCGGACCCTCTCGAGCTTCTCGCGCTGGCTCACCGGCGTGGAGATCCACCCCGGCGCGAAGATCGGCCGGCGCTTCTTTATCGATCACGGCATGGGGGTGGTGATCGGCGAGACCGCCGAGGTCGGCGACGACGTGACCCTCTACCAGGGCGTCACCCTGGGCGGCACCAGCTGGAACAAGGGCAAGCGCCACCCCACCCTGGAGGATGGCGTCATCGTCGGCGCCGGGGCCAAGATCCTCGGCCCCTTCACCGTCGGCGCCGAGGCCAAGGTCGGCTCCAATGCGGTGGTCACCAAGGCGGTGCCCGCCGGCGCCACCGTGGTCGGCATCCCCGGCAAGGTCGTCAAGCGTGACGAGCCGGACATGGAAGAGGTGCCCAATTTCGATCCGGAGCGCCGCGAGGCGATCCGCAAGAAGTTCGGCTTCGACGCCTACGGGGTCAGCCAGGACATGCCCGACCCCATGGCCCGCTCCATGCAGGCCATGCTCGACCATATGCATGCGGTGGACGAGCGTATCGAGCGGATGTGCTCCACCCTGCGCAAGCTCGACGCCAGCTACCGGGAAGGCAAGCTGCCGGAGCTGCGCGACGAGGACTTCGCCGAGATCCTCGACGACATGGACGGCTGCTGCCCACCGGCGGAGGCCGACCCATCGCCGCGTCAGGCGCGCCCCAAGGCGCCCGACGACAAGGCCACCGGCACCGGGGAATAGTTGACCCTCCTGCTGGGGCTTCCCCATAATGGTGGGCCGACAGCCACTCGCGGCGTCGCCATTGGTGCCGCGACCAAGCGTGCCTCCACTATGCGCCTGACCACCAAAGGACGTTATGCGGTCACCGCCATGCTCGACCTGGCGATGAACGCGAGCCGCGAACCCACCAGCCTGGCCGATATCTCGCGCCGCCAGGAGATCTCGCTCTCCTACCTGGAGCAGCTCTTCGCCCGGCTGCGCCGCGCCCAACTGGTCAAGAGCGTGCGCGGCCCCGGCGGCGGCTACCTGCTGGCGGTGGCCCCGGAGGCGATCACCGTGGCCCGGGTCATCGATGCGGTGGACGAATCGGTGGATGCGACCCGCTGCCAGGGCCTCTCCGACTGCCAGCAGGGCGATGTCTGCCTCACCCATCACCTGTGGTGCGAGCTCTCCCGACAGATTCATGGCTTCCTGGATGGCATCACCCTGGCCGACCTGATCGCCCGCCAGGAGGTCCAGCGGGTGGCACAACGCCAGCGGCTGCGCCATACCGACGGCACCATCGCCACCTCCACGCCCTGAGTGGCCCCGTTTTCTTCAGCGAGTCCCGATTCAGCCCATGAGCGCCCCCATCTACCTCGATTATGCCGCCACCACCCCGGTCGACCCCCGGGTCGCCGAGGCCATGAGCCGCCACCTGACCCTGGACGGCACCTTCGCCAATCCGGCCTCGCGCAGCCATATGCCGGGCTGGCTGGCGGAACAGGCGGTGGAGGGCGCGCGCCGCCAGGTCGCCGAGCTGATCAACGCCGATCCCCGCGAGATCGTCTGGACCAGCGGCGCCACCGAGGCGGACAACCTGGCGCTGATCGGTTTCATGCGTGCCAACCGTGAGCGCGGCCGCCACCTGGTGACCTCGACCATCGAACACAAGGCCATCGTCGATACCGCCAAGGCCCTGGAGGCCGAGGGTTTCGAGGTGACCTGGCTGAGCCCGGGGACCGACGGCCGCATCACCCCGGAGCAACTCGCCGAGGCGCTGCGTGACGACACCCAACTGGTCTCGCTGATGGCGGTCAACAACGAGCTGGGGGTGATCCATGACCTGGCCGCCCTGGCCGAGGTGGCCCACGCCCATGGCGCCGTCTTCCATGTGGACGCCGTCCAGGCCGCCGGCAAGTTGCCCCTGGACGTGGCGGCCCAGGGCATCGACCTGATGTCGCTCTCCGCCCACAAGGTCTATGGTCCCAAGGGCGTCGGTGTCCTCTATGTGAAGCGCAGCCCCGAGATTCGCCTGGAGGCGCTGATCCACGGCGGCGGCCACGAGCGCGGCATGCGCTCCGGCACCCTGGCCACCCACCAGATCGTCGGCATGGGCGAGGCCTTCGCCCTGGCCCAGTCGGAGGGCGAAGCGGACCAGGCACGCATCGCCGCGCTGCGCGAGCGCTTCCTGGCCGGCCTCGCCGACCTGGACGGCATCCATGCCAACACCCGCCTGGAGGCCGCCGTCCCCAATATCGTCAACCTGGCCTTCGACGGCGTGGATGGCGAGTCGCTGCTGATGGCCCTGCGCAACCTGGCCATCTCCACCGGCTCCGCCTGCAACTCCGCCAGCGTCGAGCCATCCTATGTATTGCAGGGCATCGGCGTACCCCGGGCCCGGGCCCTGGCGTCGCTACGCTTCAGCTTCGGTCGTTTCACCACCGAGGCCGAGATCGACCAGGCCCTGGCGGAGATCCGCCACGCCCTGACCCGGCTACGCCGCTGACCCCCACTTCCCTTGCAGGAGGCAAGTCCCATGGCGCAACTCTCGATCACTCCCGCCGCCGCCGAACAGATCCACCGCGTCCTCGACGAACGCGGTCAGGGCCTGGGCCTGCGCGTCTCGGTCAAGCCCAGCGGCTGTTCCGGCTACAGCTATGTGCTCGACTTCGCCGACGAGGCCGAGGCCGAGGACACCGCCTTCGAGGCCCATGGCGCCACCGTCTATGTAGCCCCCGAGGCCCTGGAGATGCTCGACGGCAGCGAGGTGGACTACGTCAACGAAGGGCTGAACCGCTTCTTCCGCTTCAACAACCCCAACGTCAAGGACCAGTGCGGCTGCGGCGAGAGCTTTACCGTCTGAACCGCCGGGAAGGCCTTGGGTGGCGCAATGCCGAGCCGATTGTCCCGGCGGTCGATAAGCCGCTATAATGCGCGCCCATTCGGCGCCTTTTCGGCTCGCCCCGCGGCCACCCGCCGCCGAACCACTTGCCCGAGGCGCCGCCGGCTCTTCCCCAGAGCCCGGCGGCGCCTCGTCATCCTGAAGACCCTGTCCATTCCATTACGGAGACACGCCCCATGGCTATCGAACGCACCCTGTCCATCATCAAGCCCGACGCCGTCGCCAAGAACGCCATCGGCGAGATCATCGCCCGCTTCGAGAAGGCCGGCCTCCGGGTCGTCGCCGCCAAGATGCTCAAGCTGGACGACGACAAGGCCGGCGGTTTCTACGCCGAGCACAAGGAGCGTCCCTTCTTCAAGGATCTGGTCGGCTTCATGACCTCCGGCCCGGTGGTCGTGCAGGTGCTGGAAGGTGAAGACGCCATCGCCAAGAACCGTGACCTGATGGGGGCCACCAACCCCAAGGAAGCCGCCCCGGGCACCATCCGCGCCGACTTCGCCGAGACCATCGACGCCAATGCCGTGCATGGCTCCGACTCCGCCGAGTCCGCCGCGCGCGAGATCGCCTACTTCTTCCAGGACAGCGAGATTTGCCCGCGCTGATCCAGGCCCCGGGCGGGAGCGCTGCTCCCGCCTCCCATGCCGTTTTCCCTTCTCCGACTCGCTGATCGCCATGACCACTACCACGCCCCAACGTACCAACCTGCTCGGCATGACCCGCGAGGCGCTGGAAGCCTTCTTCGTATCGCTGGGCGAGAAGAAATTCCGCGCCGCCCAGGTGATGAAGTGGATCCATATCGAAGGCTGCGACGACTTCGAGGCCATGACCAACCTCTCCAAGCCGCTGCGCGCCAAGCTCCACGAGGTGGCCGAGATCCGTGGCCCCGGGGTGGTCTATGAGGGCACCTCCAGCGACGGCACCCGCAAGTGGGTGCTGGAAGTGGAGGACGGCAGCTATGTGGAGACGGTGCTGATTCCCGCCGAGAACGGCAAGCGCCGCACCCTGTGCGTCTCTTCCCAGGTGGGCTGCTCGCTGGATTGCAGCTTCTGCTCCACCGGCAAGCAGGGCTTCCAGCGCAACCTCACCGCCGCCGAGATCATTGGCCAGGTGTGGGTCGCCCAGCGCAGCGTGGGCCCGCGCCGGGATACCGCCAATCGCCCGGTCACCAATGTGGTGATGATGGGCATGGGCGAGCCGCTGCTCAATTACGACAACGTCGTGCCGGCCATGAAGCTGATGCTCGACGACAACGGCTACGGCCTCTCCAAGCGCCGCGTCACCCTCTCCACCTCCGGGGTGGTGCCGATGATCGACCGGCTCGGCGACGAGCTCGACGTGAGCCTGGCCATCTCGCTGCACGCCGCCAACGACGAGCTGCGCAACGAGCTGGTGCCGCTCAACCGCAAGTACAATATTCGTACCCTGCTCGACGCCTGCCAGCGTTACCTGAGCAAGTGCGACGACACCCGCATGGTCACCATCGAGTACACGGTGATCAAGGACGTCAACGACCAGCAGGAACATGCCAGGCAGCTCGCCGAGCTACTCGAGGAGTTGCCCTGCAAGATCAACCTGATTCCCTTCAACCCCTTCCCCCATTCGGGCTACGAGAAGCCGTCCCGCAACCAGGTGATGCGCTTCCAGCAGTGGCTCTACGAGCTGGGCTATACGGCACCGATCCGCACCACCCGCGGCGACGATATCGATGCCGCCTGCGGCCAGCTGGTGGGACGGGTGAAGGATCGCACCAAGCGCCACGAACGCTATATCCAGTCGATCCAGATCGACGCCGACTGAGCCGTCGGCCACCTTGACTTCAACCGGTCGGGGCGCTTTGATGGTGAGGCTTTTATCAAGGCCTTGGCCCGGTTCCCGGCCGGCGCCTCAACCCCGTCGTCATGCGAGGATTCGATGACCCGTCGCTCCATCCAGACCCGAACCCCACGCCGCCTGGCCCTTCCCCTGCTGCTGGCCACCAGCCTGGGCTTGGCGGGCTGCGCCGGTCAGGCGGTGCAGCAGTCCAGCACCTCCCCCGTCGAGGCCTATACCGAACTGGGGCTGGGCTATCTGGAGCGCAACAACCTGCCGCGGGCCATGGCCGCCCTGGATCACGCCCTGGAGGCGGATCCCCGCGACGGCGAGGCCTTGCAGGCCATGGCCATCGTCTATCAACGCCAGGGCGAGACGCGCCTGGCCGACGAGTTCTTCCAACGCGCCCTGAGCAACGACCCCGGCTTTACCCGGGCGCGCAACAACTATGCGGCCTTCCTCTATGATCGCGGCCGCACCCGCGAAGCTTGCGAGCAGTTGGAGCAGGCCTCGAACGATACCCAGTACAATAATCGCGCCCAGCTGTTCGCCAACCTGGGCCAATGTCAGCAGGAGATCGGCGACGTCGCGGCGGCGCGCCAGAGCCTGGAGCGCGCCCAGGCCATCGACGCCCGCGCCCCGCGCAGCTATTACCTGCTGGCCGAACTCGAGTACGCCCAGGGAAATTATTCGCGTGCCTGGGAGCAGCTGCAGGTCTTTATGCGCCTGGCCGGCGCCACCCCCGACAGCCAGCGCCTGGCCAACCAGATCAGCGCCGCCCGGGGCGGCGACACCTCGTCATCGAATCTGCCGCTGCGTCCTCATGGCACCCTCTGACCCCCGACTCTCGATCAAGGATGCTCAGTCATGAGCGACATGCACGCCCCCTCAACCGATGCGGTATCCACCAGCGACTCTCCCGGCACCCTGCTCAAGGCCGAACGGGAGCGACAGGGCCTCTCCCTGGAGCAGGCCGCCGCGGCCATCAACCTGCGCCCGGCGGTGATCGGCGGCCTGGAAGAGGACGACTACGGCGAGGTGCCCGTCTCCGCCTACCGGCGCGGCTACCTGCGCGCCTATGCCCGCTTCCTGGGCATCGACGATGGCCCGGTGATCGCCGCCTACAATGCCCGCCACGGCAGCCAGGAGGCGGAACGCCCGGTGACCCCGGTGCAGGTCACCAAGCCGCCGTCGCGGCTGGGCGCCTGGCTCTTCAAGCTGGTCACCCTGCTGGTGATCGCCGGCCTGATCGGCCTCACCCTGCTGTGGTGGCAGAGCCGTGGCGGCAACGAGCTGGCCGGGCTCGAGGACGATAGCCCGGTGGCGGTGGATAGCCTGGACGGCACCCCGGCCGGCGAGCCCAGCCGCGACTGGTCCAGCCAGGTGGCCACCGACCAGGGCCCCGAGCCCGAGGCAGCCGCCATCGAGACGCCGGCGATCGAGGCGCCCCGCATAGAGGCGACGCCCCCGGAGGTCGCTCCCGAGAGCGACACCACCCCGGCCGATGATGAGGCCAGCGTGGCCGACGAGGCCGATGCCGCGCCCCCCATCGCCGAGGCGGCCGACGAGCCCGCCGACGAGGAAGAGGCCGCCCCGGTCGCCGCGGATCCGCGGCGCCTGGAGCTGACCTTCAACGAACAGTCCTGGACCGAGATCTTCGACGCCGGCAACCAGCGCATCCTGATCGGCCTGCAGGAGCCGGGGCAGACCGCCAACGTGGAGGGCGAGCCGCCCTTCCGTCTGACCATCGGCAACGCCACCGGCGTCGAGCTGCGCTACCGCGGCGAGAGCATCGATCTCGGTGCCCGCGCCGGCGCCAATAACGTCGCGCGCTTCACCCTGGGAGAATGACCCTTAGTCCTATGCACGCCCAATCTCCGATCATCCGTCGTCAGTCGCGCCAGATTCATGTGGGTCAGGTGCCCGTGGGAGGCGATGCGCCCATCTCGGTGCAGAGCATGACCAACACCAACACCCTGGACGTGGCCGCTACCGTGGCCCAGATCCAGCGCCTGGAGGCCGCCGGCGCCGACATCGTGCGGGTCTCGGTGCCCGACATGGACGCCGCCGAGGCCTTCGGCCAGATCAAGCGGCAGGTGGCGGTACCGCTGGTGGCGGATATCCATTTCGATTACAAGATCGCCCTGCGGGTCGCCGAACTCGGCGTCGATTGCCTGCGCATCAACCCCGGCAATATCGGCCGCGAGGACCGGGTGCGCGCCGTGGTCTCCGCGGCCCGGGACAACGGCATCCCGATCCGTATCGGCGTCAATGCAGGCTCGCTGGAGAAGGACCTGCAGAAGAAATACGGCGAGCCGACCCCGGCGGCACTGGTGGAGTCCGCCATGCGCCATATCGATCACCTGGATCGCCTCGATTTCCAGGAGTACAAGGTCAGCGTCAAGGCCAGCGACGTCTTTATGGCGGTGGCCGCCTACCGTGACCTGGCGGGGCGCATCGAACAGCCCCTGCACCTGGGGATCACCGAGGCGGGGGGGCTGCGCTCCGGCACCGTCAAGTCTTCCATCGGCCTGGGCCTGCTGCTGATGGACGGCATCGGCGACACCATCCGGGTGTCGCTGGCCGCCGATCCGGTGGAGGAGATCAAGGTCGGCTATGACATGCTCAAGAGCCTGCGCCTGCGCGCCAAGGGCATCAATTTCATCGCCTGTCCCAGCTGCTCGCGGCAGAATTTCGACGTCATCGGCACCATGAATGCCCTGGAGGAGCGCCTCGAGGACATCATGACCCCGCTGGACGTCTCGGTGATCGGCTGCGTGGTCAACGGACCCGGCGAGGCCAAGGAGAGCGATATCGGCCTCACCGGCGGCAGCCCCGCCAACCTCGTCTATATCGATGGCAAGCCGGCCAGCAAGCTGCGCAACGACAACCTGGTCGACGAGCTGGAGGCGCTGATCCGCACCAAGGTGCGCGAGAAGGAAGCCGCCGAGAAGGATACGATCGCCCGCGGCTGAGGGCGCCCCCATCAAGGAGTCAATGTTGAGCAAGAAGATCCAGGCCATCCGTGGCATGAACGACCTGCTGCCGGAGCAGTCCCCGCTGTGGCAGTACTTCGAGGGCAAGGTGCGTGACCTGATGCGGCGCTACGGCTATGCCGAGATCCGCACCCCCATCGTCGAGCAGACCGCCCTGTTCGCGCGCTCCATCGGCGAGGTCACCGACATCGTCGAGAAGGAGATGTACACCTTCGAGGACCGCAACGGCGACAGCCTGACCCTGCGCCCCGAGGGCACGGCGAGCTGCGTGCGTGCCGCCATGGAGCATGGCCTGCTGCATAACCAGACCCAGCGCCTCTGGTACCAGGGCCCGATGTTCCGCCACGAGCGCCCCCAGAAGGGCCGCTACCGCCAGTTCCATCAGGTCGGGGTCGAGACCTTCGGCTTCGAGGGGCCCGACGTGGACGCCGAGCTGATCCTGCTCACCGCCCGGTTGTGGCAGGAACTGGGGCTGATGGAGCACGTCACCCTGGAGCTCAACTCCCTGGGCTCCCTGGAAGCCCGCGCCGCCTATCGTGACACCCTGGTGGCCTACTTCGAGGCGCATCGCGAGCTGCTCGACGAGGACTCCCTGCGTCGCCTGAGCAGCAACCCGCTGCGCATCCTCGACTCCAAGAACCCGGACATGGCGGCCATGCTGGACGCCGCGCCGCGGCTGATGGATCACCTGGATGCCGAGTCCCAGGCGCACTTCGAGGCCTTGACCGCCCTGCTCGATGGTGCCGGCATCGACTATGTGATCAATCCGCGCCTGGTGCGCGGCCTGGATTACTACTCGCGTACCGTCTTCGAGTGGACCACCAGGGCACTCGGCAGCCAGGGCACCGTCTGTGCCGGCGGCCGCTACGACGGCCTGGTGGAGCAGCTGGGCGGCAAGCCGACCCCGGCGGTGGGCTTCGCCATGGGCATCGAGCGCCTGATCCTGCTGCTCGAGACCCTGGAACTGATGCCCGCCGAGGCCCAGCCGGGCCTGGACCTCTACCTGCTGGGCATGGGCGAGGCCGCCTCCCACGCCGCCCTGCTGCTCGGCGAGGAACTGCGTAGCGCCCTGCCCCGGCTGCGCCTGCAGGCGCACTGCGGCGGCGGCAGCTTCAAGAGCCAGATCAAGAAGGCCGACAAGAGCGGGGCGCGCCTGGCCCTGCTGCTCGGCGAGGACGAGCTGGCCGAAGGCCGTGTGACCGTCAAGTTCCTGCGCGAGGAGCGCGACCAGCAGAGCCTGGACCGGGATAGCCTGGCCCAGGCCCTGCCGGAACTGCTCGCCCCCTGACCCGCGACATATCGATCGACAAGGAGACCGCCCGTGGCGGAGCTGAGAACCGAAGAAGAGCAGGTAGAAGCCCTCAAGCGCTGGTGGAAGGAAAACGGCATGGCGCTGGTGGCCGGCGTGGTGCTGGCCGCCGCCGGCCTGCTCGGCTGGAATGCCTGGCAGGGCTACCAGGCCAACCAGGCGGAGGCCGCTTCCCTGCGCTATCAGCAGCTGATCGGCCTGGCCTCCCAGTCGACTCTCGACGAGGCCGGCCTGGCCGAGGCCCAGCGCCTGGTGGACGAGATCACCGATAACCATGGCCGCACCCTCTACGCCGACCTGTCGCGGCTGATCGAGGCGCGCCTGGCGGTGGAGGCCGGCGACCGGGTCGCCGCCCGTGCCGTGCTCGGCGACCTGGTGCAGGGCAGCGATGATGCCTATGTGGGCGACCTGGCGCGGCTGCGCCTGGCCCGCCTGCAACTGGCCGATGACGAGCCCCAGGCCGCCCTGGAGACCCTGGGTAGTGAGCTGGGCGAGTCCCTGGCCGCCCAGCGCGCCGAACTGCGCGGCGATGCCCAGTTGGCCCTGGGCGAGGTGGACGAGGCCCGCCGCGCCTACCGCGATGCCTTGAGCCTGGCCGAGCGCCATGGCCAGGCCCTCTATGGCGTCCAGCTCAAGCTGGATGACCTCGGTCAGGAAGGAGCCGACCAATGAAACCGACCCTGGTGATCGCCTGCGCCGCCCTGGCGCTGCTGGCCGGCTGTGCCAGCAAGAGTGAACCGCAGTACCCGCCCAAGGCCCTGGAGGCCTTCGAGGCCAGCAGCGAGCTGCGCGCCGACTGGAGCCGCGGCATCGGCGACGGCCTGGGCCGTGCCAGCTACCCGATCAGCCCGGCCCGCGACGGCGATACCCTGTTCGCCGCCGATGCCGAGGGTCGCCTGATGGCCATCGACGCCAATAGCGGCGACGTCGAGTGGCGCCAGGACCTGGGGGAGGCCATCTCCAGCGGCATCACCGCCGTGGCCGAGCGCCTCTACCTGGGCACCCGCAACGGCGAGGTACTGGCCCTGCGCCAGGCCGACGGCAGCGTCGAGTGGCGCGCCCGGGTGCCCAGCGAGGTGCTGGCCGCCCCCCAACCCAACCAGCAGCTGCTGGTGGTGCAGAGCGTCGACGGTAGCGTCACCGCCCTGGATCGCGCCAGCGGCGCCGAGCGCTGGGTCTACGCCGCCAACGAGCCGGCCCTGACCCTGCGCGGCACCGGCACCCCCCAGGTGATCGAACCGGTCACCTTCGCCGGTTTCGCCAACGGCCGCCTGGTGACCCTCGACAACCGCAGCGGCCAGCCGCTGTGGGACCTGCGGGTCGCCGTGCCCCAGGGCCGCAGCGAGATCGCCCGCCTGGTCGACCTGGACGGTCAGCCGCTGCTGACCCCGGACGGTCGCCTCTACGTGACCAGCTATAATGGCCGCCTGGTGGCCCTGGAGGCCACCACCGGCGAGGTGATGTGGGAACGCGACCACTCCAGCTACCTGACCCCGCTGCTGGTGGGTGACTTCCTGTTCACCGTCAACGAGGCCGGCCATGTGCTCGCCCTGGACGCCCTCAACGGCCAGCCGATCTGGCGCAACGAGGACCTGGAGGGGCGCTGGCTCACCGCCCCGGCCTTCGCCGACGGCAAGCTGGTGTTCGGTGACTTCGAGGGTTACCTGCACCTGCTGGAGGCCCGCGACGGCGAGCTGGCCGGCCGTACCCGCATCAACCGTTCCGGCATCATGCTGCGCCCCCTCACCGAGGGCCGCCAGATCCATGTGCTGGCCAACGACGGGCGACTCGAAGCCCTGACCATTCGCGAGACACCATGACCCCTGTAATTGCCCTGGTCGGCCGCCCCAATGTGGGCAAGTCGACCCTCTTCAACCGGCTGACCCGCTCGCGGGACGCGCTGGTGGCCGACTTCCCCGGCCTGACCCGCGACCGCAAGTACGGTAACGGACGCCTCGGCGACAAGCCGTTCACGGTGATCGACACCGGCGGCATCAGCGGCGACGAGGAAGGCATCGATGCGGCCATGGCCGAGCAGTCCCTGGCCGCCATCGACGAGGCCGATATCGTGCTCTTCCTGGTGGATGCCCGGGCCGGCCTCAACGTGGCCGACGAGGCCATCGCCAACCACCTGCGAGTCAACCAGAAGAAGACCTGGCTGGTGGTCAACAAGACCGATGGCCTGGAAGAGCACTCGGCCATGGCCGACTTCTGGCAGCTGGGCCTGGGCGGTGATCCCTGGCCCATCGCCGCCGCCCATGGCCGCAACGTCAGCCGGCTGATCGAGGAGGTGCTCTCGCCCTTCCCGGAGCAGCCCGAGGAAGAGGCGGTGCCGGAGCGGGACGACGGCATCCGCATCGGCGTCATCGGCCGCCCCAATGTGGGCAAGTCGACCCTGGTCAACCGCCTGCTCGGCGAGGAGCGGGTGGTGGTCTTCGACGAGGCGGGCACCACCCGCGACGCCATCGAGATCCCCTTCGAGCGCCGCGGCCGACCCTATGTACTGGTGGATACCGCCGGTATCCGGCGCCGCAAGAACGTCCGCGAGATCGCCGAGAAGTTCTCCATCATCAAGACCCTGGAGGCGATCAAGGAGTGCCATGTGGCGGTCATGGTGCTGGACGCCCGCTCGGGCCTGGTCGAGCAGGACCTGCACCTGCTCGACTATGTGCTCTCCAGCGGCCGCGCCCTGGTGCTGGCGGTCAACAAGTGGGATGGCCTGGAGAGCGAGCAGAAGGACAAGATGCGCGCCGAGATCAAGCGCCGCCTGGGCTTCGCCGACTACGCCGACCTGCACTTTATCTCGGCCCTGCACGGCACCGGGGTGGGCGACCTCTACCCCTCCATCGAGCGGGCCTTCGCCTCCTCCACCACCCGCTGGTCCACCAATCGCCTGACCACCATCCTTCAGGACGCGGTCGGCGAGCACCAGCCACCGCTGGTGCGCGGGCGGCGCATCAAGCTGCGCATGGCCCACCAGGGCGGTGCCAACCCGCCGATCATCGTGGTCCATGGCAACCAGACCGCGTCGCTGCCGGAGGCCTACAAGCGCTACCTGACCAACACCTTCCGCAAGGTGCTCAAGGTGCGCGGCACGCCGATCCGCTTCGAGTTCCGCTCCGGCCACAACCCCTATGACGCCGATGCCGGCGCCAGCGACCGGGAGAAGGCCAAGAAGCGCGAACTGGGCCGCACCAAGGAGGCGCGCAAGAGTCGCCGCTGAGCGTGAGCGCGCCCTTGCTTCACCGCCGCCCGGTGGCATCCTGGATGCCCCGGGCGGCGGCGTTTCCGGCCCCATGCCAAGACGGCATTGGACGCCACCGTCCCCGGGCCCTTAAATGCGTCGATTGCCGCTTCGGAGGTCGCCATGTTCTCGCTTCGCACTCTCGTCCGCCGCTGGCGCCTGCTGGCGCCGCTGTGTCTCTCCACCCTGCTGGTGGGCTGTCTGGCCCTGCCCCAGACCGGCCTCTTCGCCTTCCGCCTGGCCATTACCTCCCTCGGCGTGGAGGAGGTGCAGATCGGTCCCTACCGGGTCCAGGCGGGCCTGGACACCAGCGATATCTCCAGCCTGATCGCCTCCAGCCTGGGCATGGGCAGCCTGCCGGTGCAGGCCACCCTGGCCATGGGCCTGGCCCTGCCCGCCGGCATGCCGGCGGTGGAAATGGCGGGCTTCCGCTGGGCCCTGGAGATGCCCGGCATCGAGCCGCTGAGCGGCAACTACCGGGACAGCGTCAGCCTCAGTGGTGGCGGCGAGGCGAGCCAGCTGCGCCTGCCCATCGGCTTCGACCTGCTGGCTGGCGACTCGCGGCTGGCACCCATGGTCGAGCTGGCCACCCAACTCGCCAGCCAGGGGGAGCTGCCCGCCGGCAGCGAGCTGGCGATCACCCCGGGGGACCTGCGCGGCCTGGGCATGACCCTGCCGGCGGGGCTCTGGACGCCCACCCTACGCTTCGCGGTGGGCGAGGATGGCGAGCTGACTCCCCGGGGATAATGCTGCCGGTCGACTCGGGGCTACCCCGTCGACAGGCCTGTTCGGGGCGCTGTGAACCCCTCCCTGGGCGCTACCGATGCCATCCCTGGCATAGAACCCCCTCCAGGCCTGTCCCCGGCGCCCCTTGTCTCGGCGGCGCTGACAGCTACTCCTCATAAAGGCGTCGGCCGCCGACCCACTGGTTGGCGAACTGCCAGGCGGCGCGGCCACTACGCCCGCCGCGCAGGGTGGCGTAGCGGATCGCCGCGGCCCGGGCCTCGCCGTTCCAGTCGCCGGCCTCGCCCAGCCGGGTCACCCAGTGGCGGCAGGTCTCCAGGTAGGTGTCCTGGTTGAAGGGGTGGAAGCCGAGCCACAGGCCGAAGCGGTCGGAGAGCGAGATCTTCTCCTCCACCGCATCGCCATGGTGGAGCTCCTCCCCCACCAGGTGGCTGGCCTCGTTGTCGCTCATCGACTCCGGCAGCAGGTGGCGACGGTTGGAGGTGGCATAGAGCAGCACGTTCTCCGGCGGCCCGGTGAGGGCGCCGTCCAGCACGCTCTTCAGCGCCTTGTAGGCGTCGTCGTGGCCCTCGAAGGAGAGGTCGTCGCAGTAGACCACGAAGCGCCGCGGCTCCCGGCGCAGTTGCTCCACCAGCAGCGGCAGGCCCGCCAGATCATGGCGTTCCACCTGAACCAGCCTCAGCCCCTCGCCGGCCAGGGAGTTGAGCAGGGCACGAATCAGCGACGACTTGCCGCTGCCCCGGGAGCCCCACAGCAGGGCATGGTTGGCCGGTAGCCCCCGCAGGAAGGCGCGGGTGTTGTCCACCAGGGCCAGCTTCTGGCGCTCGATCCCCAGCAGGTCGTCCAGACCCAGGGCATCCCGGGGCGGCACCGGCAGCAGTTGCCCCCCCAGGGCATGGCGCTGCCATAGCGCCGCCACGTCGCGGGACCAGTCCACCGCCTGGGGGGCCGGCGGCAGCCAGGGCTCGACCCGTGCCAGCAGCGCCAGCAACCGCTGGGTTAACTCCTCATTCATTGCTCCACTCCTGTGGTTGACCTGGGGTGACATCGGGGTATCTTGTGGCGAACCCCTGCCCCCGTCCAGGGTCTCACCCATGACGCCGGCATCGTGGAAGCGCCGGGGCGGCCCACGACACGATGAGGAAGAAGACGATGGGATGGATTCGCTACCTGACCGTTGGTGCGCTCTGCCTCGGGCTGACCGCCTGCGCCACCTCCCCCACCGGGCGCCAGCAGTTCACCCTCTACTCGGATGAGCAACTGGGCCAGATGGGCCAGCAGGCCTTCGATCAGTACCAGTCGGACCTGCCCCAGGCCGGCGGCGCCACCCAGCGCTACGCCCAGTGCGTGGCCGGGGCCCTGGTCGCCGCCCTGCCGGAGCGGGAGCGCCAGCAGCGCTGGCAGATCCGCGTCTTCGACGAGGCGTCGGTGAATGCCTTCGCCCTGCCCGGCGGCTATATGGGCGTGCACACCGGCCTGCTCGATGTGGCCAGCGACCAGCATCAGCTGGCCGCGGTGGTGGGCCACGAGATCGGTCATGTGCTGGCCCGGCATGCCAACGAACGGGCCTCGACCCAGTCCATGACCCAGTTGGGCCTGTCGGTGCTGCAGAGCTCCGCCGGTATCGAGAGCGAGCAGGTGCTGGGCCTGATGGGCGCCGGCGCCCAGTACGGCATCCTGCTGCCCTTCTCGCGCCGTCACGAGGGCGAGGCGGATATCATCGGCCTGGGGCTGATGGCGGACGCCGGCTTCGATCCCCGCGCCAGCCTCACCCTGTGGGAGAATATGCGTACCGCCTCCGGCGGCCAGCCGCCCGCCTGGCTCTCCACCCACCCCAGCCATGGCCAGCGCATGGCGGCCCTCCAGGCGGAAATGGGCAACGCCCTGGCCCGCTACGAGCGGGCCCGCCAGGCCGGCCGCACCCCCAACTGCCAAGCCCCCCGCTGACCCCTACGGAACCTCCATGCTACGACTCGGACTGCTACTGTTGATCTTCCCCTCCCTGGCCCTGATGGGCATCTATTTCTGGGAGCTCGGCCAGGTGCGCGAGTGCACCTTCGGCGGGGGCCACTGGGACTATCTGGAGGGGGTGTGTCGGGAGATGCCCCAGCCCTTCGCCTCCCTGCTGCAACGCCACCCGCTGCTGGTCAACGGCGGCATGCTGCTGTCGGTGCTGGGGGTGGGGCTATGTATGGTGGGGCTCTATACCAAGCGCCGCTAAGCGGAGTTATTGCAATTCGCACACTTTCAGCACGGAGGCCCGGGGCTACCCTGGGGACAGGCCTTCGCGGGGCGCTGTGAACCCCTCCCTGGGCGCTACTTTTGCCATCCCTGGCAAAAAACCCCCGCTCCGCCCTGCCCCCAGCGCCCCTCAGCCATTCTAAGCGTGCTGAAGCATCTTAGGGATTGGCGATAGCGATTCAGAGCGAGCGCCGCAGCTCGGCCAGCACCGGGGCGGTATCGGGGCGCTTGCCGCGCCACTGGAAGAAGGCCTCGGCGGCCTGCTCCACCAGCATGCCCAGGCCGTCGAGGGGGCGGGCACCCCGCTCGCTGGCCCAGCGCAGGAAGACGCTGGGCTCGGCGCCATACATCATGTCGTAGGCGGTGGCGCCCTCGGCGAAGAGGTCGTCGGGTAACGGCGGCAGCGCCCCCCCCAGGCTGGCGCTGGTGCCGTTGATCACCAGCTCGAAAGGCCCCGCGACGGCCTCGAAGCCGCCACCGCGGATCGGGCCCAGGTCGGCGAAGTCGCGGGCCAGGGCCTCGGCCTTGGCGGCGGTGCGATTGGCCACTTCGAGGCTCGCCGGCGCCTCGACCAGCAACGGCTCGAGTACCCCGCGCACCGCGCCGCCGGCCCCCAGCACCAGGATGCGGGCCCCGGCCAGGGTGATGCCATGGCGCTTGAGGTCACGCACCAGGCCGATGCCATCGGTGGTATCGCCATAGGTTTCACCCTTCTTGCCCAGCACCAGGGTATTCACCGCCCCGGCCCGCCGCGCCCGGCGGCTCAGGGTATCGCAGAGGCGGTGGGCCTGCTCCTTGAAGGGCACGGTGACATTGGCGCCGCGGCCGCCGGCGGCCACGAAGTCGCGCCAGGCGCCGGGGAAGTCGTCCAGGGGCGCCTCGATGGCGGTGTAGTCGATGTCTTCGCCGCACTGGGCGGCGAAGGCGGTGTGGATGGCCGGCGACCGGGAGTGGCCGATGGGATGGCCGAAGACGCAGTAACGATCGCTCATGCTTGCTTCTCCTCGGCGCCTGGCGCCTCGTCCAGCCACTCCCGGGGGCGCAGATAGTCCCGGTAGAGCGCCGCTTCCGGGCTGCCGGGTTCCGGCTCCCAGCCGTAGTCCCAGCGCGCCAGCGGCGGCATGGACATCAGGATCGACTCGGTGCGCCCGCCGCTCTGCAGGCCGAAGAGGGTGCCCCGGTCCCAGACCAGGTTGAACTCCACATAGCGTCCCCGGCGATAGAGCTGGAAGTCACGCTCCCGCTCGCCCCAGGGGGTCTGGCGGCGGCGCCGGGCGATGGGCAGGTAGGCCTCGAGGAAGGCGTCGCCCACGGCGCGCTGGAAGGCGAAGCTCTTGTCGAAGCCCCAGGCATTGAGGTCGTCGAAGAAGAGCCCGCCCACGCCGCGGGTCTCGCCGCGGTGCTTGAGGAAGAAGTAGTCGTCGCACCAGGCCTTGTAGCGGGGATAGACGTCGTCGCCGAAGGGGGCGCAGGCGTCCCGGGCCACCCGATGCCAGTGCAGCACGTCCTCATGCACCGGATAGTAGGGGGTCAGGTCGAAGCCGCCGCCGAACCACCACACCGGCGCCTCGCCCTCCTTCTCGGCGATAAAGAAGCGCACATTGCCATGGCTGGTGGGTACATGAGGATTCTCGGGGTGCAGCACCCAGGAGACCCCCACCGCATGGAAACCCCGCCCGGCGAGCTCCGGACGCGCCGCCGTGGCCGACGGCGGTAGTTGGGTGCCATGCACATGGGAGAAGTTGACGCCGCCCTTCTCGAACAGGGCGCCATTCTCGATCACCCGGGAGCGCCCGCCGCCACCCTCGTCGCGGGTCCAGGCATCCTCACGGAACTCGGCCCGGCCATCCTCCTCGGCCAGGCCCTGACACAGGCGATCCTGCAGTTCTCGCAGGTAGGTCTTGACGGCATCGAGATGGGCGTGAGCCACGGAGCCTCCGGTCGGTGATGGGCCGGGCGCCAGTGCCCGGCCTCGATGCATTGAGGTGACGAGAGCGATCAGCCGCGCAGCACGCGCCCGCTGACCAGGTCGCGAATGGTGCTGGGTTGGTCGAGCCCGCCCAGGGGGCCCTCCACCACAGCCGCCAGGGATTCGCCGAAGTAGTCCTGGACCTGCCCGGCACTCAGGGCGGGCGGCTCACCGGCGGGATTGGCGGAGGTGGAGACGATGGGACCACCGAAGGCGGCACATAGCTCGGCGACCAGGGGATGATCACTGACCCGTAGCGCCACGCTGCGGTGGCCGCCCCGCACCAGGGGGTGCGAGCGCCCGTTGTCCGGCACCAGCCAGGTATTGGGGCCGGGCCAGCTGGCCACCAGGGGCGCATGCAGGGCCGGGTCGAGGCCCTGCAGCCAGGGGCCGAACTGGGCGATATCGCCGGCGATCAGGATCATGCCCTTGGCCGGATCCCGCGCCTTGAGACGCAACAGGGCGGTCAGCGCCTGCTCGTTATCCGGATCACAGCCGAGCCCCCAGACCGCCTCGGTGGGGTAGGCGATCACGCCGCCGCTGCGCAGCGCCGCCACCCCCTGGGCCAGAGATTCACTGGAAACAAGCGCATCACCCATGGCGACCTCATTGCTCTCGCTGAAAAGGCAAAGTCTACCATGGCCCGCGCCTTACGGCAGGCGGATCCAGCCCCCGGAAGCCGCAGTCACACGCCCCTCCAGCTCCAGGCCCAACAGGCGCCGCTGGCACTCCGCCACCGATAGCCCGGTCAGCGCCACCAGGGCATCCAGGGGCGTGGGCACCTCGCTGAGCAGGGTCAGCAGCGGCTCCTCGGCGGGCGCCGCCGACTCGTCCGGGGGAAGCGGCGCGGCCAGGGCGCCTTCCCAGTGCCCCAGCTCTTCCAGCAGTTCCTCGGGGTGGGTCACCAGGGTGGCCCCCTGACGCAACAGCTGCAGACAGCCCCGGGCCTGGGCATTGTGCAGCGAGCCGGGCAGCACGAAGAGGTCACGCCCCTGCTCCAGGGCCAGGCGGGCACTGACCAGGGAGCCGCTGCGCTCGGCGGCCTCCACCACCAGCACGCCCCGGGAGAGGCCTGTGATGATGCGGTTGCGACGCGGAAAGTAGCCGGGATGGGGGCAGGTGCCGGGGGGATGCTCCGAGAGCAGCAGGCCGGCGTGGCGCAGCCGTTCATAGAGACCGCCGTGCTGGCGAGGGTAGATCACATCGATACCCGAGCCCAGCACCGCCAGGCTGGTGCCCCCCGCCTTCAGGGCCGCCGTCTGGGCCCGTCCATCGATGCCGAGCGCCATGCCGCTGACCACGCACCAGCCGCGCTCGGCCATGGCCCGCGCGAAGTGGGCCGCATTATGCAATCCATCCCGGGTCGGTCGACGGGACCCCACCATGGCCAGGCGGGGTGGGCCCAGGGCCGAGAGGTCGCCCCTGGCCCAGAGCAGCGGGGGCGGGTCGGGCAACTCATCGAGCAGGGCCGGCCAGGCCTCGTGGTCGGGGTGCAACAGGTGGTGATCCGGGGCCGCCGCCTCCCAGGCCACCAGGGCCTCCAGCTCGGCCTGGAAGGGACTGCGGGCGGGATGCTCGAGCCACAGGCGCAGGGCCAGGCCGGGGCCTGGGCCCGCAGGCGGGCCAGCTGCAGGGCGCCCATGCCCGGCAGCCGGCCCAGCAACCACCACTCCCTGGCGGTCATCATCGGCGTGACGTCCGTCAGGGCGCGCCGGCCAGCAGCTCGCTGCGGTCGGGATGGTAGACCCGATCCCCCACCGCCAGGGTGCGGGTGGCCTGCATCACCAGGGCATAGCTAACCTTCTCGAAGGTCCGGAACACCATCACCAGGCCGGCCTCCTCGCCGGGCAACTGGATCAGCTCGTTGGTAGTCGGGTCGGTGACCAGCTCGCCCTGCTGCTCGACCCGCAGCACATGGCCCGCCTGGATGCCGTCGCGACGCCCCAGGTCCAGGGCCACCACCTGCAGGCGGCCGATGAAACGCACCCCGCCGGGCACCGCCAGGATATGCCCGCTGATGGCGCTGTCCGGGGCCCGGGGCAGGAACTGGCCGGCCCACTCCCGCTCCTCCACCGGCAGGATCAGGTCGCCATTGCGCACCTCGAAATTGGACTCGGTGATCTCCAGACGGCTGATATCACCGTCGCGGCGCAACCAGAGGGCGCGGCCCACGCTGATCAGCTCGATACCCAGCAACTCGCCGCTCTCGAGGTCCTGGTAGCGATCCCCCAGGCGATAGATACCCAGGCGCCCCTCGCTGGGCAAGTCGCCACGCACATAGATGGCATCACCGGCGCCGCTGACCAGGCGTTGGTCGTCGCCACCCACCACATAGGCCAGGTTGTCGAGGCGCTCGGCATCGTCCACCACCCGATGGCGGCGCAGGAAGTTCTCCACCACCTCCAGGGGCAGGGGCGCGATCGCCTCCCGATGGGGCACCCGACGCACCTCCGGCGAGAGCCGCACCACCCCCTGGCCGCGCTCCATGCGCAGGCAGGGCCGACCGTTGCAGTCCTCGAGGTAGATGATGTCACCGGGATAGATCAGGTGGGGGTTGCGAATCTGCGGGTTGACCTGCCAGATCTCCGGCCACTGCCAGGGATGGCGCAGGAAGCGCCCCGAGATATCCCAGAGGGTATCGCCGCGCACCACCGTATAGCGCTCCGGGGCATCGGCCCGGAGCCCGGCATAACTCAGGGCCTGCGCCTGAGCCGAGGCGCTCCCCAACATCACCAGGGTCAGGACGATCAGCGCCCCGGCCCACCGAACTCTCGATAGTCGTTTCATCCCTTGGCACCCCCAGCGCTGCCGGCCCCGATGGGCACCGGCCCGGTTGATTCCCCGCCTTATCATGTAGCGTTTCGTAAATCAGTGTAATCCCCGCGGCCCGCCCCCGCCTCCCGGGATCCACGATAGTGGCTGACTATTGTGCCTATGGCGGGTCACGAGGTTCCGTTGCCGTCGCCGTCCCTCTACAATATGGAAAGAAACCCGCCCCCCCGCACAACGATGATTTCAACGCCATGGCCAAGTTACCCATCCTCGAATTCCCCGACGAGCGTCTGCGCACCAAGGCGGCCCCGGTCGACACCGTCGATGACGCCGTTCGCCGGCTGGTCGATGACATGTTCGAGACCATGTACGCCGCCCGCGGCATCGGCCTGGCGGCGACCCAGGTGGACGAGCACCATCGCGTCATCGTGATGGATGTCAGCGACGACCAGAGCCAGCCCCTGGTGTTGATCAACCCCGAGTACACCCCCATCGGCGAGGAGCGCCAGCCGATGCAGGAGGGCTGCCTCTCGGTGCCCGAATACTATGCCGAGGTGTCCCGGGCCCTGAGGGTCCATCTCAAGGCCCTGGATCGCGACGGCAAGCCCTATGAGCTGGAGGCCGACGGTCTGCTGGCCCATTGCATCCAGCACGAGCATGACCACCTCGAGGGCGTGCTCTTCGTCGACTACCTCTCGCCGCTGAAGCGCGAGCGGGTGATGAAGAAGATGCAGAAGCGCCATAAGCTACTGCAGGAGGCCTAAGCCTCCTCCAACGCCATAAGACCTGTTTCCTAGGGCTATCACAGTTGAAATAGCTGAGGGGCGCTGGGGGCGGGTCGGAGCAAAGCGTCTTTTTCAGGGACGAAAAAGTCGAGCGCCCAGGGACGGGTTCACAGCGTCTTTGCGAAGCACCTGCCCCCAGGGTAGCCCCGAGCCACCAACGGTTGCCGCCCCCGGCCTTCGTCGTTAAGGGCCGCCTTGCGCTATCATGTCGCCTACCCTGTCAGAACCGACGACCCAGCAAGGCCATCCTGCATGACTCGACCCCTTCGCGTGATCTTCGCCGGCACCCCGGACTTCGCCGCCTCCAGCCTCCAGGCGCTGCTCGACAGTCCCCACCGGGTCATCGCCGTTTATACCCAGCCCGATCGTCCCGCCGGCCGCGGCCGCAAGCTGACCCTCAGCCCGGTCAAGGCCCTCGCCCAGCAGCACGAGCTGCCGGTCTACCAGCCCCAGAGCCTGAAGTCCGCCGAGGCCCAGGCCGATCTGGCGGCGCTCGAGGCGGATATCATGGTGGTGGTGGCCTACGGCCTGCTGCTGCCCCAGGCGGTGCTGGATATCCCGCCTCTGGGCTGCCTCAATGTGCACGCCTCCCTGCTGCCCCGCTGGCGCGGTGCCGCCCCCATCCAACGCGCCATCGAGGCCGGCGACACTGAGAGCGGGGTGACCATCATGCAGATGGACGCTGGCCTGGATACCGGTCCCATGCTGCTGACCCGCACCACCCCCATCACCGACACCACCACCGGCGGCGAGCTCCACGACCGCCTGGCGGCGCTGGGTGGCGAGGCGATCGTCGAGGCCCTGGATCGGCTCGCCGCCGACGGCCTGACGGCCACTCCCCAGCCGGAGGCCGGCATCACCTATGCCGCCAAGCTCTCCAAGGCGGAGGCGGAGCTCGACTTCCGCCGCCCTGCCGCCGAGCTGGCCGCCCGGGTGCGCGCCTTCAACCCCTGGCCGGTGACCTGGACCCGCCTCGACGGCGCGCCGCTGCGGGTCTGGCTGGCGGCCCCCGGCGAGCGAGACGCCGCGGACCCGGAGGCGGCTCCCGGCACCCTGCTCCCTGCGGGGCGGGATGCCCTGCGTATCGCCTGCGGCGCCGATGGCCGGGAGGTACTGATGGTGAGTCGCGCCCAGTTGCCCGGCGGCAAGCCGCTGGCCGCCCGGGAGCTGCTCAACGCCGGCCAGGCCCGCTTCACTCCGGGCAGCCGTCTGGGTGAGACCCCCACGGAGGCGCCCCGATGAACGATCGTCGTCCCCCCAATGGCCAGGAGGTGCGCGCCGCCGCGGCGCGCAATCTGGTGCCGGTGATCACCGCCAAGGGCTCCTTGGCGAACCTCGACGAAGGCCAGGTAGGCAGTCGCGACCGGGGCCTGCTGCGCGAGCTCTGCTATGGGGTCTGCCGCACCCAACCGCGCCTGGAGGCCCTGGCGTCACGGCTGCTCAAGCACCCCTTCAAGCGCCGCGATGCCGATATCCAGGCCCTGCTGCTGGTGGGCATCTACCAGTTGCTGTATCTGCGCGTGCCGGCCCACGCCGCCGTGGGCGAAACCTCCGGTGCCGCCCGCCTGCTCGGCAAGGAATGGGCCACCCGGGTGCTCAACGGCTGCCTGCGCCGCCTGCAGCGGGAGGCCCCCAGACTACAGGACGAGGTGGACAAGGATCCCTGCGTGGCCCTGATGCACCCGGCCTGGCTGCTCAAGGCCCTGCGCCAGGCCTGGCCCGATGACTGGCGCGCCATCGCCACGGCCAACAATGTGCCCGGGCCCATGACGCTGCGTATCAACCGCCGTTACGGCGACCGGGAGGCCTACCTGGCGCGCCTCTATGAGGTGCATCAGCCGGCCCGTCTCTGCCTGCACTCCCCGGATGGCCTGACCCTGGAGGCGCCCTGCGATGTCTACCAGTTGCCCGGCTTCGCCGAGGGCCATGTCAGCGTCCAGGACGAGGCCGCCCAGCTCGCCGCCGAGCTGCTGGGCCCGGTGCTGGCGCCTCGCCCCGGGGCCCGGGTGCTGGACGCCTGCTGCGCCCCCGGCGGCAAGGCCGCCCACCTGCTGGAGGTCTTCGACCTGGCCCTGACCGGCATCGACAGCGACGCCAAGCGACTCTCCCGGGTCGAGTCGACCCTGGAACGCCTCAAGCTGGATGCCACCCTGCGGCATGCCGATGCCGCCGAGGACGACTGGTGGGATGGCACCCCCTTCGATGCCATCCTGCTGGATGCCCCCTGCTCGGGCAGCGGCGTGATCCGCCGCCACCCGGATATCAAGGCCCTGCGCCGCCCCGAGGATATCCCCCAACTGGCCCAGCTCCAGGCCCGGCTGCTGGATGCCCTGTGGGCCAAGCTGGCCCCCGGTGGCACCCTGCTCTATGCCACCTGTTCGGTGCTCCCCGAGGAGAATGCCGACCAGATCCAGGCCTTCCTGGCCCGCACCCCGAATGTCGAGGTCACCACCCCCACCGATGTGGCCTGGGGGCGTCCCGCCGGCGCCGGCCGCCAGCTGTTGCCCGAGGAGGAGAGCCACGACGGTTTCTTCTATGCCCGGCTACGCAAGGCCATGGCCGTCGCCTGATGCCTCCCGGAGAAGAGCCGCAGAGCCACGACGGTTTCTTCTATGCCCGGCGATACAAGGGCCACGCAAGGCCATGACCGTCGCCTGACGCCTCTCGGAGAAGAGATGGAGAGCCACGAGAGCTTCTTCTACGCTCGGCGACACAAGGGCAAGGCCTCCGCCTGACGCCCCTCGGTGAAGAATCAGCGTTTACCGGCCCCCGCCGCCTTCCCCCCTATACTGCCAGGAACCCCCGCCGTCAGGCGGGGCCCTTTTTCCATCGGTACGGGAGGCACCATGTCCCACGTCTACAAGCATATCGAGCTCACCGGCTCCTCCACCGAGGGCATCGAGGACGCCATCCAACAGGCCCTGAGCCGGGCCCACCGCACCCTCCACGACATGCGCTGGTTCGAGGTGACCGACACCCGGGGGCATATCGAAGATGGCAAGGTCGGCCACTGGCAGGTCACCATCAAGGTGGGTTTCACCCTGGAAGAGTGACCCCCGTTGTCCGGTGGTTTATGCTAGCCGGCGCCTTTCGGGCCGCCACCGTCTCCCCCCTCGAGTCGGCGGCGGTTCGGATCATCAGCGGACGGAATCCCTGTCATGAAGATCATCATTCTCGGCGCCGGCCAGGTCGGCGGTACCCTGGCCGAACACCTGGCCCATGAGGAGAACGACATCACGGTGGTGGACACCGACGGCGAGCGGCTGCGCGAGCTGCACAACCGCCTGGATATCCGCACCGTCAGCGGCCCCGCCTCCTACCCCATGGTACTGCGCCAGGCCGGCTGCGAGGATGCCGACATGCTGATCGCGGTGACCAGCCAGGACGAGGTCAACATGATCGCCTGCCAGGTCGCCCATACCCTGTTCCGCACCCCCACCAAGATCGCCCGGGTCCGCGCCACCGCCTACCTGACCCGCAAGGGCCTGTTCGCCCACGAGGCGGTGCCCATCGACGTGCTGATCAGCCCCGAGCAGGTGGTCACCGACCATATCCGCCGCCTGATCGAGTACCCCGGCGCCCTGCAGGTGCTGGAGTTCGCCGGCGGCCAGGTGCAGCTGGTGGCGGTGGAGGCCTTCTATGGCGGACCCCTGGTGGGCCAGGACCTGGGTTTCCTGCGCCGCCATATGCCCAGCGTGGATACCCGGGTGGCGGCCATCTACCGCCGCAACCGGCCGATCATCCCGCGCGGCGACACCGTGATCGAGGCCGACGACGAGGTGTTCTTTATCGCCGCGCGTCGCGATATCCGCGCGGTGATGAGCGAGCTGCGCCGGGTCGAGCGGGACTTCCGCCGGGTGGTGATCGCCGGCGGCGGCAATATCGGCGAGCGCCTCGCCGAGATGCTCGAACACAGCCATCAGGTGAAGATCATCGAGCACAGCCTGGAGCGCTGCACCACCCTCTCCGAGCGCCTCGACCGCACCGTGGTGCTCCACGGCAGCGCCACCAGCAAGCGCCTGCTGCTGGAGGAGAACATCGAGGACTGCGATATCTTCTGCGCCCTGACCAACGACGACGAGGTCAATATCATGTCGTCGATGCTGGCCAAGCGCCTCGGCGCCCGGCGGGTGCTGACGCTGATCAACAACGCCGCCTACGTCGACCTGGTGCAGGGCGGCGAGATCGATATCGCCATCTCCCCCCAGCAGGCCACCATCGGCAGCCTGCTGACCCATGTGCGGCGCGGCGATATCGTCAATGTCCACTCCCTGCGCCGCGGCGCCGCCGAGGCCATCGAGGCGATCGCCCACGGCGATGCCCGCTCCTCCCGGGTGGTGGGCCGCGCCATCGGCGACATCGACCTGCCGAGCGGCACCACCATCGGCGCCATCGTGCGCGGCAAGGAGGTGCTGATCGCCCACGACGACGTGGTGGTGGAGTCCGGCGACCACGTGATCCTGTTCGTGATCGACAAGCGCCGCATCCGCGACGTGGAGCGCCTCTTCCAGGTCGGGCTGACCTTCTTCTGATGAACCGGGTGGTTTCCCTAAGGACAGCGGCACCATGAGTCTACGCATGATCCTGCGCATCCTGGGGCTGCTGCTGATGCAGTTCAGCCTGACCATGGTGCCCCCGATCCTCATCTCGCTGCTGTTCCTCGATGGGGTCTGGAGTGCCTTCACCATCGCCCTGGGCATCACCGCGGCCACCGGCGCCCTGATCTTCTGGCCCAACCGCCATGCCCGCAAGGAGCTGCGCACCCGGGACGGCTTCCTGATCGCCGCACTGTTCTGGACGGTGCTGGCCAGCTTCGGCGCCCTGCCGCTGATGCTCGACGGCGTGCATGCCCTGTCGGTGACCGATGCCTTCTTCGAGTCCTTCTCCGGCCTGACCACCACCGGCGCCACCGTGATCACCGGCATCGATAGCCTGCCCGAGTCGGTGCGCTATTACCGCCAGCAGCTGCAGTGGCTGGGCGGCATGGGGATCGTGGTGCTGGCGGTGGCCATCCTGCCGACCCTGGGCGTCGGCGGCATGGCCCTCTACCGCACCGAGATCCCGGGGCCGCTGAAGGACTCCAAGCTCACCCCGCGGATCACCGAGACCGCCAAGGCACTGTGGTATATCTACGCCTCCCTGACCCTGACCTGTATCCTCGCCTACTGGGCGGCGGGCATGCACTGGTTCGATGCCCTGGGGCATGGCTTCTCCACCGTGGCCCTGGGCGGCTTCTCCACCTACGATGCCAGCATCGGGCATTTCGGCAGCGCCACCATCGAGCTGATCTGCGTGGGCTTCATGATCGTCTCGGCGATGAGTTTCAGCCTGCACTTCGTCGCCTGGCGGGAGAAGCGCCTGAGTCACTACCTGCGCGACCCGGAGGCGAACTTCCTGCTGCTCTTCCTGGGCGGCCTGGCCCTGGTCACGGTGGGCGCCCTCTGGGCCACCGCCACCTACGACGATAGCCTGGGGCTGCGCCACGGCCTCTTCCAGGTGGTCTCGGTGGCCACCACCGCCGGCTTCGGCGTCGCCGACTTCTCCGCCTGGCCCGGGGCCCTACCCTTCCTGCTGTTTATGGCCGCCTTCGTGGGCGGCTGCTCCGGCTCCACCGGCGGCGGCATGAAGGTGATCCGCATCATCCTGATCCTCAAGCAGGGCATGCGCGAGATCATGCGCCTGATCCATCCCAATGCGGTGATCGCGGTCAAGGTGGGCAAGCATAGCGTGCCGGATGGCATCGCCCAGGCGGTATGGGGCTTCTTCTCGGTCTATGTGATGCTCTTCTTCCTGATGCTGGTGGGGGTGATGGCCACCGGCGTCGATCAGGTCACCGCCTGGTCCACCGTGGCCTCGGCCCTGAACAATCTGGGCCCGGCCCTGGGCGAGGCCAGTGCCAATTACGGCGACCTGCCCGACCTGGCCAAATGGATCCTGGTCATGGCCATGCTGCTGGGGCGCCTGGAGATCTTTACCGTGCTGGTGCTCTTTACCGCGGCCTTCTGGCGGCGCTAAATCTCCCAAGGTGGAGAGTTGCCGCTGGGGGGTAGGAGCCAAGGGTTTGCGCCCACTACCCGGCTTTATGGATAATCGCCCCATCACTCCCAGATTCCGAGCCTCCATGACCGACTCCCAGGACATCACCGCCGCCGAGCCCTCCCAAGCGGGAACCGTGACGGCGGGACCGCGCCAGGTGCTGCAGGTGGGCGAGACCCGCTATACCCTGCTGGGTACCGCCCATGTCTCGGCCCAGAGCGCGGCCGAGGTGCGCCAGTTGATTCGCTCCGGCGACTTCGATGCGGTGGCCATCGAGCTCTGCCCCTCCCGTCACCATAGCCTGGTGGAGCCGGATGCCATGGCCGACCAGGACCTCTTCCAGGTGTTTCGCCAGGGCAAGGCGGGCATGGTGGCCGCCAGCCTGGCGCTGGGCGCCTTCCAGCAGCGCCTCGCCGAGCAGTCCGGTATCGAGCCCGGTGCCGAGATGCGCGCCGCCCTGGAGGAGAGCGAGGCGGCGAAGCTGCCGCTGCTGCTGATCGACCGGGACGTGGGCATTACCCTCAAGCGTATCTACACCAATGTGCCCTGGTGGCAGCGCATGGGGCTGATCAGCGGCCTGCTGGGCAGCGTCATCTCCCGTCAGGAGGTCTCGGCGGCGGAGATCGAGCGACTCAAGGAGGGCGACGTCCTGGAGTCCACCTTCAGCGAATTCGCCGAGCAGTCAGAGGCCCTCTATACCCCGCTGATCCGCGAACGGGACCGCTACATGGCGCTGCGCCTGGCGGAGGAGAATCCCGGTCGCTACCGGCATGTGCTGGTGGTGATCGGCGCCGGCCACCTCAAGGGCCTCGGCGAGCATCTCTCGGCGCCACTGCCCCAGGCCCCCGGCGTGGAGCGCGAGGCCCTGGAGCATACCCCACCCCGCTCGAAGCTCTGGAAGCGGCTGCCCTGGCTCATCACCGCCCTGGTGCTGACCGGCTTCGCCATCGGCTTCTCCCGGGACACCGGCCTGGGCCTGCAGCTGGTGGGCGAGTGGTTCCTGATCAACGGCGTGCTCTCGGCGCTGGGCACCGCCATCGCCCTGGGCCACCCGGTCACCATCGCCGCGACCTTTTTCGCCGCCCCGCTGACCTCGCTCAACCCCACCATCGGCGCCGGCTTCGTGGCCGCCGGGGTGGAGCTGGCCATGCGCAAGCCCAAGGTGCGCGACTTCGCCACCCTGCGCCACGACGTGGCCAGCGTGAAGGGGTGGTGGCGCAACCGGGTCTCGCGCACCCTGCTGGTATTCATGCTGGCCACCATCGGCTCCGCCGCGGGGACCTGGGTGGCGGGGCTACGGATCGCCGGGGCGCTATTCGGCAGCGGGGCTTAACCCCCTCTGATTCCTATGCCTCGATACCACGTCGCGCCAGTAGGCGCGTCATGGCCGGCGTCGGCGTTTCGAGTTTCTCGAAGCCACGGCTGGCGGCATAGCTGTCGTTGAAGACCTGGAAGTAGTCGTCGAGGGTGTCCGCGGCGTTACCGTCGCCGCCCAGGCGAAGCAGCTCGGCGGCCACCTCGGCGGTGCACAGGTGGGCCTCGGAGGCGGGCTTGCGCAGCCGGTAGCGGGTCAGGCGCTCGGTGCGCAGCGGCAGCACCGGCAGCGCCTCCAGGTAGGGGCTCTTGCGGAAGATACGCCGCGCCTGGCGCCAGGTGCCGTCGAGGATCACATAGACCGGAATCCGCGCCTCGGCCCTGGCCGCCGCCACCGCCTCCATGCCCACCACCCGGTGGGCATAATCGGGCTGGTCGTCGGGGAAGATCACGAAGGGGGCGTAGCGCTCGTCCGCCAGCAGCGCCAGCAGGTGCTCGTCCGGGGCGGTGCGATACCAGGTGAAGACCTCGGTGCTGCCCAGCACGTCGCGGATCAGGCGACCGGTATTGGTGGGCTTGTGATGCTCCAGGGGATGGGTCAGTAGCCATACCCGGGCCACGCTCTCGGCCTCGACCCGGTAGGGGCAGAGGCAGTTGAGGGCCGGCAGGTTGCAGCCCGCGCAGCGCTCCACGAAACTGCCCCGAGCCTTGAACTCCCGACGCGGCGGGCGCGGATGGCCGGTGGCGGGATCGCGCGACTCGGGCTCGGGGGAAGGGGCGTGCTGCGACATGCGGGTCCACCTGGAGGGAAGGGGCCGGCATTTTAACACCGGGCCCGGCCCGGATCATCTGGCGGTCACCGCCTCCGGCTTCCATGGCCGCCCTTCCTGCGTCCAATGCCTGACCCACGCCCCCCGTAGAGAACCCAGCCTGCCCGGCTCCCGCGTCGAGGACGAGTCGCGCTACCGGGCCACCGTTACCGCGTCGCCATCACTCACCGGACGGCGCTTCCAGTAGCCGGCCAATAGCGAGCCTGAGACGTTGTGCCACACCGAGAACAGCGCACCGGGCAGCGCCGCGGTGGCGGTGAAGAACTGGTTGGCCAGGGCCACCGCCAGACCGGAGTTCTGCATGCCGACCTCGATGGCCACGGTACGCGCGGTGCGCTCATCGAAGCCGCACAGCCGCCCGATCCAGTAGCCGCCGGCCAGCCCCAGCCCATTGTGGGCAATCACCGCCAGTGCCACCAGCGGCCCCAGGGTCGCCAGGCGTCCGGCGTTGAGCGCCACCACGATGGCGATGATCACCACGATGGCGGCCATTGCCAGCGTCGCCAGGGCCGACTCGATGCGGGAAATCTGCGTGCCCAGGAAGTGGTGCACGACCACGCCGGCAGCGATGGGGGCGAGCACCAGTTGGGCGATACTGCCCAGCATGCCCCACACTGGCACTTCCACTGCCTGGCCGACCAGCAGCCAGGCGATCAATGGGGTCAGAATCACCGAGGCCAGGGTCGAGACCAGGGTCATCGATACCGACAGCGCCACCCGGCCCCCCGCCAGCCAGGTCATGACGTTGGAGGCCGTGCCTCCGGCGGTGGCCCCCACCAGTACCATTCCCGTCGTCAATTCCGCCCCGAGTCCCAGCGACACAGAGACGAGCAATGCCACCAGGGGCATGATCAGGAACTGTAGAACCACGCCCACCACCACCGGCAATGGAGCGCGCACCACGCCAAGGAAGTCGCCCTTGGACAGGGTCAGCCCCATGCAGAACATGATCAATGCCAGCAGCAGCTGTATCTGCCCGGCGAGACCGGTGAACAGATTCGGCTGCAACATGGCGACGAGAGCGAAAAGGATCGCCCACACGGGAAACAGGCGGTTCAAGCGTTCGAAGATCGACATGAGGTGTCCTTACCGGGTCGTGAGTGTCCGCTGATGCAATTTTGAAGCCGAGTAAAACGTATTTATGGTTCTTGTGACGGGCTCGCCGCGTTTGAGAAATAGTGCTTTCGAGCCGACGGCCGACGCCATTATGCCCCAACACTTGCGCAGGGAAAGCGCCAGGCCCGGTAGGTACTCAGAACGTATCAAGCACGAGCCGTGCCTAAGCCTCCCCCAGCAACGTCTCCGGCATCCAGAGTCGTCCTTCTCGCTGCCAGTGCCGGACCAGGGCCGGCACGCCCTGACCGGCGGGCCGACTGAGTCGCACCACGCCGGGGGGCGCCAGCTGGTGGGCCTCGGGATCCACCAGGATCGCCTCGGCGTCCAGCGGCGCCTGGTGCAGCAGGGAGGCCGCCGGCATCACCGCCAGCGAGGTGCCCACCACCAGCAGCAGGTCCGCCTCGGCGACGATCTCCTGGGCCTCGACATAGCGGGGCACCGGCTCGCCGAACCACACCACATCGGGGCGTAGCTGGCTGCCCAGGTCGCAGAGATCGCCCAGGCGAATGCCGCCGCGACGCAGCGGATAGCGCATGGTCGGGTTGGCGGTGGAGCGGGCCTGGAGGATCTCCCCGTGCAGATGCAGGACATGGCGGGAGCCGGCCCGCTCGTGGAGGTCGTCGATATTCTGGGTGATGATGCTGACCCGGAAGCCCCGCTTCTCCAGGGCCGCCAGGGCCTTGTGGGCGGCATTGGGGCGCGCCCGGCGCACCTGGTCGCGGCGGGCATCGTAGAAGCGCAGCACCCGCTCGGGATCCCGGGCCCAGGCCTCGGGGGTGGCCACCGCCTCCACCGGGTGGTTCTCCCAGAGGCCGTCGCTGGCACGAAAGGTGGCGATACCGCTCTCGGCGCTGATGCCGGCGCCGCTCAGCACCACCAGATGGGGGGACTCGCTCATGATGACTCGTCAGTGGGTCGGGGCAGCCGCTTCGACGAAGCGCTGCTTGTCACGATAGGGGGTGACGTCGATCACCTTGCCCGCGCGTATCGCCCGCTGCAGCCCTCGCCAGTAGTCGGGGTCGAAGAGCTCCGGATGCAATTCGGTGAAAAGCGCACGCAGGTCGGGGTTGGCGATCATGAAAGGGCCGAACTCCTCCGGGAAGATATCATCGGGTCCCACCGAGAACCAGGGCTCCGCGGAGAGGCCCTGCCCCGAGACATGGGCGCGGGGAAGATGGCGAAAGTGACACTCGGTGAGGTAGCAGATCTCGTCGTAGTCGTAGAAGACCACCCGCCCATGACGGGTCACCCCGAAGTTCTTCAGCAGCATATCCCCGGGGAAGATATTGGCCGCCGCCAGCTGCTTGATGGCATTGCCGTAGTCGTTGAGCACGGCGCGGGTCTCGGCCGCGTCGCAGCGCTCCAGGTAGAGGTTCAGTGGGGTCATCATCCGCTCGACATAGCAGTGCTTGATGATCACCTTGTCGTCGCGCAGCGAGACGGTGGAGGGGGCCACCTCCAGCAGGTGGTCGAGGCACTCGGAGTCGAAGTGGTCGCGGCGGGCGATAAAGTTGGAGAACTCCTGAGTATCCGCCATGCGCCCCACCCGGTCATGGCACTTGACCAACTGGTACTTGTCGCGAACGGCCTGATGGGTCACCTCCTTGGCCGGGTCGAAGCGATCCTTGATGATCTTGAAGACGGTGCGGTAGGAGGGCAGCACGAAGACCGCCATCACCATGCCACGCACCCCGGGGGCGATGACGAACTTGTCCTCGCGCCTGGCCACCTGTCGGTTGAGGCCACGGAAGAACTCGGTCTTGCCGTGCTTGTAGAAGCCGATGGCGGAGTAGAGCTCTCCCTCCGGCTTGTCCGGCATCAGCTCCTGGAGGAAGTCGACGCACTCGCCGGGCACCTGGGTATCCACCTGGAAATAGGCCCGGGTGAAGGAGAAGATGATCGAGACCTCCTCCGGCTCGATCAGCACCGTATCCAGGTGCAGCCCCTCGCTGGCCCCCGCCTCTTCGCCATAGCCCTCGCCGTGGAGGATCGGCAGCGCCAGGGGCAGTTGCTCGCCGCCGCCGCGCAGCCGCCCCACCAGGTAGGCCCCCTTGTTGCGATAGAAGACGCTCTCGAGCAGCTCCATCTCGGTATCCGCGGCGTCGCGCAACGCCGCGGGCAGATGGCCGGTGAGGAAGTCGGCGCCCAGGCGGCTGTCCCGTTCGAGATCATCGAAGGGGGTCTCCAGGCGCGCCTCCCCCAGGGCCCAATGGAGGGCGCCGACCCAGTCGCCCTCGACCCGCCGGGTACGGGTCAGGCAGATGCCCGAATGCCGGGGGGCGCTATCCCGGGAGCTATAGACGAACATCCAGTCATCGCGAATATGGCGGTGGTGAAAGACCGAGCAGAACAGGGAGTTGAAGAAGGTCTCCGCCAGTTCATAATCGAGGCGCTGATCGATCAGGTCGGCATAGTGAGCCTTGGCCTCCCGCCAGCACTCGCAGTGGGTCAGCACCTCGGCCTGAAAGGTACGCCGCAGCCGCCCCAGGGTCGCCGCCACCTTGTCGTCATAGAGGTTGATACGCGCCGCCGAGGCCTGCTGGGCCTCCCGCCAGGCGGCGTCCCGGAAACGCCGGCTGGCGTCCCGGGTGATGGCCCGGAAGCGGGTGCGGTATTCATCGAAGCCGTGGAGGATGGTGGCGGCGAGGCGATAGGCGGCGGAGAGTTTCATGGCGGACTCCTGGAGGCGACAACGGCTAGCCTGGCGGAATCCTCTGGTCACGGCGAGACGACCATGGTGGAGGCTCCTGTAAAACCGCGACAGCCCATCGTGACAGGGCGGCGCCCAGCGGCGACAATAGGTCCCTTTTCGCCGATGTTCAGGTCTTGCAAGTAGTGCCCATAAGCCATCCTCCCGACGACACGCCCATCGCCATCCTCTACCGGGACGAGCACCTGGTGGCGGTGCACAAGCCGAGCGGGCTCCTGGTCCATCGCAGCCCCCTGGCCCGGGGCGAGACCCGCTTTTTGGTGCAGCAGCTGCGCGACCAGTTGGGGCAGCGGGTCTATCCGGTGCATCGCCTGGATCGCCCCACCTCCGGGGTGATGCTCTTCGCCCTGGATTCGCGCACCGCCGCCGAGCTCAATGCCGCCTTTACCGAGCAGCGGGTGAGCAAGCGCTACCTGGCGGTGGTGCGCGGCGTCGGCCCCGAAGCGGCGCGCCTCGACTATCCCCTGCGGGAGGAGGATGGCCCCCGTCCCAAGGCCGAGATGCCGGCCCAGGCGGCACTGACCGAGGTGCGCCGCCTGGATAGCGTGGAGCTGCCGGTGGCGGTGGATCGCTACCCCCGGAGCCGCTATTCGCTGATGGAGGCGCGCCCCCATAGCGGGCGCCGCCACCAGATCCGCCGGCATCTCTCCCGGCGCGGCTACCCGATCATCGGCGACGCCAAGCACGGCAAGGGGGTGCACAACCGCTTCTTCGCCGAGCGGCTGGACTGCCCCCGGCTGCTGCTGGCGGCGGTGTCGCTGGGCATCGAGCATCCCCGTCAGGACCGCTGGCTGACCGTGACGGCCCCCCTGGATGCCAGCATGACGACGCTCTTCGAGCGCTTCGGCTGGGCCGGCCACCTGCCCGGCGGCGGCGTCGCCTGGCACGACACGCCCCCGGAGGCCTCGCCCCGGCCCCAGACAGAACCCGAGTACGGTGATGCATAACGACGATTACGACCTGCGCTTCGGCGGCATCCGCCGCCTCTATGGCCGCCGCGCCAGCGACGCCTTCCGCCGCGCCCATGTGGTGGTGGTGGGCGTGGGTGGCGTGGGCAGTTGGACGGTGGAGGCCCTGGCCCGGGCCGGCATCGGCAAGCTGACCCTGATCGACCTGGACGACGTCTGCGTCTCCAACGTCAATCGCCAGCTGCACGCCCTGGACGGCACCATCGGCCGCCCCAAGGTGGAGGTGCTGGCCGAGCGCTGCCGGGCCATCGCCCCGCAGATGACGGTGGTGGCCGACAGCGCCTTCGTCACGCCGTCGAACCTCGCCGAGCGCCTGCCCGCCGATGCCGATCATGTGGTGGATGCCATCGACAGCGTGATCGCCAAGGCGGCGCTGATCGGCTGGTGCCGGCGGCGCAAGCTGCCGATCACCGTGACCGGTGCCGCCGGCGGCCAGACCGACCCCACCCGCATCCGGGTGGCGGACCTGGCACGCACCCAGCACGACCCCCTGCTCGCCAAGGTGCGCTCGCGGCTACGCCGGGACTACGGCTTCTCGCGCAATCCCAAGCGACGCTTCGACGTGGAGTGCGTCTACTCCGAAGAGCAACTGGTCTACCCCGGCGGCGATGGCGAGGTGTGCCTGCAGAAGCCCGGCGCCGGCAATGCCACCCGCCTCGACTGCGCCGAGGGCTTCGGCGCCGCCACCTTCGTCACCGGCAGCTTCGGCTTCGCCGCCGCCGCCCGGGTGATGGCGCGGCTCGCCCGCCGCGCCCAGCGCGAGGCGGAGCCGCAAACCACTCAAGAACCCCAGGAGCAGACCCCATGAGCACCGCCGTCCCGGAACCCGGTATCTACCGTCACTACAAGGGCCCCCTTTATGAAGTGATGGGCCTGGCCCGGCATAGCGAGACCGAGGAGCCGCTGGTGGTCTACCGGGCGCTCTATGGGGAGTACGGCCTCTGGGTCCGGCCCCTGGCGATGTTTACCGAGCGTGTGGTGGTCGACGGCAAGGAGCAGCCCCGCTTTGCTCTGGAGAAGGCCTTTCGGCACGGCTAATCGAACCCCGGCGATCGCGAGCCGTCGGGGCTCTCGCTATCGCTCGGTTAGCCGATCTCGCTTGCCCTACCTATGGCAGGTCATCGAGCCAGACCAGCAGTTCCGCCAGCCAGGCCTCCAACAGCCGCTGCTGGGCGGCCAGCCCCGGCAGGGGCCCCTCGGGGGTAAAGGCGGTGCTGTCTGACCAGCGCCACTGGGCCACCACCCGCTCGTCCCGATAGAGGCTGCTGCGCAGGGCGATCCGCGCCACGGGCGCCTCGCCCCGATAGTCATGCAGCCACTCCACCACCTCGATCTCCAGGCGCGGATCGCCGCCCTGCTGGATGGCCCCCACCAGGCCGCTGCGGGTCAGCTGTTCGGCCACCAGGTCGCCCAGTTGCTGGCCCAACGGCGCCCCCCAGCGCACCCGGGCATAGGGGCGACGCAGGAAATCCGCCTCGCTGTAGAGCAGGTCATGGTGATCTACGGCGGCGCCGATATGCGGCGTCTCCAGGCTGAGCCTCGCCAGTCGCTCGGCATAGCCGGCGGGCACCGCCATCGGCTCCAGGCGCAGGGGAGTCGGTGCCTGGCGATTCACCGCTCCGGCGCATCCCGCCAGCAGCAGGCAACAGAGCAACACGGACATTAGGCGTGGCATAGGTGCTCCTTGCTTGGCGATTATCGCTCGCCGGGGCCCGGCGGGTGGCGCTCGGGGCCAAACAGCAACTGGCGCGGATTGGCCTCCAGCTCCCGGGTCAGGGTCGCCAGCTCCTCCACCAGGCGATCGAAGCGGCGCAGGGTCTGGCGCGCCTGCTCGCCGGTCAGGCTAAAGCTCTCGCTGGCCCCACGGGTCAGTTGCTCCAGGGTAATGCCCAGCTCCGCCAGCACGCCGCGGGCCTCGTCGCCCAGGCCATCCAGATCGGCCAGGGCCCCGCCGGAGAAGCGTTCCAGCCGGGTACTGATCACCGCCAGGTTATCCAGGGTGGTCTGGAAGCTGGCCATGGCCTCGTCGTCCAGC
The DNA here is from genome assembly GCF_055388505.1 of Bisbaumannia salifodinae. The sequence continues at coordinate 3,640,484 of NZ_AP043781.1, forward strand.
AGGGCCTCGAGGCGCTCGGCGCTGCCCGCCACGCTCTCCAGCAGCCGCGCGACCGAGTCACGGTTCTCCTCCCCCAGCAGGGCCTCGATACTGGCACCGATGCCGCCCAACCGCTCGGCCATCAAGTCGACCCGATCCAGGGCCTCGCCCAGGACCTGATCGAGCTGAAAGAGCCGCGACGGTTGATAGGCGATCGCGGGAGGCGGCGCCCCTTGCGGCAGGACCGGCCCCTCGCCGCCGGAGAGCTCAACGCTGCTGCGCCCGGTCAGCAGTTGGCTGCGCAGGGTGGCCGTGGTGCCTTCGCGAAGCGGGTAATCGGGGGCGATACGCAGCAGCAATTCGATACGTTCCAGGTCGGGGCTCAGGCGAATCGCCTCCACGAAGCCGACCTCGACGCCCCGATAAGTGACGGTGGCCCGCTCGTTGAGGCCGGCCACCGACTCGCTGACCTCGACCCGATAGCGCAGGTAGTCGGACTGGTCCCGATCTCCGGCCAGCCATACCACCATGCCGACCAGCAGCAGCGAGAGCCCCAGCACGAAGCCCCCCACCAGGGCGGGATTGATGCGTGTCTGCATAACGACTCCTCAGCCCCCTCCCGCTCCACGAAAACGCGCGGCGCGGGCATTGCCGAAATAGCGAGCGATCTCCGGCTCACGACTCTCGCTCAGCTCGGCCGCCGGAGCCACCGCCAATACCCGCCCCTGGCCCAGGTAGGCGACCCGGTCGGTGACGGTGAACAGCGAATCCAGGTCATGGGTGACCAGCACCAGGGTCAGGCCCAGGGCATGACGTAGGGTATTGAGCAGGGCGTCCAGCTCGGCGGCACTGACCGGGTCGAGGCCGGCGCTGGGCTCGTCCAGCAGCAGAAGCTCCGGGTCCAGGGCCAGGGCCCGTGCGACGCCCGCTCGCTTGAGCATACCGCCGGAGAGTTCCCGGGGATAGCGCTCCGCCGCCGCCGCGGGCAACCCCACCAGGGCGACCTTGAGGCGCGCGAACTCCTCGACCAGGGCCGCCGGCAGGCCGCTGTGTTCACTCAGCGGCAGCATGACGTTCTCCAGCACCGTCAGCGAAGAGAACAGGGCCCCCTGCTGGAACATCACCCCTATCCGCCGGCGTACCGGGATCAGGGCCGCCTCGTCCATGGCACTGTCGAGCCGTTCGCCGAACAGCGCCAGCTCGCCGGCGCTGGGCGCCTTGAGCAGGGAGATCACCGACAGCAGCACCGACTTGCCACTGCCGCTGCCCCCCACCAGCCCCAAGGCCTCGCCACGGCGCACCTCCAGGTCGACGCCGCGGTGTACCTGGGTGGCACCGAAACGGGTCTCGATACCGCGCAAGCGGATCGGAACGGGAGCCTCCATGCCTACCACCCCAGTTCGTTGAAGAGGATCGAGAAGAGCGCATCCAGCACGATCACCCAGAAGATCGACTGCACCACGCTGGCGGTGGTGTTGCGGCCGATGCTTTCCGCATCGCCCCGAGCGCGCATGCCCTCGCTGCAGCCCACCAGGGCGATCACCATGCCGAAGACCACCGACTTGCCGATGCCCACCCAGAAGTGCTGGGCCGCCACCACCTCCGGGACCCGCCGGTAGAAGGTCTCGAAGCCCACCCCCAGCAAGCCGTCGGCCACCAGGATGGCCCCCACCAGGCCGGCGGCATTGGCCAGCGCGGTGAGCAGCGGCATGGCGATCACCAGCCCCAGCCATTTGGGTAGCAGCAATCGCTCCACCGGGGAGAGTCCCAGGGTCATCAGGGCATCGATCTCGCGGTTGCCGCGCATGGTGGCAAGCTCGGCGGTAAAGGCGGCGCCGGAGCGACCGGCGACGATGATGGCGGTGATCAGGGGACCGAACTCGCGGAACAGGGTCAGGGTGACCAGCTCGACGATAAAGATGTTGGCGCCGAAAAGGCGCAGCTGAATGCCCCCCTGGTAGGCCAGCACGCCGCCCAGCAGAAAAGCCAGCAGGGCAATGATGGGCACCGCCATGGCCCCGCTGGCGGTCAGCACATTGAGGGTCTCGCGCCAGCGCAGGCGGCGGGGATCACGTAGCAGAACTAGCAGCGCCAGCAGCAACTGGCCGAGGATGGTGAGCAGGGAGCGAAGGCTTGCCAGGGGAGCCAGCACCCGCTCGCCGATCCGGTGCAGCAGCCCCTGCCGGGGCAAGGCAGGCGTCGGGGCCTCGGCCACGGCCTCCTGCACCAGGGTCAATAGCGGCTGCCAGCGGGAGTCGAGCCCTTCGGGGGGGCCGCCATCGCCGAGCAGGCCAATCAGCCGCGCCCCGTTGCTATCCAGGCGTGTCAGGTCATGAGCCACCAGCCGCCAGGGCGCCCGAGGCACCAGGGCAAGCGCCTCGTCGGCCACCGCCGAGAGGCGCAGGGTGGTCCAGTCGCCCTCCAGATAAAGGCTCTGGCCCACGACCCTGAGGGCCGCTGCGGGAGACGGGGGTAATGGCGCCGACATAGCCCTCCTGGCATGACGCCGACCCACGACTCAGTCGGCGGCGTGCATCTGCTTCTGCAGGTAGTTCTCGAGCCCCACCTTGTCGATCAGGCCCAGCTCGGTCTCCAGGTGGTCGATATGCTCCTCTTCCTCGTCGAGGATATGCCGGAAGAGATCGCGGCTCACATAGTCCTTGACCTTCTCGCAGTGGGTGATGGCTTCGATCAGGTCCTTGCGGGCCTTGTGCTCCAGCTTGAGGTCGCACTCGAGCATCTCGCGGGTGTTCTCACCGATCAGCAGCTTGCCATAGTCCTGCAGGTTGGGCAGCCCCTCCAGGAAGAGGATACGCTCGATCAGGGTATCGGCGTGCTTCATCTCCTCGATGGACTCCTCGTATTCCCACTTGGCCAGGGCCTTGAGCCCCCAATCCTTGTACATCTTGGCATGCAGGTAGTACTGGTTGATGGCCACCAGCTCATTGCCGAGCACGGTATTGAGGTAGCCGATGACCTTGGCGTCGCCTTTCATGGGAATCTCCTCGATTTTTCTGGGTGCCAGGCACGACGCAACGCACCTTCGGCAGGGGACACCGAAAGTATGCGACAGAAATCAAGAATTTTCCAACAATAACAGGAAGTTACGATAGCTTCTCAGGCGCGGGAAATTGCCGATGGCGAGAGAAAATAGGAATGCGTTAGGTTCGTGAATGTCACTCAGACCGCGTAGGCGAGGTCCTGGGCGGCCATCGCCATCTCCTCGGAGATCGCCTCGCGCATGATGCCCTTGCCGGTGCCGGCGCACTTGCCACACTGGGTGGCACAACCGGTGCGCTCACGCACTTCACGCCAGCTGCGTGCGCCCTCTTCCACGGCGTCGCGGATGGCTCGGTCATTTACCCCTTTGCACAGGCAGACATACATGCTGGTGTCCTCGCGATTCATTACGAGAACAAATGTAAATGATTCGCAGAGACTATGGCAACCCCCTTGCGAATCATTAGCAATTACTTCTTTGGTAGTACCACCACCCGGGTGCCCGAGACGATATCCGACCAGCTGCGTTTCTCGGCATCGAAGAGGATCCACCAGTAGCCGAGCCCCAGGGCGGCCCAGGAGGCCAGGCCGGCCAGGAAGCGCAGCAACGCCTGGGTCAGGGTGATGCTGATTCCCTCCGGGGTCTGGATGCGCAGCCGCCAGGCCTGCATGCCCAGGGTCATGCCGCCACGCATCCAGGAGAAGGCGAAGAAGGCAAAGCTGGCCACGAACAACAGGCTGTGGAAGAACGGCGTCTCGTTGGCCTCGCCGCCGTTGAGAGCCACGGCGACAAACCCCAGCACCACCCAGAGGGCGATCACCACCAGGGTATCGTAGAGCATGGCGCCCAGGCGGCGCCCCAGCCCCGCGGGCCAGGTGCGATCCAGGTCGGGGAAACGTCGTCGTTGCATACGATCCTCGCTCAATGCGTTCGATAAAGCGCCCGGCGCCGGGTCAGCCCGAGCGGCGCAGCAGATAGAGCCCCAGGCCGGCGCACAGCAGGGTCGGCCCCAGCACCGCCCAGGCCGGCGAGAAGCCGAACAGCATGGACGCCGGCGCCAGCAGGTCCTGCAGGTACTTGAAGCCGAGGCCGGTGATCACTCCGTAGAAGACCCGGGTGCCGGCGGCCACGCTGCGCAGCGGCCCGAACACGAAGGAGGCCGCCACCAGCACCAGGGAGGCCAGGGTCAGCGGCAGCAACAGCTTCTGCCAGAAATAGAGCAGCGGCCGGGTGGCCTGGAGCCCCTGGGCCTGCTGGAAGCGGGCATAGGCCCACAGCTCGCTGGGCGCCTGACTCTCCACGTCCCGCAGCAGGCGATGCAACTGCTCGGGGGTAAAGCGGGTCTCCCAGGCCAGGGCATCGTGGTGGGCCACCCGGGTGCGTTCGTCCTCGAAACGGGTCACCGCCGCCTCTTCCAGGCGCCAGGCCTCGCCGTCCCAGACCGCCCGGGCCGCCTGGGTGGCGCTGCGCAGGGTCTCTCCCTCGAAGGCGTAGCGGGTCAGGTCGATCACGGTATCATCGGCGCGGATGGCCCCGAAGCGGTAGAAGGTGTCACCCTCCCGCTGCCAGCCGCCGCTCTGTGAGAGCAAGGCCCCCTCCCCCTGCATCTTCTCCAGCCGCCAGGCGGTGGCGAACTGTTCGCTGCGCGGGCTGACGAATTCGGCGATGCTCAGCAGCAGCAACACGATCAGCAGCACGGGTTTCATCACCCCCCAGAGGATCCGGGTCAGGGAGCGTCCCGCCGCCCGCATCACGGTCAGCTCGTTGCTGGAGGCCATGCCCCCCAGGCCGATCAGGGCGCCGATCAGCACCGCCACCGGCGCATACTGGTAGAGTCGCCAGGGCAGGCGCATCAGCAGATAGAGCAGCACCTGGAAGGCGCCATAGTCGCCCTGGACGTCTCCCAGGTCATTGATATAGGTGATCACCAGGTCCAGGCCCAGCAGCACCACCTGGACCACGACAATGGCGGCCACCACGTTGCGGGCGATATAACGGTCGAGACGATCGGCCAGCATCAACGCATCCCCCGTCGCTGGGCCTGCCACAGCAGGCCGAGGCCGATCAGCAGGTAGCCCAGGTGAATCGGCCACATGCCGATGACCACCGGCCAGACGCCCCGGGCGATGCCGTCCTGGGCCGCCAGCAGCAGGCTCAGGTAGCTGATATGCAGGAAGATCGCCGGGAGCAGCTTGGCGAAGCGCCCCTGGCGGGGGTTGACCCGGGACAGCGGCATGGCCATCAGCACCAGTACGAAGACCATCGGCGGCAGCGACAGCCGCCACTGCAGTTGGGCCCGGGCCTCGGGATCGGCGTCGTCGAGCAGCGCCGCCGTGGTGGCATACTCGGGGCTCTCCAGCTCGTGGCGCTCGACGCCGGTGGCCAGGCGTACCGCATAGGTCGCGAAGCCCAGGGCTTCCGCCTCGTGGCGGCCCGGCTCGATGCTGTAGCGGCGACCGTCCGCCAGTACCAGGAAGCGGCTGCCGGTCTCCGGGTCCACGGTCTGGTAGCCACTCTCGGCGCGGGTCACCACGCTCTCCGGGGTACCGTCCCCACGTCGTTGGCGTTCGCTGATAAAGACCCCGCGCATCTCCTGACCATCCTCGCTGAAGGTCTCGGCATAGGCGGTACGGCCACCGCCGAAGGCCTGGAAGCGCCCCGGCGCCAGGGCGGTAAAGTCGAGGCGACTGCGCTGCTCGTCCAGGCTGATGGCGGTCTTCAAGGCCCCCGCCGGAGTCAACCACAGGCTGCACAAGCCCACCAGCACCGCCACCAGGGTCGCCGGCACCAGGCTCACCTGGAGCAGCCGCACGGGGCTGATGCCACAGGCCACCAGGACGGTGATCTCGCTGTTGAGGTAGAGCTGCCCATAGGCCAGCAGCACGCCCAGGAAGAAGGCCAGGGGCAGGATCAGCTCCAGGAAGCCGGGCAAGTGGAGCAGCATCAGGTTGCCGAGGATGGCGACCGGGATCTCGCCCTCCGCCGCATCGGTGAAGTAGCGGATAAAACGACTGCCCATGATCACCAACAGCAGGACCCCGGCCACGGCGGCCATGGTCTGCAGGATCTCGCGGGTCAGGTAACGAAATAGGATCAAGAGGGTCTCCGCATCGATTGCCGTGGCGTCCTTGTCACCCCATGCATTGCGGCCACGCATTGCGTACACTGGGGGTTCGGCCGCGGCGGCCTGCCGTGCCGGCATTATCCAGAATCCCCCTTCGCTTGTCTTGTGGAGACGCCATGGAATTCCCTGTTCAGACGGCCAATCCGGCCAAGGCCGAGACGGCCTGTCTCGTGGTTCCGGTGATCAAGGACGCCGACCTGCTGCCCGCCGCCGCCAAGCTCGACGATGCCAGCGAGCGGTTGATCGGCCAGTTGATCGAGCGCGGCGACTTCTCGGCCGACCTGGGCAAGGTGCTGCTGGTTCCCTTCGCGCCCGGCCTGAATGCCGAGCGCCTGCTGCTGGTGGGCCTGGGCGAGGCCGCCAAATGCAACGAGGCCGCCCTGCGCAAGGCCCTGGATGCCGCCTTCGCCCAGCTCACCGCCCTGCCGGTGGACGACGCCGCCGTGGCCTTCACCGACGTGCCGGTGGCCGATCGCGACAGCCACTGGAAGGCCCGCATGACCGCCGAGGCGGCCCTGCGCGCCGGCTACCGCTTCAGTGACTTCAAGTCCAAGCCGGCCCCGGCACTGCGCCTCGAGCGCGTCACCCTGCTGGTCAGCGAGGCCGATGACGCCGCGGCCGCCACCGAAGGCGCACGCATCGGCGCCGCCATCGGCGAGGGCATCAATTTGACCCGCCAGCTGGGCAACCTGCCGGGCAATATCTGCACCCCCAGCTACCTGGCCGAGCAGGCCGAGCAACTGGCCGCCGCCTCCGGCGGCGCCCTGACCACCGAGATCCTCGACGAGGCCGCCCTGGAAACCCTGGGCGCCCATAGCCTGCTCTCGGTGGGCCGCGGCAGCGAGCAGCCCTCGCGGCTGATCGTCATGAAGTACCAGGGCGCCGAGGACCCGGAGGAAGCCCCCCATGTGCTGGTGGGCAAGGGCATCACCTTCGACACCGGCGGCATCTCGCTGAAGCCCGGCGAGGCCATGGACGAGATGAAGTTCGACATGTGTGGCGCCGCCAGCGTGTTCGGCACCGCCCAGGCGATCCTCGCCATCAAGCCCCGACTCAACCTGGTGTTCGTGGTCGCCGCCGCCGAGAACATGCCCGATGGTCGCGCCACCAAGCCCGGCGATATCATCAAGACCCTCAAGGGGCTCAGCGTGGAGGTGCTCAACACCGACGCCGAGGGACGCCTGGTGCTGTGTGATGCCCTCACCTACGCCGAGCGCTTCCAACCCGCCAGCGTGGTGGATATCGCCACCCTGACCGGGGCCGCCATCATCGCCCTGGGCCACCATGCCACCGGGCTGCTCTCCAACGACGACGACCTGGCCCTGGACCTGCTGGATGCCGGCGAGACCGCCTGGGACCGCGCCTGGCACCTGCCGCTGTGGGACGAGTACCAGGAGCAGCTCGACTCCAACTTCGCCGACCTGGCCAATATCGGCGGCCGCCCCGCGGGCACCATCACCGCCGCCTGCTTCCTGTCGCGCTTCGCCGATCAGTTCCCCTGGGCGCACCTGGATATCGCCGGCACCGCCTGGACCTCCGGCAAGCAGAAGGGCGCCAGTGGCCGGCCGGTGGGTCTGCTGACCCAGTACCTGCTGGACCGCGAGGTCGAGGGCCAGATCGAGGACGGCGAGGACGCCGCCTAGGTTCGGGGTTGCCAATCTCGCCGGCAACCTTTACATCTGTGACACTCGGCGGGCCTCGGCCCGCCGCCCCGTATCGCTCGAGAGACGCCGGCGCCTGATGCCGCCGGCAATTAGCGGAGACCCTTTTGCCGTGTCCACTGCAAGTTTTGCCCTGCTGCCCTCCACGACGCCCGCCGCCGACGCCGTGCGTGACAATATCCTCGCCGCCCCCGGCTTCGGCCAGTACTTCACCGACCATATGGCCCATGTGCGCTGGACCCTCGATGCCGGCTGGCACGGCCACGAGGTGCGCCCCTACGGTCCGCTGACCCTGGATCCCGCCGCGGCGGTGCTGCACTACGCCCAGGAGATCTTCGAGGGCATCAAGGCCTACCGCCACGCCGATGGCTCGGTATGGACCTTCCGCCCCGAGAAGAACGCCGAGCGCTTCCGCCGCAGCGCCCGCCGCCTGGCCCTGCCGGAGCTCTCCGACGAGGACTTCATCGGCTCGATCAAGGCGCTGCTGGCCCAGGATCACGCCTGGGTGCCGACGCCCAAGAACGCGGCCGACGAGTGCAGCCTCTACCTGCGCCCCTTCATGATCGCCAGCGAGACCTTCCTCGGCGTGCGCCCGGCCCGGGAGGTGGACTACTACGTGATCGCCTCGCCGGCGGCCGCCTACTTCAAGGGCGGCATCGAGCCGGTCTCCATCTGGCTCTCCAGCCACTACAAGCGCGCCGCCCCCGGCGGCACCGGCTTCGCCAAGTGCGGCGGCAACTACGCCGCCTCCCTGGCCGCCCAGAAGGAGGCCAGCGACCACGGCTGCGGCCAGGTGGCCTTCCTCGACGCCGTCGAGAACAAGTGGCTCGAGGAGCTGGGCGGCATGAACCTCTTCTTCGTCTACAAGGACGGGCGCATCGCCACCCCGCGGCTGACCGACACCATCCTCGAGGGCGTGACCCGCGACTCGGTGCTGACCCTGGCCAAGGACGAGGGCCTGACCCCCGAGGAGCGCCCGATCAGCATCGACGAGTGGCGCGAAGGTGCCGCCTCCGGCGAGATCACCGAGGTCTTCGCCTGCGGCACCGCCGCGGTGATCACCCCGGTGGGCGAACTGGTCACCGAGGAAGGCCCGATCCGCCTGGCCGCCCAGGGCGACAACGAGGTGGCCAAGCGCCTGCGCACCAAGCTGCTCGACCTGCAGTACGGCCGCAGCGAAGACAAGCACGGCTGGCTGACCCGCCTGGTGTAAGTCCCTGCCAATCTTGGTCTCACCGCTGTTTCCTCGAGGGACGCTGGGGCAAGCCGAAGCGCTTGCCCCAGGGTAGCCCCGAGGCCCGGCAGCACTGATGGCCAAATTCGCCATTCCGCCGACCCCCTCAGGGCTCCCATGACCCGAGTCGACTTCTATATCCTCCCCGAAACCACCCTGGACGCCCGCCTCGACTTCGCCTGCCGGCTCGCCGAGACCATCGCCGGCAAGGGCTATCGGCTGCATCTGCACTGCGAAGACGCGGCCATGGGCCAGGCCCTGGACGCGCGTCTCTGGAGCTTCCGCGACGACGCCTACCTGCCCCATGCCCTGCTGGGCAGCGCAGAGGCCGATACGGTGCCGGTGACCCTGGGCTGGGAGACGCCGCCGGACCCGGCCCGGGAGGTCCAGGCCCTGCTCAACCTGCACCCGGAGATCCCCGAGTGGTTCTCCCGCTTCGAGCGAGTCGCCGAGATCATCAATCAGCACCAGCGGGTGCTGACCACCAAGCGCGCCTGCTGGCAGACCTACAAGAAGCGCGGCTACCCGGTCACCGCCCACGACCTAAGCAAGCGCCCCGGTAATCGCTAAGGCAATCTCGCTAAGGCAATTGCTGAGGGGCGCTGGGGGCAGGCCTCCCTCCCGAGCTGACGCCACCCCCGGCGACAGGCTATAATCGTGCCCATTTTTCCCGTCCCCGGTGGTGCGCAAGCGACCTCCCGGGCGGTATCACCCTGATTGCTCCGGAAGGCCCCATGGACAAGACCTATCAACCCGAACAGATCGAAGCCCGCTGGTACCAGCGCTGGGAAGCCGACAACCGCTTCGCCCCCTCGGGCGAAGGCGCCCCCTACTCGATCATGATTCCGCCGCCCAATGTCACCGGCAGCCTGCACATGGGTCACGCCTTCCAGGACACCATCATGGATACCCTGATCCGCTGGCGGCGCATGCAGGGTCACAACACCCTCTGGCAGGTGGGCACCGACCACGCCGGGATCGCCACCCAGATGCTGGTGGAGCGCAAGGTCGCCGCCGAGGAAGGCAAGAGCCGCCACGACCTGGGTCGCGACGCCTTTATCGACAAGGTGTGGGAATGGAAGGCCGAATCCGGCGGCCATATCACCCGCCAGCTGCGCCGCATGGGCGCCAGCGTCGACTGGAGCCGCGAGCGCTTCACCATGGACGACGGCTTCTACCAGGCGGTCCAGGAAGTCTTCGTGCGCCTCTACGACGAGGGGCTGGTCTACCGCGGCAAGCGCCTGGTCAACTGGGACCCGACCCTGCATACCGCCATCTCCGACCTCGAGGTGGAGAACCGCGACCAACAGGGCCAGTTCTGGCACTTCCGCTACCCCCTGGCCGATGGCGTCACCACCGACGCGGGCCTCGACCACCTGGTCGTCGCCACCACCCGCCCCGAGACCCTGCTCGGCGATACCGGGGTGGCAGTCAACCCGGAGGATCCCCGCTACGCCTCGCTGATCGGCAAGGAGATCATCCTGCCGCTGGTGGGCCGGCGCATCCCCATCGTCGCCGACGAACACGCCGACATGGAGAAGGGTTCCGGCTGCGTGAAGATCACCCCAGCCCACGACTTCAACGACTACGAGGTGGGGCGTCGCCAGGGGCTGCCGCTGATCAACGTCTTCACCCAGGACGCCGCCATCCTGGCCCGGGCCGAGGCCTTCGATATCCAGGGCCGGCCGCTGGCCGATATCGACCCGAGCCTGCCCGAGGCCTATGCCGGCCTCGACCGCTTCGAGGCTCGGCAGCGAATCGTCGCCGATATGGAGGCCGCGGGCCTGCTCGAGCGAATCGAGACGGTCAATAACACCCTGCCCTATGGCGACCGCTCCGGCGACGTCATCGAGCCGCTGCTCACGGACCAGTGGTTCGTCGCCGTGGAGAGCCTCGCCAAGCCCGCCATCGCGGCGGTGGAAAACGGCGATATCGAGTTCGTGCCCAAGAACTACGAGAACATGTACTTCGCCTGGATGCGCGACCTCCAGGACTGGTGCATCTCCCGTCAGTTGTGGTGGGGCCATCGTATCCCCGCCTGGTACGACGCCGAGGGCAACGTCTACGTGGCCCGCACCGCCGAGGAGGCCAGGGCGAAGCATAATCTTCCCGCGGACCTCGAGCTGACCCAGGACGAGGACGTCCTCGATACCTGGTTCAGCTCGGGCCTGTGGACCTTCGGCACCCTGGGCTGGCCGGAACAGACCCCGGAACTGGCGACCTTCCACCCCTCCAGCGTGCTGGTCACCGGCTTCGATATCATCTTCTTCTGGGTCGCGCGGATGATCATGCTGACCCTGAAGTTCACCGGCGAGGTGCCCTTCAAGCAGGTCTATGTGCATGGCCTGGTGCGCGACGGCCAGGGCCAGAAGATGTCCAAGTCCAAGGGCAACGTCCTCGACCCCATCGACCTGATCGACGGCATCACCCTCGACGAGCTGCTCGACAAGCGCACCGGCAATATGATGCAGCCGCAGAAGGCCAAGGCGATCGCCAAGGCCACCCGCGCCGAGTTCCCGGAGGGCATCGAGCCCCACGGCACCGACGCCCTGCGCTACACCTTCCTCTCCCAGGCCACCACCGGACGCGATATCAAGTTCGACATGGGCCGCCTGGATGGCTACCGCAACTTCTGCAACAAGCTGTGGAACGCCTCCCGCTATGTGCTGATGAATACCGAGGGCGAGGATACCGGCCTGACGGGTGAACCGGTCGAGCTCTCCCTGGCGGATCGCTGGATCGTCTCGCGGCTGCAGCAGACCGAGGCCCAGGTGACCAAGGCCATGGAGGAGTTCCGCTTCGACCACGCCTCCCAGGCCCTCTACGACTTCGTCTGGAACGAGTACTGCGACTGGTACCTGGAGCTCTCCAAGCCGGTGCTGTGGGACGAGGCGGCCTCCGCGGAGGCCAAGCGCGGCACCCGTCGCACCCTGGTGCGGGTGCTGGAGGCGATCCTGCGCCTGGCTCACCCGATGATGCCCTATATCTCCGAGGAGATCTGGCAGCGGGTCGCGCCCCTGGCCGGCACCCTCCGGGACGAGGGCGACTCCATCATGGCCCAGCCCTGGCCGCTGCCGGAGGAGGCCAGGATCGACGAGGCCGCCACCCGGGATATCGAGTGGCTCAAGGGGGTGATCGTGGCGGTGCGTAACATCCGCGCCGAGATGAATATCGCCCCGGGCAAGCCCCTCGACGTGCTGCTGACCAAGGGTGGCGAGGCCGACCGGGCGCGCCTGGAGGCCAACCGCCGCTTCCTCGCCAAGCTCGCCAAGCTGGAGAGCATTACCTGGCTGGACGACCCCGCCCAGGCGCCGCTCTCCGCCACCCAGTTGGTCGGCGAGATGGAAGTGCTGGTGCCCATGGCCGACCTGATCGACAAGGAAGCCGAGCTGACTCGTCTCGACAAGGAGATCGACAAGCAGGACAAGCTGATCGGCGGCATCGAGAAGAAGCTCGGCAACGAGAGCTTCGTGGCCAAGGCCCCGGAAGCGGTGGTGGAGAAGGAGCGCGGCAAGCTAAGCGATTTCCAGGCCGCCCGGCGTCTGCTGGCCGAACAGCGCGACAAGATCGCCGCGCTCTAGGCATGCAGGCCATGTCAGCCTCGAAGCAACAGCGCGGCAAGCTCATGCTCTCCAGTTGGCCAGGCCGCCCGGCGCCTGCCGGCCGAGCGGCGCGACAAGATCGCCGCCCTCTGAGCCCGAGCCATGTCGACGCCTAAGCGAGACGGCGGCTTTCGGGCCGCCTTCCCCGGCGAACCGCGCCGGGGTGACTCGCCGTCCCCCCGGGAGGGCCTCAGCCCCCAGGCGGTGGACATCCTCTTTCCGATCTTCGAGCAGGCCAGTGCCGGGGCCATCTCGGTGGATGTGGATAGCCGCATCACCTGGATCAACGACAGCTACTGTCGCCTGCTGGAGATCAGCGACCCCCAGGCGGTGATCGGCCGCCCGGTGGCCCAGATCATTCCCCATACCCGCATGCCGGAGGTGATCCGCAGCGGCCGCCCCATCCTGCTGGATATCATGGAAGCCCATGACCAGCAGCTGGTGGTGATGCGCCTGCCGGTGCATGACGAGGCCAGCGGCCGGGTGATCGGCGCCGTGGCCTTTATCCTCTACGACGACCTCCAGCCGCTGACCCCCATGGTCAGCAAGTACCGGCGCCTGCAGCGGGACCTGGCCGCCGCCAAACGCGCCCTGGCCAAGCGTGGGGCCCGCTATGAGATGGCCGACTTCGTCGGCGCCAGCCCCGAGGTACTCGAGGTCAAGCGCCGCGCCCGCCTGGCGGCGGCCCGCCAGACGCCGATACTGTTGCTCGGCGAGACCGGCACCGGCAAGGAGGTGCTGGCCCAGGCCATCCATGCCGCCTCGCCCCGGGCCGGGGCCCCATTGGTGGCGGTCAATGTGGCGGCGGTGCCGGAGAGCCTGCTGGAGGCAGAGTTCTTCGGCGTGGCCCCCGGGGCCTATACCGGCGCCGACAAGCGGGCCCGCCAGGGCAAGTTCCAGCTCGCCGATGGCGGTACCCTCTTCCTCGACGAGGTGGGGGACATGCCCCTGGCGCTGCAGGCCAAGCTGCTGCGGGCCATCCAGGAGGGCGAGGTGGAGCCCCTGGGCTCCAACGAGGTGCAGCCGGTGGACGTGCGCCTGATCGCCGCCACCAGCCGCGACCTGGAGGCCATGGTGGCCGAGGGCCGCTTCCGCTCCGACCTCTACTACCGCCTCAATGTACTGACCATCCGCCTGCCGGCGCTGCGCGAGCACCCCGCCGATATGGGCATTCTCTGCGAGGCGCTCCTCGAGAAACTGGCCCTGGAGAGCGGCGAACCCCGCGCCGAGATCACCCCGGATGCGGTGGCCCTGCTAGCGGCCCAGCCCTGGCCCGGCAATATCCGCGAGCTGCGCAACGCCCTGGAGCAGACCCTGGCCCTCAACGAGGCGTGCAGCGTGATCGACGCCGCCACCCTGACCCCCGCCCTGCCCCACCCCTGCGGCGAGGCGCCGGCCACCCCGCCGCTACGCCCCCTGGCGGAGGCCGTGGCCGAGGCGGAGCGCCAGGCCATTCGCCAGGCCCTGGCCGCCTGCGGCGGCAACCGCTCCCGGGCCGCTCGCCTGCTGGGCATCCCCCGCTCGGTGCTCTATACCAAGCTCGCCAAGCTGTCCCTAAATCCGGACAACTGACCGTTTTTACGGACAGCTTATTTCGCATTCCCCTGAATATCGTCCTGAAACCCGGACACTCCTCGAGCCCCGCCCACACAGACGATTAATAACCATCTGTTTTACAAAAACTTTTCTTTTCTGGCACGGCATCTGCATTGAGTCAGGCAAGTGCCGCGACGACGGCACCTCCTCAACAACAATGAGACCAGGAGCCCGCATGCCGCTCTCACGCCAGATCTTCCGTGCCGCCCCGCTGACCGCCGCCGTCGGCGCCGTGATGCTGGGAACCGCCGCCCTGCCCATGACCGTCTCCCAGGCCGAGGCCCAGGAGCGGGTGCGCTGGCAGGTGCCCATCGCCTTCCCCTCCCACCTGGTGGGCCTGAGCACCCCGGTGCGCTACCTCAGCGAATCCCTGGAGCAGACCTCCGACGGCAATATCACCCTGCGCTACTACGAGCCCGGTGAGCTGATTCCGCCCTTCGAGATCCTCGATGCGGTCTCCCAGGGCACCTACGACGCCGGCTTCACCTGGGTCGGCTATGACCAGGGCAGTATCCCCGCCCTGCCGCTCTTCGCCGGTGCCCCCTTCGGCATGGAGCCCCCCGCCTACCTGGCCTGGCACTACTTCGGTGGCGGCGCCGAGCTGCTCGAGGAGATCTACGCCGACTACGACGTCCACCCCCTGCTGTGCAGCATGATCGGTCCCGAGGCCGCCGGCTGGTTCGCCGAGCCCCTGGAGTCCCTGGAGCAGATCGACGGCCTGCGCATCCGCTTCGCCGGTATCGGCGGCCGCGTCCTGGAGCGCCTGGGCGCCTCGGTGACCATGATCCCCGGCGGCGAGCTCTACCAGGCCATGGAGCGGGGCGTGATCGATGCCACCGAGTTCTCCGCCCCGGCGGTGGACCGCATCCTCGGCATGCAGGAAATCGTCCAGAACTATGTGATGCCGGGCTGGCACCAGACCTTCACCACCGCCCACCTGCTGGTCAATCAGGAGAGCTGGGAGGCCCTCTCGCCCCAGAGCCGGGCGCAGATCGACATGGGCTGCCGCGCCGCCACCCTCTATGGCTACGCCCAGAGCGAGTTCGAGACGCCCCAGGCCCTGCGCGACTTCGAGGCGGAAGGCGTCAATGCCCAGGTGCTGCCCGACGAGGTCCTCGCCGAACTGCGCCGGGTCACCGACGAGGTGCAGGCGGAGATCGCCGCCGAGGACGCCATGTTCGCCCGGGTCCTGGAGAGCCAGCGGGAATTCATGGCGGTGCACGGCAACTGGCACCACAAGGGCCACCTGCCGCGCAGCTACTACGCCCCCGAGGCCCTCGACCGCGACTGATCCCTGACCCGGCCGCCGCCCGCGGGCGGCGCCCCCTGCGCTTCGGAGTCCCCCATGTCTGTCCCCGATTCCTCCGCCGGCCACGCGCCGGCGGGCGGCCCCGTGCTGCCCACCAACCGCCTCAGCCATCGCCTGGACGGCGCCATCCTGTGGATCGGCCAGGCGGTCTCCTGGCTATGGCTGGCCACCCTGGCGGTGGTACTGGCCAACGTGGTCAACCGCTTTATCCTCGGCCGCGGCTCCATCGCCGTGGAGGAGCTCGCCTGGCACCTGTTCGGCGCCACCATGATCCTGACCCTGGCCTATGCGGTGGTCAGCGACGACCATGTGCGGGTCGACGTGCTGCGCGAGAAGTTCTCGCCGCGCGCCCAGGCCTGGATCGAGCTGCTGGGCATCGTGCTGCTGGCCCTGCCGATCCTCACTCTGATGCTGGACGCCCTCTATGCCTACGGCTATCGCGCCTTCGAGCGCGGCGAGCATTCCCAGGCGCCCAGCGGCCTGCCCTACCGCTTCATCATCAAGACCCTGATACCCATCGGCCTGACCCTGGTGGCCATCGCCCTGGCGTCCCGGGCGCTGCGCTGCGCCACCCTGCTGTTCGGCTTCCCCCGTCGCCTCGAGGGCGACGGCTCGCCGCCCACCCGCTGAGTCACGAGGTTCTCCATGGGACTGGAACAATTCCTGGTACTGGCGATGTTCGCCAGCTTTATGGGCCTGCTGCTGGCCGGCTTCCCGGTCGCCTGGTCGCTGGCCGGCATCGGCTTCCTGTTCGCGCTGATCGGTCATGGGCTGGTGGAATTCTTCGACGCCGACCTGTGGTTCAGCTGGAGCGGCACCATCGGCGCCCTGGACCGACGCATCTATGGCATCGTCGCCAATGAGCTGATGGTGGCCCTGCCGCTGTTTATCTTCATGGGCATCATGCTCGATCGCTCCGGCATCGCCGAGCGCCTGGTCCACTCCCTGGTGCGGGTGCTGGGCGGGCTGCGCGGCGGCTACGCCATCACCGTGGTGATCGTCGGCGTGCTGCTGGCGGCCTCCACCGGCATCGTCGGCGCCTCGGTGGTGCTGCTGGGGATGCTCTCCCTGGGCCCCATGATGCGCGCCAAGTACGACAAGTGCCTGGCGGTGGGCACCGCCTGCTCGGTGGGGACCCTGGGCATCCTGGTGCCGCCCAGTATCATGCTGGTACTGATGGCCGATCGCCTGGGCACCCCGGAGGCCTCGGTGGGGCGCCTGTTTATGGCGGCCCTGGTACCCGGGGTGATGCTGGGGCTGCTGTATATCGCCTATATCCTGATCGCCGCCTACCTGAAGAAGGACCTGGCCCCGGCCCCCGAGGACCGCGAGCGCCTCGATGCCCGGGCCTTCCTGGGGGTCGCCAAGGCGGTGCTGCCACCCCTGACCCTGATCCTGGCCGTGCTGGGCTCCATCTTCACCGGTTTCGCCACCACCACCGAGGCCTCGGCGGTGGGCGCCCTGGGCGCCATGCTGCTGGCTCTGGCCAACCGCCGCCTGACCCTGCATACCCTGCGCGAGGCGCTCTATCAGACCAGCCGCACCACCGCCTTTATCTTCGCCATCTTTATCGGTGCCACCGTCTTCGCCGCAGTGCTGCGGGGGCTGGGCGGCGACGACGTGGTACGCCTGACCCTGACCGGCCTGCCCTTCGGCGAGACGGGGATCGTGCTGAGCATCCTGCTGGTGGTCTTCCTGCTCGGCTTCTTCCTCGACTGGGTGGAGATCACCCTGATCATCCTGCCGCTGGTGGCGCCGGTGGTGATGAGCCTGGGGGTCGACCCGCTATGGTTCGCCATGCTCTTCGCCATCTGCCTGCAGACCTCCTTCCTGACCCCACCGGTGGGCTTCGCGCTCTTCTATATCAAGGGCGTCTGCCCGCCGGAGATCACCACCCGGCATATCTACCTGGGGGTCGCCCCCTTCGTGGCCATCCAGTTGCTGGGCTTGCTGCTAGTGTTCTTGTATGCGCCCCTGGCCACCTGGCTGCCCAGTGAAATCTATGGCGGCCAATGATTCGGAGACTTCATGATGCGACTCGATAACAAGACCGCCCTGATCACCGGCGCCGCCGGCGGCATCGGCCGTGCCGTGGCCGAACGCTACGCCGCCGCGGGGGCCCGGGTAGCCATCGCCGACCTCGACGCTGAGGCCGCCGAGGCCGCCGCCGAGGCCATCCGCCGGGCCGGCGGCGAGGCCCTGGCGCTGGCCATGGATGTCACCGACGAGGCCGCCGTGGAGGCGGGGGTGGCCCGCCTGGTGGCCCAGTGGGGACGCCTGGATATCGCCCTGGCCAATGCCGGCATCCAGCATATCCAGCCCCTGCATGAGCTCAGCCTGGCGGACTGGCGCAGGGTGCTGGCGGTGCACCTGGACGGCGCCTTCCTGGTCACCCGGGCGGCCCTGCACCGGATGTACGCCCAGGGCGGCGGCTGCCTGCTCTATATGGGCTCGGTGCACAGCAAGCTGGCCTCGCCCCTCAAGGCCCCCTATGTGACCGCCAAGCACGGCCTGCTGGGCCTATGCCGTACCGTTGCCAAGGAGGGGGCGGCCCATGGGGTGCGCAGCAACCTGATCTGCCCCGGCTTCGTGCGCACCCCCCTGGTAGACAAGCAGATTCCCGAGCAGGCCCGGGAGCTGGGCATCTCCGAGGAGGCGGTGATTCGCGACATCATGCTCAAGGACACCGTGGATCAGGAATTCACCACCCTGGAGGATATCGCCGAGGTGGCCCTGCATCTCGCCGCCTTCCCCTCGGCGGCCCTCACCGGTCAGTCGGTAGTAGCCAGCCACGGCTGGTATATGCAGTAGCGCTGAATGGCCTGCGTTATCGTGTCGCGGCGAGGCTCACCGGGCAGTCTCGCGGGGGTGGCCAGCCACGGCTGGTATATGCAGTAGGCCGATGAGCCCCGATGGCGAGAGCGGCCGTTGGGGAAACACTGTTCCCTTATCAGGGGATCGCCTAGAATGGGGCCAACGCTTACCTGGTGATAATGACGCCATGCTCTCGAAACACCCCGACTTCGCGCCGGCCCGGCTGCTCTTCTATAACCTGCTGGGTATCGCCCTGATCCTCGGTTGGTGGTCGCCCAACCTGCTGATCTGGGAGGCCATGGACGACGCCATCTTCTTCACCACCAATGCCTGGCTGCATGAGGGCAATATGGCCTGGGTGCACCTGGTGGCGCTCTCCAACAACCGCGCCTTCGATGGCATCAGCCTGCTGGCACTGGCCGCGGTCTTCCTGTGGGCCATGCGTCGCGATCCCCGGGCGGAGCACCGATGGCTGCGCTGGGGCGGCATCGGCCTGACCCTGCTGCTCACCGCCGGCATCATCAATCGCATCGAGGCCTATGTCGTCACCTATGGTCATGCCAGCCCCACCCTGGTCTACGACAATACCAATCGGGTCACCGAGCTGGTGGACTACGCCACCAAGGCGGTCTCCGCGAGCAGCTTCCCCGGCGACCACGGCCTGATGCTGATGATCTTCGCCGCCTTTATGTGGCGCTTCGCCGGCCGTCGGGTCGGCCTGGTGGGCGCCGCCATGGTGGTGCTGTTCAGCGCCCCGCGTATCCTCGGCGGCGCCCACTGGTTCAGCGATATCTACTTCGGAGCCCTGGCCATCGCCCTGATCCTGCTGCCCTGGGTCCTGTGCACGCCCCTGGCACCGCGCACCGCGGCGGCCATTACCCGCGGCCTGATCGCCCTCCAGGGACGACTGCGGCCGGCCCGCTAGGACACCGCCACGCCCCACCAAAAAGGCCAGGCCCCGATAAGGAGCCTGGCCTTTCTTATGCCGGGGCGCAGGAATCAGCGGCGCTGGAAGCCCCCCAGCACCCGGCTATCGCGGCCGAAGAACACCAGCCGATCGTGATCGATCAGGTAGCGGTGGGCGGCCTGCATCATCTCGGCGACCCGGGCCGCCTGGGGGGCACCGGCACAGTCGCGACCCGCGCTGAGTCCCTCGATGGCGATGCGATTGCCATCGTCCAGGGCCAGGTTACCGTCGAGGCGACGACAGCCGTCGCTGCCACTCAGGCGCAGCCCGCCACGCCCGGACTCCGCCTCGAACCAGGCCGGCTCGGCGCCCTGCCAGCGCTCGTCGCTGCCCAGCAGGATCAGTTGCCAGCGCGGGCCGATCACCGGGGAGTCACTGCTCGCCGTCGGCGTCGCGGCCTCCCGCTCGGGGGCCGGCGGCGTGCTGCCACAGCCCACCAGGAGACTCATCGCCAGGGCACCGATCCACCGGAGCTTTACCATCGTCCTTCCTCTTGCCGATCCGAAAGTTGCTGATCCGAAAGGCCTAAGGGTGCCCTATCCACCACGCCTTGGCCAGTGCCCCCGAGGCCAGGGTGCTTCGGGGAGTGGGGGTTTATCGGGATTCTCTTTACCAACGGACTAGGGAACAATGGAGCGGCTATGCTAAACGGATCCGGGGCAGTGCCCCGCCCCAATCAAGGAGCCTTCTTATGCTGCGAGCCCTTCATAACGATGCCCTGGGCAAACTGATCCTGCGCCTCTCTGTGGGCATCCTGATGCTGCTGCATGGCATCAGCAAGCTGCTCGACCCGGGCAGCCTCAACTGGATCGGCGACCTACTGGCCGGTTATGGCCTGCCCAGCTTCCTGGCCTATGGCGTGCTGATCGGCGAGCTACTCGCTCCGCTGATGGCCATCGTCGGCTGGCAGACCCGGGTGGCGGGCCTGCTGATGGCGGGCAATATGCTGGTCGCCATCGCCCTGGTGCATACTCACGAGCTCCTTATGCTCAACCAGAGCGGCGGCTGGCAACTGGAGCTGCAGGGCCTCTTCCTGTTCGGCGCCGTGGCACTGATTTTCCTGGGCAGTGGGCGAATGGCCGTCCGCCCGGATTAATACGCGGCCGATGAAAACGCCGCCCGGGCTTCCCCGGGCGGCGTCTCGCCGAACCGGCGGCCCCTACCAGGTGCCGTGGTTCTCCATCTCGCTCCAGGGCGCCTTGGGTGCCAGCGGCTCGCCGGCCTGGAGCAGCTCCACGGAGATGCCGTCGGGACTCTTCACGAAGGCCATATGGCCATCCCGGGGTGGGCGATTGATCGTCACGCCCCCGACCTGCAGCCTCTCGCACAGGGCATAGATATCATTGACCCGGTAGGCCAGGTGACCGAAGTTGCGCCCGCCCTGGTAGGTTTCCGGATCCCAGTTGTGGGTCAGCTCGAGCATCGGCGCGCGGTTCTCCCGAGCCGCCAGTTCGTCCTCCGGCGCGGCCAGGAACACCAGCGTAAAGCGCCCCTTCTCGCTCTCCTTGCGGCTGATCTCGATCATCCCCAGCAGGTCGCAGTAGAAATAGAGGGATTCCTCCAGATCGCTGACGCGGACCATGGTGTGTAGGTATTGCATAACGAGGGCTCCTTTACTGCTGAATATAGCGCTGGAAGATCTCCGGGGCACGGTCGTCGGCGTGCCAGCCATAGACCGCATAGTCGTCGACCCGGCCGGTCTCCATCCCCGGCGAGCCGTGGGGCATGCCGGGGACCGCCAGACCGGCCAGCTCGGGATCCTCCTCCAGCAGGCGGTGAATATCGGCGGCGGGCACATGGCCCTCGATCACATAGCCCTCCACCACCGCGGTATGGCAGGAGGCGAGCTGCGGCGGCACGCCCTGCTCGCTCTTGATCTGGCGCATCTCCCGGGTCTCATGGAGACGCACCTCGAAACCCTCGGCCTCCAGGTGCTCCGACCAGGCGGTGCAGCAGCCACAGTCGGGATCCTTCCAGATTTCCACCAGCGGGCCGGCAACGGCCAGGGGGGAAAGCATCAGGCCCAGCCCCAGGGCCGCCAGGCGGCGTAGAATGTCTCTTGCTAGCATCGATCGTCTCCCTTCTCAGGAACCGACGGCAGGATACCCTGCCAGGACAGGAGCCACCATGCCCCACTACTGCGACACGGCCCCCTCCCACCCCGTGCATGCGCCCTACCATGATCATGAGTATGGCTTTCCCATCGCCGACGAGGCCTCGCTCTTCGAGCGACTGGTGCTGGAGATCAATCAGGCGGGGCTCTCCTGGCTTACCGTGCTGAACAAGCGCGCGGCTTTCCATAGCGCCTTCGAGGGTTTCGAGGTCGACCGGGTCGCCGTCTATGGCGAGGACGAACGCGCCCGGCTGCTGGCCGATGCCGGGATTATTCGCAATCGCTTGAAGGTCGACGCCGTGATCCATAACGCCGGGGTCATTCGCGCACTGCGTGAGTCCCACGGCGGCTTTCACGCCTGGCTGGAGGCGCATCACCCCCTGAGTCATGCGGACTGGGTCCGGCTCTTTCGCCGCACCTTCCGCTTTACCGGTCCGGAGATCGTCGGCGAGTTCCTGATGAGTACCGGCTACCTGTCCGGCGCTCACCGGGACGACTGCCCGGTGCAGTCGCGGATCCTAGCCGCCGGCCCCGCCTGGGCCTGCGGCTAGGAGTCAGGCATGGACTCATTGACTCAGGCGGCGCTGGGGGCGGCGGTGGGTGGCGCGGTGCTGGGGCGGCGCCTGGGCCGCAAGGCGGTGTTGCTCGGGGCCCTGCTGGGCACCCTGCCCGACCTGGACGTGGTGCTGGACTATGGCGACGCCGTGGCCAATGTCACCGAACACCGCGGCGTCAGCCATTCGCTGTTCGTGCTGACGGGCCTCGCCAGCCTGCTGGCCCTGCTGTTCCAGCGCTTCGCCCCGATCCGGAACATCTCCCTGGGCCACTGGTGGACCTTCTTCGTGCTCTGCCTGGTCAGCCATCCCCTGTTGGATGCCCTGACCACCTATGGCACCCAGCTGTGGTGGCCCCTGGACGCCGGGCCCAGCGCCTACCCCATCGTCTTTATCATCGACCCGCTCTATACCCTGGCACTGCTGGGGGGCCTCCTCGCCGCCCTGGTCGGCCCCCGGGTGCGCCGCGCCTGCGTTTGGGGGCTGGCGCTCTCCTGCAGCTATCTGCTCTTCGCCGCCGGCGCCAAGCTCACGGTGGAGCAACGCCTGGCCCCGGCACTGGCGGCCCGGGGCCTGGCATCGGCGCCGCGGCTGGTACAACCGACGCCCTTCAATACCCTGGTATGGCGGGCCACGGTGATCGATGGCGATGATCACTACGAGGCCCTGGTGGGGCTGTTCGATGGCGCCGCGCCACCGAGCCTGGAGCGCTATCGCCGTGGCGCCGAGTGGCAGCCGCTGGCCCTGAGTCACCCCCGCGGCGAACGCCTGGCCTGGTTCGCCGGCCCCTTCCTGCGCTACGAGGTCCGTGACCATCAGGGGCAGGAGACCCTGATCGCCACCGACCTGCGCCTGGGCTTTCCCGGCTTCCATCCCTTCGCCTTTACCCTGGCGACCCGCGAGGGCGGTACCTGGCAACCGGTGCTGGTGAGCGAGCAACTGGCGAGCCCCTACCAGGCCAATGGCGACCGCCGCCAGGCCCTGGCGCGCCTCGCCTCACGGCTATGGGGCCCCGAACCACCGCTGTGCACCAGCCACTTCGTGGCCGCCGAGTGGATCGTCGAGGCACCGAGCCACTGCTAGCCTCAAGCCCCCCACAAAAAACGGCGCCCCCGAGTATTCGGGGGCGCCGCGATTCGTGGGCGGCAACGGAGCCCAGCCTTAGATCCTGCCTTAAAGCTTGGCGACTAATTGCTCGATGGCTGACTTCGCCTCGCCCAGGGCTTCCTGCTGATGGCCCATATTGAGGCCCTCGGCGAAGATGCTGTTCACCTCGGAGAGGCCGATCATGCCGAGCATCGCCTTGAGGTGCGGGGTCTGGGTGTCCATGGGGGTGCCGGCATACTGGCCGCCCCGGGCCAGCAACAGCACGGCGCGCTTGCCTTCCACCAGGCCCTGGGGGCCGTTCTCGGTGTAGCGGAAGGTAACCCCGGCGCGCATCACCCGATCGAACCAGGCCTTGAGCTGGGTGGGTACCCCGAAGTTGTACAGGGGCACCGCCAGCACCACCACGTCATGGGCCTTCAGTTCCTCGATCAGCGCATCGGAACGGGCCGCCAGGGCCTGCTGCTCGGCGCTGCGCTCGGCGGCATCCACCTGCCAGCTGCCCAGCTCGGCCAGGCCCAGGTGGGGCAGGTCGTCGGCCACCAGGTCACGGCGGGTGATGGCGAGGTCATCGCGGCGAGCCGCCTCGGCGACCAGGTGGTCGGCCAGGGCCTGGGAATTGCCGCCGAGGATGGAGCTGGTGATTACGAGGATCTTGGTGGTCATGGCGATTCTCCTGGTCAAAGGGGCAACGGGTCGTGAGTCGTTGCCGAGCTAATGATCGCCATTCTAGATGTATTTTTTGAGATGATAAGCGCAAAAAAACGCGGCAATCTTTCGATAAAAGCAAAAGATTGCCGCGATAGCACTAGCCGATAGCGATGGTCTCAGGGTGCGATGCCCTGACCACAGCCCCGATACTGCTGCCCCGCCATCTCCAGGGTGACCCGAGCCGGGAAGGGCTCGCCGCTCATATCATCGAAGCAGGCCCGCGCCTCCAGGGTCAGGGTAAAGGGCGTGTCGGCACGCCCGCTCGCCAGCACCACCCGGCCGGCGTCGTTGTTTATCTCGGTGACCCGATAGGGCAGGCTCAGCTCGCGCTGCCCATAATCCAGGGTCAGGTCCAGCTCCGGCACGTCATGGGCCAGGCGCACCGCCCAGCCCGGCTCGTTGCCGCGGCCATGGAACATTACCCCGGGACGCTGCTCCCGGGTCAGGGCCCGCCGGGCGATATCGCTGCGGCACTCCAGCCGACCGTTGTCGCTCTCTACCAGGGCGGTATCGCCGCGATTCCAAAAGCTCAGCCCCGCCTGCTCGTAGCGGGCCCCGGAGGCCACCACCGCCGGGGTCAGGCGATAGGCGCCATGAGCCGACCAGAGGCGCAGCTCCTCCTCGCCGAAGGCGGCGACCAGGTCCTGGGCCGGGGTGCAGCGCCAGGCGATAAACTCCTCGGCATCGCCGGGAAAGAGCGCCGACGGCAACAGTGGCGCCGTGGGCCGCACCTGAGTAGCGTCTTCCACCGCCGCCGGTTCGGCCTCGATGCCGGGACGGACCTCCACCACGGGCCGCTCCGCGGGCGCCACGGCACAGCCGGCCAGGACCAGGAGGCTTCCCAGCCACAGGGGACCACGCAGGATAGGGGGGATGCGGGTCATGCGAACTCCTTGCAACGTCTGAGATTCCGCCACCAGCATATCAGGCGCCGGGGCCCTTGGCCCCGGCGCCTGATATGCTCTACCAACGCTGTGACGGCAGTGAGTTACCGTCGGCGCGAGGGAAGACGCATAGCCTTAGCCGTATTTGCGACGCAGCTGCTGCGCCGCCTCCACCATATTGGCCAGGGCCGGCTCCACCTCGGCCCAGGTGCGGGTCTTGAGGCCGCAGTCCGGGTTGATCCACAGCCGCTCGACCGGAATACGCTCGGCGGCTTTCTCCATCAGCTGCACCATCCACGCCACCTCGGGCAGGTTCGGCGAGTGGATATCGTAGACCCCGGGCCCGATCTCGTTGGGATAGGCGAAGTCCTGGAAGGCATCCAGCAGTTGCATATCCGAGCGCGAGGTCTCGATGGTGATCACGTCCGCATCCAGGGCGGCGATGGAGTCGATGATGTCATTGAACTCCGAGTAGCACATATGGGTGTGGATCTGGGTGGCGTCGCCGGCCACGGCGGCGCTGAGCCTGAAGCACTCCACCGCCCAGCTCAGGTAACCGGCCCAGGCCCCCCGGCGCAGCGGCAGCCCCTCGCGCAACGCCGGCTCGTCGATCTGGATCGCCGCGATCCCCGCCCGCTCCAGGTCCGCCACCTCGTCGCGCAGCGCCAGGGCGATCTGCCGGCAGGTGGTCTCCCGGGGCTGGTCGTCGCGTACGAAGGACCACTGCAGGATGGTCACCGGGCCGGTGAGCATGCCCTTCATGGGCTTGTCGGTCAGCGACTGGGCGTATTCGCTCCAGCGCACCGTCATCGGCGCCGGGCGGCTGATATCGCCATAGATCACCGGCGGCTTGACGCAGCGCGAGCCATAGCTCTGCACCCAGCCATGGCGGGTGAAGGCGAAGCCCTCCAGCAGCTCGCCGAAGTACTCCACCATGTCGTTACGCTCGGGCTCGCCATGCACTGGCATATCCAGGCCCAGGGCTTCCTGGCGAGCCACCGCCTGGGCGACCTCCTCACGCATCCGCGCCTCGTAGGTCTCGCGGTCCAGCTCGCCGGCCTTGAAGGCGCGACGGGCGGCGCGAATCTCGGCGGTCTGGGGGAAGGAGCCGATGGTGGTGGTGGGCAGCAGCGGCAGCCCCAGGCGACGATGCTGCTCGACGGCGCGCCGGGCATAGGGGCTGGCGCGCTCGGTATCCGCGGCGGTGACCGCCGCCAGGCGCTGGGCCACCGCCGGCTTGTGAATTCGCGGCGAGGCGGCGCGGGACGCCAGGGCCGCACTGGCGGCCTCGACCCGGGCCCGGTCGTCCGGGGTGGCGCGACCGCCCAGCAGCCGTGCCAGGGTCACGGTCTCGTCGAGCTTCTGGCGGGCGAAGGCCAACCAGCCCCTGAGCTCGCCGTCCAGCTCGGTCTCGGCTTCGAGGTCCACCGGCACATGCAGCAGCGAGCAGGAAGGAGCGATCCACAACCGCTCGCCCAGGCGCTTCCGAGCGTCGGCGAGCCCCTCCTGCCGCGCCGCCAGGTCGGCACGCCAGATATTGCGGCCGTCGATGGCCCCCACCGAGAGCACCTTGTAGGCGGGCAGGTTATCCAGCACCGGGGTCAGCTGCTCGGGGGCGCGCACCGCATCGATATGCAGGCCATCCACCGGCAGGCTCACCGCCAGTTGCAGGTTGTCGCCCAGGGCACCGAAGTAGCTGGCCACCAGCAGCTTGGGGGGCACGCTGCCCAGCCGGTTGTAGGCGGCCTCATAGGCCTGGCGCCAGGCCTGGGGCAGGTCCTGCGCCAGCGCCGGCTCGTCGAGCTGCACCCACTCCACGCCCTGCGCCGCCAGGCACGCCAGCAGCTGGCCATAGACCGTCACCACCTCGTCCAGCAGGCTCAGGCGATCGAAGTCGGCGCCCTTGGTCTTGCCCAGCCACAGCCAGGTCAGCGGGCCGACCAGGGCCACCTTGACCGGGTGGCCGGCGGCCTGGGCCTCGGCCACCTCGTCGAAGAGGCGCTGACTGGCCAGCCGGAAACGCTGCCCCTCGTGCAATTCCGGCACCAGGTAGTGGTAGTTGGTATCGAAGTACTTGGTCATCTCGCAGGCGGCGGCGGGCGTGCCGCTGGGGGCCCGCCCCCGGGCCAGGCGGAAATAGGTATCCAGGGAGACGTCGCCCTCGGCCACTTCGCTATCGGCGCCGAAGCGACTCGGAATGGCCCCCAGCAGCGCCGAGACATTGAGTACCTGGTCGTAGAAGGCGAAATCGCCCACGGTGACCAGGTCGAGGCCGGCGTCCCGCTGGGCCTGCCAGTGGCGGGCACGCAATTCGCGCCCCACGGTCTCGAGGCCCTCGCGGTCCAGCTCGCCCTTCCAGTAGGCCTCGGTGGCCTTCTTCAGCTCCCGGTTGGCGCCGATCCGTGGGTAGCCCAGGGTATGTGCCAGCGTCATGTTTATTCCCCCATGATATTAAAACCAGTGTTTATGGCACGATTTGCCATAAGCGATGGGGAAAGTCTGGCTGGCCATGGGAGGTGAATCAAACTAAATTAACTAATCGTTAAAGTGAAAGAAGCTCATGATCATGTTGGAACTGCGACA
Organism: Bisbaumannia salifodinae; assembly: GCF_055388505.1. The sequence continues at coordinate 3,667,720 of NZ_AP043781.1, forward strand.
CCTCCGCACCCTGGTGGCCCTGCGCGACGCCGGCTCCCTGGTGGAAGCCGCCGAACGCGTGCATCTGACCCAGTCGGCCCTCTCTCACCAGATCAAGGATCTGGAGGAGCGCCTGGGCAACCCCCTCTTCCTGCGCAAGACCCGCCCGGTGGAGTTCACCCGCGCCGGCCAGCGCCTGCTGGCGCTGGCCGAGCAGGTGCTACCCCAGGTGCGCATGGCCGAACGCGACCTGGCGCGGCTGGCCGGTAACGAACAGGGCCGCCTGCATATGGCCATCGAGTGCCATAGCTGCTTCCAGTGGCTGATGCCCACCATCGACTATTTCCGCGATCACTGGCCCGAGGTGGAGGTGGACATTCCCAGCGGCCACAACTTCGACCCGCTGCCGGCCCTGGCCCGGGAGCAGCTCGACCTGGTGATCACCGCCGACCCCCAGCCCCTGCCGGGGGTCTTCTACGAACCGCTGTTCCGCTACCAGGGACTCCTGGCCGTGGCCAAGCAGCACCCCTTCGCCGAGCGCCCCTATATCCTGCCCCAGGACCTGGCCGAGGAGACCCTGATCCTCTACCCGGTGGAGCAGGGGCGCCTGGATGTCTTTACCCAGTTCCTCGACCCCGCCGGGGTCAAGCCCAAAGAGGTGCGTACCGCCGAGCTGACCATCATGATGATGCAACTGGTGGCCAGCGGCCGCGGCGTCTGTGCCTTGCCCAACTGGGCGCTCACCGAATACCTGGAGCGGGATTATGTGCGCGCCGTAGCGCTGGGGGAAAACGGCGTCTGGAGCACCCTGTTCGCGGCGATCCGCGAGGAGAATCGCGACGCGCCCTGGATGGAGGATTTCCTGCGCACCGCCAGGGAGACCTCCTTCGCGGTGCTGGAGGGGATCAAGCCGGCGTAACCATCGTGGGCGCCCGACCTGGCCATCGCTCGGCACAGCCGAGCTCCCACGAGGCGCCTGATTTATGGGCAGAAGCGGGCGCCGCCGGGGTGATGGAGAGCGGCTATCGTCCACGGGACGCATGGTGAGGCAACTCAGCGGCGTTCCAGGGGCAATAACAGGCTAAAGCGGGCGCCGCCGGGGTGATGGAGAGCGGCTATCGTCCACGGGACGCATGGTGAGACAACTCAGCGGCGCTCCAGGGGCAATAACAGGCTAAAGCGGGCGCCGCCGGGGTGATGGAGAGCGGCGATCGTCCACGGGACGCATGGTGAGACAACTCAGCGGCGTTCCAGGGGCAATAACAGGCTAAAGCGGACGCCACCGGGGTGATGGAGAGCGGCTGTCGTCCACGGGACGCATGGTGAGACAACTCAGCGGCGTTCCAGGGGCAATAACAGGCTAAAGCGGGCGCCGCCGGGGGAATGGAGAGCGGCTGTCGTCCACGGGACGCATGGTGAGGCAACTCAGCGGCGTTCCAGAGGCAATAACAGGCTAAAGCGGGCGCCGCCCAGATGCGGGCTGTCATCCACCGCCACGCTACCGCCGTGCCAGGCCATCACCTTCTGCACGATGGAGAGCCCCAGGCCATAGCCGCCGGAGCGGCGGGTACGGCTGTCGTCGAGGCGCGCGAAGGGCTTGAAGATTCCCTCCCGCGCCTCCACCGGCACCCCGGGACCGTCATCCTCCACATCGATGCGCAGCGCCCAGGGCTCCTGGGTCAGGCGCACCTCCACCCGTGCGGTGGCGTGGCGGCAGGCGTTGGCCACCAGGTTCTGCAGGGCGCGCTGCAGATAGCGCGGATCGGCCTCCGTCTCCACCGGCGGGCCGGGCACCAGCACCAGGTCGAGATCGCCATGCAGGGGCGCCAGGGTCTCCACCACCCGCCGCGCCATCTCCCGGCAGTCCAGGCTCTCGCGGCTGAGTACCTGGCCCTGGCCGGGGTCCCCCCCCAAGCGGGCATAGGTGAGGATCTCGTCCACCAGGGCGTCGAGCTCCTCGATATCGGCATCGATGCCCTGCAACTGGCGGCGGATACCGCCATCCTCGGTCATGTCCTCGACCATCTGCACCGCGAAGCGAATCCGCGCCACCGGGGTACGCAGCTCGTGGGAGACGGCGCGGATCATCTCCTGCTGGGTGCGCAGCAGTGACTGCACCCGGGCCGCCATGCCGTTGAAGGCCATGCCCAGGCGCCCCAGGAAGTCGCCGCTCTCCACCTTGACCCGGGTATCCAGGTGGCCCGCGGCGATTCTCGAGGCCGCCTGCTCGAGCCCCGCCATGCGCGACTCCAGGCCGCGCACGATCAGATAGATGCTGGCCGCCAGCCCCAGTAGCAGCACGCCGATCAGCAGCAACGCCAGGCTCATCGGCATGGGCTCGAAGGCCTCCATGGGCCCCACCTCCAGCCACCGCTCGCCACCGGCCTCGGCGGGCAACGGCAGATAGAGGGAGATCGCCCAGCGCTGGGGCAGCAGGCGAATGGTGACCTCCGCCTCCTGGAGGCGCTCGGGGGGCGCCTGGGCCCAGCCTTCCGGCGGGGTCGCACTGAGGCTCACCGGCAGGGCGGTCTCGGCGAGCAGCGCCAGGCGAGCCTCCCGCCGGGTGGGCGCGGCCTCGTTCAGCCAGCGCCCCAGCTCCACCGCCAGGCCACGCAGCTGTTGCTCGTTGAGGCTATCCAGCTCCGCCACCATCAACCCCGATCCGCCGGGCAGCCGGCGCCACAGCCGCCAGCCCTGGCCATCCCGGGATTCCACCAGGGTCTGGCCCTCCTCGAGGCGCGAGCGGTCGAAGTAGTTGAGCGACGGGGAGGTCACCGGTACCACCGAGAGGCGGATATCCAGCTCCCGGGAGCGTCGTTCCAGCCAGTCGCTACGAACCTCGGCGGGCAGGGCGGCATAGCGGTGGGCCAATACCAGCATGGGGGCGCTGGCCAACTCTTCCCGGTAGTGCTCGCGGCGCACCTGGTCGATCACCGCGAAGCCCCCCAGGGCCAGGCCGCCGATCACCAGCAGGGCCAGGGCCAGCAGGACATAGACCCTCAGGAAGGTGCTGTCGGCCAGGGGCCGGGGCAGGAAGCGGATCGGCATCAACCGTCCTTGACGAAGAGATAGCCCTTGCTGCGAACCGTCTTGATGCGATGGGGCTGGTTGGGATCATCACCGATCTTGGGACGGATCCGAGAGACCCGCACGTCGATGGAACGATCCTGACCGTCGTACTTGATGCCACGCAGTTGCGAGAAGATCTCCTCCCGGGTCAGGACCCGCCCGGCGTTGCTGGCCAACAGCCAGAGCAGATCGAACTCGGCACTGGTCAGGTCGATGCGCTCGCCGTTCAACCAGGCCTCCCGGGTGGCACTATCGATGGCCAGGTCGCGAAAGCTCAACTGCGCCTCACCGCTCGCCTCGCTGCTCTCGGCGCGGCGCAGCAGGGCGCGCATCCGTGCCAGCAGCACCCGTGGCTGTACCGGCTTGGGCACATAGTCGTCGGCGCCCATCTCCAGGCCCAGCACCTGATCCATGTCGTCGGTGCGGGCGGTCAGCATCAGGATGGGGCCATGATAGTCGCCGCGTACCCGGCGACAGATCGACAGGCCGTCCTCGCCGGGCAACATCAGGTCAAGAATCACCAGATCCGGCTGCAGTTCGAGGATACGCGCCACCCCCTTGGCACCATCCGCCTCGACGCTGACGCGGAAGCCGTTGGCCTCCAGGTAGTCGCGTGTCAGCTCGGCGAGCCGCTCGTCATCCTCGACAATCAGCACATGTTCCAGGTCGCTGCTTGTCACGCTGCCATCCACTCCCATGAGTGCGTTTCCTCGTTCATATGAGCCGCCCCTCATGGCATCTGGCCATCCGAGGGCACTCCGACCCCTAGGTTATCTCATGTAACGTATTTTCGTCGCCATTGCCGGTAACGAAAACGTCGAAGACGCGAGATAATAAGGGTTATCTGATTCAATCGCGAAACCGCGTCCCAGCGCCTCTCCCGAATCGCCCACCGGCCGCCCCCAGAAGAGACACAAGATACGCACAGCTTATCCACTTGATGAAAGCCGCAGGGCACACTATCTTGTGCTCACCAACCGACTAACCACTAGATAGTGTGCCCCTAGCAACTTCGGCCGCCACTGTCAAACGGCCCCTTCGGGGCGCCGACGACGCCGGTTTTCACGGGTTTCTCAACCCACGGCATCGTTTCGACTTCGCTCCATCCATCAACCATCGTCAGGGATACACGGCGCCATGGATACCACCCTTACCCCCGGCAAGACGTCTGTGAACGTGACCGCCCCCCAGCAACTGCGGGTGATCAAGCGTAATGGCGACGTGGTCGCCTTCGACGCCAGCAAGATCGCCGTCGCCATGACCAAGGCCTTTATCGCCGTGGAGGGGGACAACGCCGGCACCTCGTCGCGGGTTCGGGACTTCGTGACCCAATCCAGCCAGGCCATCGTCGAGGCCTTCCGGCGCCGCCTGCCCGATGGCGGCACCCTGCATATCGAGGATATCCAGGACCAGGTGGAACTGGCCCTGATGCGCGCCGGCGAACAGAAGGTCGCCCGCGCCTATGTCCTCTACCGCGAGGAGCACGCCCGGGCCCGCGCCGAGGCGGGCCAGGACATCGAGAAGCCCCACCCGAGCCTCAACGTCACCCTGCCCGACGGCAACCGCCAGCCGCTGGACCTGGGCCGGGTCGAGACCCTGGTCTATGACGCCTGCGAAGACCTGGCCAATGTGGAGCCGGGCAAGATCGTCGAGGACTCCCTGAAGAACCTCTACGACGGCGTGACCATCGACGGCGTCTCCCAGGCGCTGATGATGACCGCCCGCACCCTGGTGGAGAAGGAGCCCAACTACACCTACGTCACCGCGCGCCTGCTGCAGGACAGCCTGCGCCGCGAGGCGCTGTCCTTCCTGGGCATCGCCGAGGACGCCACCTTCGGTGACATGGCCGAGCTCTACAAGCCCGCCTTCAAGGCCTATGTGGCCAAGGGCATCGAGTTCGAGCAGCTCGACGAGAAGCTCGCCGAGTTCGACCTGGAGCGCCTGGGCGATGCCCTGGACCACAGCCGCGACAACGCCTTCACCTACCTGGGCCTGCAGACCCTCTATGACCGCTACTTCATCCACAAGGATGACGTGCGCTACGAGCTGCCCCAGGTGATGTTCATGCGCGTGGCCATGGGCCTGGCGCTCAACGAGGACGACCGCGAGGCGCGGGCCATCGAGTTCTACGAGCTGCTCTCCAGCTTCGACTACATGGCCTCCACCCCGACCCTGTTCAACTCCGGCACCCAGCGCAGCCAGCTCTCCAGCTGCTACCTGACCACCGTGCCCGACGACCTGGACCACATCTACAGCGCCATCCGCGACAACGCCCTGCTCTCCAAGTGGGCCGGCGGCCTGGGCAACGACTGGACCCCGGTGCGCGCGCTGGGCTCCTACATCAAGGGCACCAACGGCAAGTCCCAGGGCGTGGTGCCCTTCCTCAAGGTGGTCAACGACACCGCCGTGGCGGTCAACCAGGGCGGCAAGCGCAAGGGCGCGGTCTGCGCCTACCTGGAGACCTGGCACCTGGATATCGAGGAATTCCTCGAGCTGCGCAAGAACACCGGTGACGACCGTCGCCGGACCCACGACATGAACACCGCCAACTGGGTGCCGGACCTGTTCATGAAGCGGGTCTTCGACGACAAGGAGTGGACGCTGTTCTCGCCGGCCACCTGCCCGGACCTCCACGACCTCTACGGCGCCGCCTTCGAGAAGCGCTACGCCGAGTACGAGGAGATGACCCGCAGCGGCCAGCTCAAGCTGTTCAAGCGCGTGCGTGCCAAGGACCTGTGGCGCAAGATGCTCTCCATGCTGTTCGAGACCGGCCACCCCTGGATCACCTTCAAGGACCCGTGCAACCTGCGCAGCCCGCAGCAGCACGCCGGCGTGGTGCACTCCTCCAACCTGTGCACCGAGATCACCCTCAACACCAGCGTCGACGAGATCGCGGTGTGCAACCTGGGCTCCGTCAACCTGGCCCAGCACGTGGTCGACGGCGAGCTCGATAACGACAAGCTGAAGAAGACCGTGCGCACCGCCGTGCGCATGCTCGATAACGTTATCGACATCAACTACTACGCGGTGCCCCAGGCCAAGCGCTCCAACTTCCGGCACCGCCCGGTGGGCCTGGGCATCATGGGCTTCCAGGACGCCCTCTATGCCCAGGGCATCGCCTACGCGTCCCAGGAGGCGGTGGCCTTCGCCGACCGTTCCATGGAGCTGGTCAGCTACCACGCCATCGAGGCCTCCAGCGACCTGGCCGCCGAGCGCGGTGGCTACGAGAGCTTCGAGGGCTCGCTGTGGAGCCAGGGCATACTGCCCATCGACTCCATCGAGAAGCTGCGCCTGGAGCGCGGCGAGAAGTACATCGAGATCGACACCGGCGCCACCCAGGACTGGGACCGCATCCGCGACAAGATCGCCGCCCAGGGCATGCGCAACTCCAATGTGATGGCCATCGCCCCGACCGCGACCATCTCCAATATCTGTGGCGTCTCGCAGTCCATCGAGCCGACCTATCAGAACCTCTTCGTCAAGTCGAACCTCTCCGGCGAGTTCACCGTGGTCAACGCCTACCTGGTCCACGACCTCAAGGAACGCGGCCTGTGGGACGAGGTGATGATCAACGACCTCAAGTACTACGACGGCAGCGTGCAGCCCATCGACCGCATCCCGGACGACCTCAAGGCCAAGTACGCCACCGCCTTCGAGGTGGAGCCCAAGTGGCTGGTGGAGGCCGCCGCCCGGCGCCAGAAGTGGATCGACCAGGCCCAGTCGCTGAACCTCTATATCCAGGGGGTCTCCGGCAAGAAACTCGACGTGACCTACCGCATGGCCTGGTTCCGCGGCCTCAAGACCACCTACTACCTGCGTGCCCTGGGCGCCACCTCGGTGGAGAAGTCCACCGTGGATCGCGGCAAGCTCAATGCGGTCAGTAATGGTAGTGGCCCGGCGCCCTCGGCTCAGGAGCCCTCCGCGCAGAGCGAGCCCCGCGGTATCGAGGACTTCCTGCAGGGCCAGAGCGGCAGCGGCTCCCGGGCGCCCTCGGCGGGCGATATCGACGAACTGGGCTGCGAGGCCTGCCAATAACGCCGTAAGTCAGAAGCGGGAAGCCGAAAGAACGCTCCTTCGGCTTCCGAGACCCTTCAGCAGGAGCCCACTTTAGCGCGCGATGGGGCCGACGGCCCCTCCCCCGAGGCCAGGCTCCTGCACACGATCCGGATCACCGACCGGGAGAGAGACAGAGATGCTGAACTGGGACGAGTTCCACGAAGACGAGACCCCCGTCGCCGAGCAACCCAAGGCCGCCCCGGCGCCTGCCGCCAAGGCGGCCGAGCCGGCGCCCGCCAAGCCCGACAGCGTGGCCGAGAGCCGCGGCGACTACCAGGTCGCCGAGGGCGATCGCCTGGAGCGGGCCCGTCAGTCCCTGGAGGCCCTGGACGTGGCCGCCGGCCTGGAAGAACTGGAGATGGGCGCGGCGCGCATCGAGGTCGACCAGAAGCGCATGATCAATGCCCGCGCCGACCTCAACCAGCTGGTGCCCTTCAAGTACGAGTGGGCCTGGCAGAAGTACCTGGACGGCAGCGCCAACCACTGGATGCCCCAGGAAGTGAACATGAACGCCGATATCGCCCTGTGGAAGAGCCAGGATGGCCTGACCGAGGACGAACGGCTGATCGTGATGCGCAGCCTCGGCTACTTCTCCACCGCCGACTCCCTGGTGGCCAACAACCTGGTGCTGGCGGTCTATCGCCTGATCACCAACCCCGAGTGCCGCCAGTACCTGCTGCGCCAGGCCTTCGAGGAAGCCATCCACACCCACGCCTACCAGTACTGCGTGGAGTCCCTGGCCATGGACGAGGGCGAGGTCTTCAACATGTACCGGGAAGTGCCCTCGGTGGCCGCCAAGTCCGCCTGGAGCCTCAAGCACACCCAGTCGCTGTCGCGCCCGGACTTCCACACCGGCACCCCGGAGACCGACCAAGAACTGCTGCGCAACCTGATCGCCTTCTACTGCGTCACCGAAGGCATCTTCTTCTACTGCGGCTTCAGCCAGATCCTCTCCATGGGTCGCCGCAACAAGATGACCGGCGTGGCCGAGCAGTTCCAGTACATCCTGCGCGACGAGTCCATGCACCTGAACTTCGGCGTGGACATGATCAACCAGATCAAGATCGAGAACCCGCACCTGTGGACCGCCGAGTTCCAGGACGAGGTCACCCAGATGATCCTCGAGGGCACCGAGCTCGAGATCGCCTACGCCCGCGACTCCATGCCCCGCGGCGTGCTGGGCATGAACGCGGCGATCATGGAAGAGTACCTGCACTTCATCTGCAACCGCCGCCTGGCCCAGATCGGCCTCAAGGAGCAGTTCCCCGGCGCCCAGAACCCCTTCCCGTGGATGAGCGAGATCATCGATCTGCGCAAGGAGAAGAACTTCTTCGAGACCCGCGTCACCGAGTACCAGGTGGGCGGCGCCCTGAGTTGGGATTAAGGGCGCTGGGATTGATCGACAGGAAAGCAATGGGCCTCGCCATATGGCGGGGCCCAAACGAAAAGACGCCCGAAGCGGCAACTTCGAGCGTCTTGACCGGCAGGGTGTGTGACCACCCCTCGGGCCGGCCTGGGTAGGCTAGCTACCAAAGCGAAGGCATTGTCCTTTCTAGTCTAGCCAGGGTCAAGTTGGTCGCGCCACTCCAGAGAAATGGAGGTGACGACGATGGCCAAGTCAAAGACCACTTGCCGTCCGACTCGTACTTCTCCGAAACCTGGGCCCAAAACGGTGCCGGTGAAACCACACCGCCGTTCGACGCCCAAGCCGCTTTCGAAGACGTGCTGACCACCCTTGCGACCCAAGGGGGAGAGGAATCTCCCCCACCCTGGAGGGCAATACCATGCAAGTTGCTCCGACCCTAGTTCCCGATGACTCCTGGGCCTGGCAGGCCGCTCTGGACCGGGCCCTGGCCGCCCATGGCGGTCCAGACGCCCTGGCCCGCTATCCCCATATCGCCTTCGCCTTTCCTTCCCCTTCTCCCCATCCTTACGCCAATGACCACCCCCTGATCGATTATCGGAAGCTCAAGGCCTGGGCGAACTCGCGAGGCTGGCGGGTCAGGCCGGCCCCGGAGCGGGCCGCCACGGGACAGCAACATAGTCCGCCGGTACGCTTCACCCGCCAATCGAACCACTACCATTGAAGACGAGCCTCTATCGATGTCGAGCGCCCCACCTACCCTCTATGTCGCCGCCGCCGTGATCCATGACGGGCGGGGGCGGCTGCTACTGGTGCGCAAGCGCGACACCCGGGCCTTTATGCAGGCCGGCGGCAAGATCGAACCCGGAGAGACACCGGAGGCCGCCCTGCGCCGGGAGCTGGGCGAGGAATTGGGATGCCTGCCGCGACGGCTGCGCTACCTGGGCGAGTATCTCGCCCCCGCCGCCAACGAGCCGGGGCACCGCCTGCATGCCCATCTGTTCCAGGTGGAACTGGACGCAGCGCCGCAACCCGGTGCGGAGATCGACACCCTGTGCTGGGTCACCCCGGCACAGGCCCAGCGTCTTGCCCTGGCGCCGCTGACGCGAGACCAGGTCCTGCCCCTGATGGAGCGCCTGGAGGTCGACGCAGCGGTCTGATCGAACCACCACGCTTATCGGGTCCCGCTATCCAGGCCTTGACCCCCGTCAAGGACAGGATGCCGCCCAGGCTGCTAGGGTAGTGGCATAACAAGGAGGAGAGTGCGATGAGCGAGCCCAAGAGCATTATCAAGCGCGTCTATGTCCCCACCCATGTACGCCAGCTGCCCAATGGCGAGCGGGTCAGGGTGCCCGGTCACTACAAGGCGCCGCCGCGCCGCTGATCCCCTCCTCGGCTTCCATTTTCCTCGACGCCCCGGTCCCGCGACCGGGGCGTCGGCGTCTCGGGGTTTAGTGCTAGAAGGCGCCGAACAGGCTCCCCAGCACGATCAGCAGCCCCAGCGACAGCAGCGGCACCAGTACCGCCACCACGGCGATATCCAGGTAGGACTCCCGGTGGCTCAAGCCGCAGATGGAGAGCAGGGTGATCACGGCGCCGTTGTGGGGCAGCGCATCCAGGCCCCCGGTGGCCACGGCGGTGACCCGGTGCAGCAACTCCGGGGCGATACCGGCGGCCTGGCCCATGGCCAGGTAGGTCTCCCCCAGGGTCGCCAGGGCGATGCTCATGCCCCCGGAGGCGGAACCGGTCATGCCGGCCAGCAGGTTGACGGCGATGGCCAGGGAGATCAGCGGATTGTCGCCGCCCAGGGAGGTGACCCAGCCACTCAGGGTCTCGAAGGCCGCCAGGGAGGCGATCACCGCGCCGAAGCCCACCAGGCTGGCGGTATTGAAGATCGGCAGCAGCGAGGCATTGGCGCCGCTATCCAGGCTCCCGGTCAGCCCCGGCAGGCGCCGGCGGTTGGTCAGGATCAATACCCCGATGGCGATCACCAGGGCGGCGATCACCGACCAGAGCCCGCGCAGCGCCTCGATGCCGGTGGCTCCATAGCGGGACTCGGCCAGGTAGCCGGTCTCCATGGCGGGAATCACCCAGGCGGTAAACACCAGGTTGAGGGCGATCACCAGCACGATGGGCGTCACCGCCAGCGCCAGGCTCGGCGGGCTGGCCATGTCCGGCGTGGGCGCCACCTCGGCCAGGTCGAAGCCCTCCCCGGCGGCGCGCTCACGCAGCCCCGCCGTGGTGGGTCGCGCCTCCTCATGGGCCCCATAGCCCTCCCCCGCCAGCCGCGCCCGGCGTGCCCGATGACTCAGCCAGGCCTGGCCCAGCCCCAGCATCACCAGGCCGGTGATGATCCCGAGCCCCGGGGCGGCGAAGGGCGAGGTGCCGAAATAGGGCATGGGGATGGCGTTCTGGATCGCCGGGGTCCCCGGCAGGGCGGTCATGGTGAAGGTGAAGGCGCCGAGGGCGATGGTGGCGGGCATCAATCGCTTGGGCAGGTCGGCGCGGCGGAACAGGGCCGCGGCGATGGGGTAGACGGCGAAGGCCACCACGAACAGCGAGACCCCGCCATAGGTCATCACCGCACAGGCCAGCACCACCGCCAGGATGGCCCGGGCCTCTCCCAGGCGGGCGACGATGGCCCCCGCCAGCACCTCGGCGCTGCCGGAATCCTCCATCAGCTTGCCGAACACCGCCCCCAGCAGGAAGAGCGGGAAGTAGCTGATCACGAAGCCCCCGGCGGCCCCCATAAAGACCTGGGTATAGCTGGCCAGCAGCGGCGCCTGGGCCGCCAGGGCCACCAGCATGGCCAGCGCGGGCGCCAGCAGCAGCAGGCTCAGGCCACGATAGGCCAGGTACATCAGCAGCCCCAGGGCCAGGACGATGGCGACGATGCCGATCATGGGGTCCCCCCCTCATCGGGCGCCCCATCCAGGGGGCGGAAGGTGTCGGAGAAGAGGCGATCCAGGTCGAAGGTGGAGCGCTGGCCGATGTCATCGAAGTGCTCCGCCAGCCAGGCATCCGCCCAGGCACGCCCCTGGGCGAAGAGCCGGGTCAGGAAGTCCCACTCGGCATTCATCTTGCTGGAGGCGCTGAGGCTCTCCACCTCCTGCTCGCAATGAATCAGGTGCAGGCGCATGGCCCGGTAGTTCTCCAGCTCGAGTCCCTCCGCCTCGATCAGCCGGTGCAACAACTGGATGCTGCGCAGCTCCTTGATCAGGCTGGAGTTGAAGGTGATCTCGTTGAGGCGGTTGAGGATCTCCCGGGCGCTGCCCGGCAGTTGGCGGCGCACCAGGGGATTGATCTGCACCACCACCAGATCGCGGCAGCCCTGGTCGTCCACCAGCGGATAGAGCGCCGGGTTACCGCTGTAGCCGCCGTCCCAGTAGGCCTCGCCGTCGATCTCCACCGCCCGGTAGAGAAACGGCAGGCAGGCGGAGGCCATCAGGGTCTCCACGCCGAGCTCGGGCTGGCGGAAGATGGTGGCGCGGCCGGTGCGCACATTGGTGGCGGTGACGAAGACCTTGACCTTGGTGCAGGCATTGACCCGGGCGAAGTCGATGCGCTCCGCCACCAGGTCCCGCAACGGATTGATATCCAGGGGGTTGAGGTAGGCCGGGGCGATCAGTTGGGTGAGGTTCTCGAAGAAGAGGTAGCTGGGCGAATGGTCGAGGCTGTCGTTGCCGATCAGTCGATCCCAGAGACTGCGCTGGATGGGCGAGAAGCGCGCCGCCGCGCTGACCGCCTGCCAGAAGCCGGCCAGGGCCTCCCGGGCTCCCTCGCGTCCGCCCCGCTGCAGGCCATCCGCCAGTACCACCGCATTCATGGCGCCGGCGCTGGTGCCGCTGATGCCATCGATCTCGAGGCGCTCGTCCTCCAGCAGCCGGTCCAGCACGCCCCAGGTGAGGGCCCCGTGGGAGCCGCCGCCCTGAAGCGCCAGGTCGATCCGCTTGACCGCTCGCTTGGCCATGCCCTCTCCTCACCATCCTTGCCATATTGGCGTGCAGTATAGGCCCCTATGCTGCACCGCAACAAGGCGCGACAGCGATGCGCCATTGCGATTTAATCAATTGATTAATACACTCTCGGGACCTTCGCGAAGCCCGATCGAGGATCGCCGCCATGTCGCCCTCCCCCCATCGTCTCGCGGTCACCGCCGCCCTCGCCCTGCTATGGCTGCTGGCGGGCTGCTCACCGGAGGCCGCCCCACCCGGCGACTCGCCCCGGGTGGTGGATAGCCACCTTCTCGAGCCCGGCAACGGGGCCACGATCTCCCACCTCAGCGGCCGAGTCCGCGCCGCCGAACGCAGCACCCTGAGCTTCGAGCTGCCCGGTCGGGTGAGTTTCCTGCGGGTGGAGGCCGGCGATCGAATCCGCGCCGGCGAGCCGCTGGCCCGCCTGGAGGCGGAGCGCTACCAGTTGGTGGCCGAGCAGCGTCGCGCCGAGCTGCGCGAGGCCGAGGCGCTGCTCGAGGAGAAGCGCCAGGACTATCGGCGCCATGCCCAGTTGGCCGAACGCGACTATGTCAGCGCCAACCAGTTGGAGAGCGTGCGCGCCGCCCTGGCCAGCGCCGAGTCCCGCCAGGCCACCGCGGCGGCGGCCCTGGCCCTGGCCGAGCGCGACCTGGCCCTGACCACCCTGGAGGCGCCCTTCGACGGCTCGGTGAGCCAACGCCAGGTGGAGCCCGGCGAGCGGGTCGCCGCCAATCAGCCGATCCTCGAGATACTCTCCGACCGGGAGGGCTTCGAGGTGGAGACCCGCATCCCCGAGACGATGGTCGGCGCCCTGGCGGTGGGCTCGCGTCACGAGGTGACACTGCCGGCCCTGGGTAACCACACGCTGCCGGCCACCCTGCGCCACCTGGGTACCCAGCCGCGCTCCTCCAACGACTATCCGCTGATCCTGAGCCTGGAGTCGCCGCCTCCGGGCCTGCGCTCGGGGATGACCGCCCAGGTGGCGCTGACGCTGGGGCCCGGAAGCGAAGTGCCCGGACTACCGGTGCCCCTGACCGCCCTGGTCTACGCCGACGCCACCGCCCATGTGCTGCGTATCGACGGCGAGGCGCGCCTGGAGCGGGTCGCGGTGGAGGTGCTCGATATCGGCGACGGCTGGGCCCGGGTACGCGGTGACCTGGCCCCGGGCCAGCGCATCGTCGCCCGGGGCGCCGAATTCGTCCGCGCCGGCCAGCGGGTCAGCCTGCTCGGCGAGAGCCCCGAGCGCTACCACTGAGGCCACCATGAACCTGAGCCAGATCGCCTACCGCCGTCGCCCCGTGCTCTACCTGACCACCCTGCTGGCCATGCTGCTCGGCGTCTACAGCTACTTCACCCTGCCCGCCCGGGAGGACCCGGAGATCCTGGTGCGCGAGGCGGTGATCACCACCGACTTCCCCGGCCTGCCGGCGGAACAGGTGGAGGAGAACATCACCAAGGCCCTGGAGGAGAGCGTTCGCACCATCGGCGAGATCAAGGAGTTGCGTTCCACCTCCCTGCGCGGCCGCTCCATCATCCATGTGCAGATCCAGGATCGCTACTTCGACCTGGAGCAGATCTGGGACGAGGTGCGCCACAAGGTGGCCACGGCCCGCCCACGGCTGCCCGAGGGCACCCGGGACCCGGTGATCAATACCGACTTCGGCGACGTGGCGGTCATCACCGTGGCCCTGACCGCCCCGGACTACCCCCAGGCCGACCAGCAGGAGATCGCCGAGCATGTGCGCGCCCTGCTCTACGGGGTGGAGGGCACCAAGAAGGTGGAGCTGCTGGGCATTCAGGAGCAGCGCATCTTCATCGATATCGCCGAGGCGCGGCTCGCCGAACTGGGCCTGACCCCGGGGGACCTGGCGGCGCAGATCCAGCGCCGTAATATCTTCCCCCCCGGCGGCGTCATGGAGGTGGGCGAGCAGCGCCTGGCCCTGGAGGTCAGCGGCGAGTTCAGCGACCTCGCGGCCCTGGGCGATGCCGAGCTGCGCCTGCCCGAGGGCGGCACCCTGCGCCTGCGCGACCTGGGCGAGATCCGTCGCGGCTATCAGGACCCCGCCGAGCGCGGCGCCTACTTCAACGGCGAGTCGGCCATCGTCTTCGCCCTCTCCATGCTCGACGGGGCCAGCGTGCTGGACTACGGCGAGGCCGTCCAGGCCACCCTGGCGGAAGTCCGCCCCAGCCTGCCGGCGGGCTACCGGCTGGAGATCATGACCTTCCAGCCCGAGCAGGTGGCCAACGCCGTCTACGGGGTGACCCGCAGCGTGATCCAGACCCTGGCCATCGTGCTGGGGGTGGTGATTCTCTTCCTGGGCATGCGCACCGGGCTGATCGTCGGCTCGATCATCCCCACCGTGATGCTGGTCACCCTGGCGATCATGGGCCTGATGGAGGTCAGCCTGCAGCGCGCCAGCCTGGCGACCCTGGTGATCGCCCTGGGGCTGCTGGTGGACAACGCCATCGTCGTCGCCGAGGACTTCAAGACCCGCCTGGAGGCGGGCCTGGACCGCGACCGGGCCCTGGAGGAGAGTGGCCGCGAGCTGACCCTGCCGCTGCTGTCGTCCAGCCTGACCACCATCCTGGTGTTCCTGCCACTGATGCTCGCCGTCCACGCCGCCGGCGAATACACCCGCTCCATCTCCATCGTCATCGCCATCACCCTGCTGAGCTCCTGGTTCCTGTCGCTGACGCTGACCCCCGCCCTCTGCCATCGCTTCCTTAAGGCGCCCTCTCGCAGCGACACCGACGGCGAGGCCGCGGCGGCGCCTAGCCCCAATCTCTCCGACCGGGCTTTCAACTGGGTATCGCGGCGCTACGGGCTGCTGCTGATGCGGGTGCTGCACCACCGGGCGCTGTTCCTCGGCCTGATGGGCCTGGCCCTGGTGGCGGGGCTGGCCATGATGCAGGCGGTGCCCCACAAGTTCTTCCCCGATTCGGACCGCAATCAGGTGCTGGTGACCCTCGACTTCCCCTCGGACAGCGCCGCGGGCACCACCGACCGCCGGGTCCAGGCGCTGAGCCGGGAGCTCGGCGAGGCGCCCGGCCTGGCCGCGGACGTCACCGGCGTGGCCGCCTATGCCGGCTTCGGCGGGCCACGCTTCGTGCTCTCGCTGACGCCCATCGACCCGGCCCCCAACAAGGGCTTCATGGTGCTCAACGTGGCCGACCGCGATCGGGTCGCGGCGGTGATCCAGGCCACCCGGGACTACCTGGGCCGCCACCACCCCGACCTCTCGCCCCAGGTGACGCGGATGTTCCTCGGCCCCGCCGACAGCACCCTGCTGCAGGTCCAGGTCAAGGGCCCGGACCGGGAGGTGCTCTTCGACAGCGCCCGGGAAATAGAGGCCTTGCTGCATGAACTGGAGGGTAGCCGCGACGTGCGCCATAGCTGGGAGGCGCGCATTCCGTCGCTGAGCATCGCGGTGGATCAGACCCAGGCGCGCAATGCCGGCATCACCTCCGAGGACATCGCCCAGTCGCTGGCCGGCGCCATCGACGGCTACCGCCTCAGCCACTACCGGGAGGGGGACGACATCATCCCGGTGATGCTGCGCTATGCCGATCAGCAGCGCCACAGCCTCGAGCGGCTGGCCTCGCTGACGGTCTATCCCCTGGGCGAGCCCGGCCCCGGCGTGCCCCTCAACCAGGTCGCGGAGATCCGCCTCGACAACGGCTACTACCGCATCGACCGGGAGAACCTGGTGCGCACCATCACCGTGGAGGGGCGTCATGACACCCTGACCGCCGAGGACATGGTGCCGCGCCTGGAGCCGGCGCTGCGCGAGCTGGAGGCGGGCCTGCCGCCGGGACACTGGATCGAGTTCGATGGGGTGGTCACGGAATCGGCGGAGGGTCAGGCGGCGCTGCAGGCCAACCTGCCACTCTGCATCGGCCTGATCTTCGTGCTGCTGGTGGCCCAGTTCAACTCCTTCAAGCGCCCCCTGGTGATCATCGCCACCATTCCCCTGGTGATCGTCGGGGTGGCCCTGGGGCTGCTCGCCTCCCGGGCCGATTTCGGGTTCATGGTGCTGCTGGGCATCTACAGCCTGGCCGGCATCATCATCAATAATGCCATCGTGCTGATCGATCGCATCGATATCGAGCGCCAGAACCCCCTGCTCTCGGGCCGCGACGCGGTGATCCGTGCCTCGGCACGGCGCCTGCGCCCGATCCTGATGTCGGCCATCACCACCATCCTCGGCTTCCTGCCCCTGGTCCTCGGTCGCGACCCGCTGTTCTACGGCATGGCCGCCGCCATGGCCTTCGGCCTCGGGGTGGGAACCATCATGAGCCTGGGCATGGTGCCGGTGCTCTATACCCTGTTCTTCGGCATCGACACCCGCAAGACACCGCGGAGGAGCGCGCCATGAACCAGATCGCGAATAGCGCCGAGACCCGGGAGCGGCTGATCCAGGCGGCCATTCAGCTCTTCGGCGAACACGGTTTCAAGGGCACCACGACCCGCCAGTTGGCGGAGGCCGCCGGTGCCAATATCGGCTCCATCGCCTATCACTTCACCAACAAGCACGGCCTCTATCTGGCGTCGGCAGCGTATATCGCCGACGAGCTGCATCGTCGCCTGGCCCCGCCGCCGCTGCCCGCCCCCACGGACCGGGAGGCCAGCCTCGCGACCCTGCGCACCCTGGTCGCGCGCATGGTGCATACCTTTACCGAGGACGACGACTGCCGCCAGTGGCTGCTGCTGGTGATCCGCGAGCAGGTCAGCCCCGGCGAGGCCTTCGATATCCTTCAGGCCCGGGCCTTCCAGCCGATCCAGATGACCCTGAGCGCCCTGATCGCCAGGCTGACCGGGCGCGACCCCGACGACCGGCGGGTGATCCTCGAGACCCATACCCTGGTGGGGCAGATCGTCTTCTTCCTGGTGGGCCGCGAGCCACTGCTGCGCCGCCTGGGACAGGACGGCTATGACGCGGCGACGGTGGCGGAGATCGAGGCCCTGATGGCGGCCCAACTGGCCCGCTACGCCTGAGGCTCGAAACGACGCGGGCGGACCCGAGGGTCCGCCCGCCGCTGGCACCGCCTCGCCGGCGCTACCCCTTGGGCCCCAATAGCAGCCAGGCGATCAGGCCAAATCAGGGGGAAGAACAGCAGGATCAGGATCCACAGCAGCTTGACCACCGGCCCCGCGCCGCTCTTGGCCACCTTGACGATGGCCCAGATAACGATGATCAGCCAGATCAGCCCGAACAGGCCGGCCACTTCGATCCCCATGGTCACACTCCTTTGTGGGCGCTTGTGAGGCCTCAGGAGTAGCACGCTTTCGCTGTCAGGCACAATCGCGACCCGGCCCGGCTTGGCATTCCCGGCCCCGGCCGCCATTATCATCCCCTGTGACTCACCGCCACCGGAGCCCCTGACCTTGGCCGTCGACCTGCTGCTCAATGCCGCCATCTTCCTCGCCGCCGCCGTGCTGATGGTGCCGCTGTTCAAGGCCCTGAAACTCGGCGAGGTGCTGGGCTACCTGGTGGCGGGGGTACTTATCGGCCCCTCGGTGCTGGGGCTGGTGCCCGACGCCGAGAGGGTGCTGCAGTTCTCCCAGGTGGGCATCGTCGTCCTGCTCTTCGTGATCGGCCTGGAGCTCAAGCCGGCGCGCCTGAAGGTGATGCGCCGGGCGGTGTTCGGCTTCGGCAGCCTGCAGGTGACCCTGACCACCGCCCTCCTGGCCCTGGCCGCCTGGTGGCTGGGGTTGTCGCCCCTGGCGGCGCTGGTAGTGGGCTTCAGCCTGGGGCTCTGCTCCACGCCCCTGGTGCTGCAACTGCTCGGCGAGCGCAAGGAACTCTCCACCCGTCAGGGCCGCAACGGCTTCGCCCTGCTGCTGTTCCAGGATCTGGCGGCGATCCCGGTGCTGGCGGCCATTCCCATCCTCGCCGCCGGCTCGCTACTGGCGGCGGGCCCCGAAGTGCTGCTGCGGGAGGCGGCCCTGGCGCTGGGCGCCTTCCTGGTGCTGATCCTCGGCGGGCGTTACCTGCTGCGCCCGCTCTTCCATCTGGCCGCCCGCACCCGGAGCCGCCAGGTGTTCACCGGCACCACCCTGCTGGTGGTGATCGGCGCCGCCCTGCTGATGGAGCTGGCCGGCCTCTCCATGGCTCTTGGCGCCTTTATCGCCGGGGTGCTGCTGGCCGACTCGGAGTATCGCCACAGCATCGAGGCAGATATCGAGCCCTTCCGCGGCCTGCTGCTGGGGCTCTTCTTCATGGCGGTAGGGATGATGGCGCAGATCGGCCTGCTGGCGGAGATACCGCTGACGGTGCTGGGCCTGACCCTGGGGCTGCTGCTGCTCAAGGGCGCCAGCCTGGTGCTGGCCAGCCGCCTCTATGGCGGCTCCTGGAAGGAGGCCACCGGCCTCGGGGTGCTGCTCTCCCAGGGCGGCGAATTCGCCTTCGTGCTGCTGACCGCCGCCGCCGCGGTGGCCCTGCTCGACCGCGAGCTCACCGAGCTGCTGGTGCTGGTGATCTCGCTGTCCATGGCCACCACCCCGTTGCTCTATGGCGGCTATGCCCGCTGGCTGCGCCCGCGCTTCGCCAGGACCCGCAAGCGGCCCGGCTACGACACCCCCGAGGACGACGCCCCCCAGGTGATCATCGCCGGTTTCGGGCGCTTCGGGCAGATCCTCGGCCGGGTGCTCCAGGGCCTGCAGATTCCCTATACGGTGCTGGATATCAACGCCGAGCAGGTCGATTTCGTGCGCCGCTACGGCAACAAGGTCTACTACGGCGACGCCGCCCGCCTCGACCTGATGACCGCCGCCGGCGCCGACAAGGCGCGCATCCTGGTGCTGGCCATGGGCGATATCGAGGCCTCCATGCGCATCGCCGAACGGGTCAGGCGGCGCTTCCCCCAGTTGCGCATCTTCGCCCGGGCCCGCAACCGCTACCACGCCCACCTGCTGATGCGCGCCGGCATCCACGACCTGGTCCGCGAGATACTGCCCGCCAGCCTGGAGCTGACCCGCGAGGTGCTGGTCGCCCTCGGCCTGCCCCCGGAGCAGGCCGACCACGGGGTGGCCACCTTCCGCGGCCACGACGAGCAGACCCTGCTGCGCCAGCTGGAGGTGTTCGGCAACGAGAGCCAATATATTCAGACGGTCCAGGAGGCGGCCCGGGAGCTGGAAAGCCTCTTCGAGGCCGACGAGGAGATCGCCACCCCACCCGGAGGCCCCCATGCGCAAAAGCGATAAACAGCTCGACAACCGCTTGCGCGGCGCCCTGATGGAGGCCTGCGAACTGGCCCTGGAGAGCGTGCCGGGCTTTCGCTGGCTGACCCACCTGGCCGACTACCAGCGCTTCCCCGATAGCCTGCGCATCGTCTGCGTCTTCGACAGCGATGACGCCCTGGCCCGGGCCCAGGAGGCCCGGGAGGACGACTACCTCTGCCAGCTGCTCCAGGCCAAGCTGGCCGCCGCCGCCATCAAGCCCGCGGCGCTGCGCCGTCAGGTGTGCTTCGACAGCGAGGAGGCCTGCCAGCGGGAGCACAAGGGCAACTGGAAGCGGCGCCTCCACGACGCCTGACGCCTCACTCCTTGGACTTCACGCCCCCCACCACTCGGGCAGCAGGGCCCGCACCTCGCGGCGGGCGAAGCGCTCGTCCATCAGTACCACCACCCCCTCGTCCTCCGGGCCGCGGATCACCCGGCCGGCGGCCTGTACCACCTTGGTCAGGCCGGGAATCCGGTAGGCGTAGTCGTAGCCGCGCCCGAAGCGCGCCTGGAGCCGGGCGCGCAGCGCCTCGTTGAAGGGGTCCGAGGGCGGCAGCCCCAGGGTGGCGATAAAGGCGCCGATCAGCCGCTCCCCGGGCAGGTCGATGCACTCGCCGAAGGCCCCGCCCAGCACCGCGAAGCCGATGCCCCGGCCCCCTGGGGCGAAGCCCGCCAGGAAGGCC
This sequence comes from Bisbaumannia salifodinae, assembly GCF_055388505.1. The sequence continues at coordinate 3,688,066 of NZ_AP043781.1, forward strand.
TCCCGGGCCGCCTCGTCCATGCTACGGGTCTGGCTGCGCCGGGGAATCTCGGGATGCGCCGCGGCCAGCGCCTCCCGGGCCGCCTCCAGGTAGGCGAAGCTGCTGAAGAAGGCCAGGTAGTGTCCCGGGCGGCGCCGGTACTGCTCGGCGAGGGTGGCGACAATGGGCCCCAGGGAGGCGGGGCGATCCGCCAGGCGGGTGGAGATATCGCTACGCACCCTGACTTCCAACTGCTCGGCGCGAAAGGGCGCGGGCACCGATTGCCACACCGTGCCCTCGGGCAGGCCCAAGAGGTCGCGATGATAGCCGGCGGGGCTCAGGGTGGCGGAGAAGAGCACCGCACAGTGGGCAGCGGCGAAGCGCGGCGCCAGGAAGTCCGCCGGCACCAGGTTGCGCAACCCCAGCCGTGCCTTGCCCCGCCCGCGGCGCTCCAGGTCGCACAGGGAGTGGTCGCCGAAGCGCTCCGCCAATCGGCCGAAGGCCAGGGCCTCGAAGAGCAGTTCCTGCCACTCCCCCTGGCCGGGGTGCTCCACCAGGTAATCGCCGAGGCGCGCCACCAGCCCCTGCAGCGCCCCCACCAGGCCGCCGGGCAGGCCACCGAGGACCGCGTAGGCGGGGCGCTGCGGCGAGCCCTCGGCGAGGCCGCTCTCCCGCACCAGGGCCTGCCACTGGCGGCTGAGTCGCGCCAGGGCCCCCTTCAATGCCGCGGGGGCGGTGCGCTTTAGGCGATTCAGCCGCGCCTGATCCAGCTCGGCGCTGTACATGCCCCGGGCGCGGCCCACCAGGTTATGGGCCTCGTCGACCAAGAGCCCCAGGCGCCAGCCGTCCGCCTGGGCCAGGCCATGCAGCAGCGCCGTGTCGTCGAAGTAGTGATTGACGTCGCCGACGATCACATCGCACCAGCGGGCCAGCTCCTGGCCCAGGTAGTAGGGGCAGACCCGGTGGGCCAGGGCCAGCTCGCGCAGCGCGCCGCGATCCAGCCAGCCCCGGGCCACCGCCGCCCGGCGCGCCGCCGGCAGGCGATCATAGAAGCCCTCGGCCAGGGGGCAGGCCTCGCCCTGGCAGGGGGTGCCGGGATACTCGCAGGCCTTGTCCCGGGCGATCAGTTCCAGCACCCGCAGCGGGGGGGCGCCCTCGGCGGCGCCCAGGCTGGCCAGGGCATCCAGGGCCAGGCGCCGCCCCGGGGTCTTCATGGTCAGGAAGGCCAGCCGATCCAGCCCCTGGCGGGGCATGGCGCTAAGCAGCGGGAAGAGGGTACCGAGGGTCTTGCCGATGCCGGTGGGGGCCTGGGCCAGCAGGCAGCGGCCGGTGGCGGCGGCCTTGTAGGCGGCCTCGGCCAGGGCCCGCTGCCCGGGGCGGAACTCGCCATGGGGGAAGCGCAAGCGGGCCAGGGCGGCGTCCCGGGCGCGACGATGGGCCGATTCCTGGCGGGCCCAGGCCAGGAAGTCGCGACAGCGGGCGACGAACTCCGCCTCCAGCTCGGCGGCCTCGAGCGTCTCGTCGAGGCGGGTCTCCTCGCCGCTGGCAATCTCCAGGTAGACCAGGCGAATCGTTACCCGCGCCAGCCCCTCGGCACGACACAGCAGGGCCCCGTAGGTACGCGCCTGGGCCCAGTGCAGGGCGCGCTGGTTGGCGGCCTGGCGCCCCAGGTCGCCGCGGTGGGTCTTGATCTCCTCCAGGCAGGCCTCCCGGGGGTCATAGCCGTCGGCGCGACCGCGCACCACCAGGCGCACCCCCTCCGCGACAAACTCGCCCTCCAGGGGCAGCTCGGCGCGGTAATCGGCGCCGCGGCGGGCCACCACCCGGGCATGGCCGGCGATGCCCTCCCGGGCGCTGGGCGCCGGAGTAAAGCGATGGTCCAGGTCGCCGCGCCGGGCGGTGAAGTCGCATAGCGCCCGCACCGCCACCCGATAGGTCTCCGCCCCGTGATTCATTGCCAACGAACCTGGCAGACCGCCGCGGGAATGCCCTGGTCATGGAAGAAGGCGAGCCAGCGGCGCTGGTTGTCCTGGAGGCGATCCCCCGGCCCCTTGACCTCGATCAGCCGGTAGTCGCCGCGCTCGGGGAAGCACTGGATCAGGTCCGGCAGGCCGGCCCGGTTGGCCTTGAGATCCGCCAGCAGGCGCTCGAAGCAGGCACGCAGATGGGCCGGCGGCAGGCTCGCCAGGGCCAGCTCGAGGAGCTCTTGATCCAATAGTTCCCAGGCCACGAAGGGCGAGGCCAGGCCCCGCTTGGCCGCCCAGGTGGCGCGGATCGCCTCCCGGTAGTCGCCACTGTCCAGGCGCGCCAGGCAGGCGTCGAAGCGCGCCCGCCGCCGGCTCACGAAGTCGGGGCGATAGAGGTCCGCGGGGCCGCTCTGGAAGGGGTGGAAGAAGGCCCCGGGCAGGGGCGCATAGATCGCCTCCCAGCAGAGCAGGCCGAAAAGGCCGGTGATCAGGCCGTTCTCCACGTAGCGCACCGGCGCCTCGGGCGTAGCGAGGTGCTCGGCCACAGCCCGCTCCACCCCGCCGCCGGCCGCCTGGGTCAGGGGCAGGGGCAGGGGCAGAGTCAGGGTCAGCCGCTCGGGGGCGGGCTCGGCCGGCGACGGGGTGACCGCCAGGCCCAGGCGCTTCTCGAGGCGCGGCACCAGCCGCGCCAGGGCCTGACGCTGGGCCTGGCTGGCCGGGGTGTCCAGAAAGGGCCGCGCCAGATCCAGGGCGACGCGATGCTCGCCCAGGCGCTCCAGCAGGCGCAGCCGGCGCACCAGGGCCTCGTCCTCGCCGCCCTGGGCATAGAGGCCGAGCGCCAGCGCGGTATCACCCTGGCGTTCGGCCTCCCGCCCCAGGCGCAGGGCCAGGCGACAGCGCCGGGCCGCCAGCCAGGGGTTCTGCGGTGGCTCGGACAGGCTCTCGGACAGCGCTTCGACCAGGTCGCTCACCGCCTCCCCCGCCGCCAATCGCTCGCCCAGGTCATGCAGGGCCAGGTAGGCGTCCAGCTCCGCGCGGTGCCGGAAGGCCCGGGACTCGGCGCCGAAGGGCACCGTCTCGAAGCGCTGGTGGCCCAGTTCCGTCAGCACGAACTCCGACCAGTCCTGGCGCAGGTTGCCGAAGAACATCAGCCGCAGCCGCTCACAGGTCGGCATCGCCGTAAGGCGTACCAGACGGTCCGGGGCCTCGGGCCACCAGGCGGAGTAACGCCGCGGCGCCGGCATCAGTTCCGGGAGTCGCGTCGTCAGCTCGCCCTTGGTGGCCCGGCTCAGCCCCGCCTCGGCGAGCCCCTCCGCGAAGGCCTGGCGCAGCTCCGCCAGGCGCAGCTGCCGGCACAGTTCCTCGATATCGAGCGCCGGGTCCGCCTCCACCAGGCCCGCCGCGATCAACGGCGCCAGGGCGGTATCGGTATCTCCGATCTCGGCATAATCGAGCCGGGAGGTGCGAAAGTGCTCGCCACGGCGCATCACCAGGCGTACCAGCAGCGCCTGGGCGGCCTCGGGCAGGGCGGCGAAGCGGGCCAGGAAGTGGCGTTCCTCGCCCCCCAACAGGTCGTCATAGCGCGCCGTCACCCAGTCCAGGGCGGCGCGGAAGTTGGCCAGGTAGTAGCGGGGATCGCTCAGCGAGGCGATGGGTAGCGGCATCATGGCGCCATGGTAGCAGTTGGCCCCGGGGCTGGCAGGTCGTAGGCTGTAGGCGGCAGGGCGATCGCCGTTGGGACGACCGAGGGGCGCTGGGGACAGGCCGTCGGTCATTCCAACTGCGATGCCCTGCCGTAAGTGGGTCGCCGGCTTGAGCGACTCAAGGGAATCACCACCGATCGACAAGGAGTCCCCATGTCACTGCCCCGCCGATGGTCCTTTCCGCTGCGCTATGGCGCCTATGCCGCCAGCTGGCTGGGGCTGGTGGTCACCCTGATCGCCTGGCCCCTGGGCGCCCCCTTCTGGTGGACCCTGCCCTTCGCCGGCCTGGTGGCCCTGGGCAACTGGGACCTGCGCCAGCGCTCGCGGACCCTGCGCCGCAACTACCCGATCCTCGCCCACTTCCGCTACTGCCTGGAGAGCATCGGCCCCGAGATGCGCCAGTACTTTATCCAGTCGGATACCGAGGAGCGGCCCTTCTCCCGGGAGCAGCGCAGCGCCGTCTACCAGCGCGCCAAGAACGTGCTCGACAAGAAGCCCTTCGGCTCGGTGCTGGACATGTACGCCGAGGGCTATGAGTGGATCAACTCCTCGCTGGCCCCGGCCGTGCCCCTCCCCGAGGCGGCCCTGCGGGTGGAGGTGGGCGGCGAACGCCGCCACCCCTACCGGGTCAGCCTGCTGAATATCTCCGCCATGAGCTTCGGCGCCCTCTCCGGCCATGCCATCCAGGCGCTGAACCAGGGCGCCCAACGCGGCGGCTTCTACCACGATACCGGCGAGGGCGGCATCTCCCGCCACCACCTGCATGGCGGCGACCTGGTCTGGGAGATCGGCTCGGGCTATTTCGGCTGCCGCGACGCCATGGGCCGCTTCGACCCCGAGGCCTTCGCCCGCAACGCCGCCCGCCCCGAGGTAAAGATGATCGAGATCAAGCTCTCCCAGGGCGCCAAGCCGGGCCACGGCGGCATCCTGCCCGGGGCCAAGGTCACCGTGGAGGTGGCCGAGGCGCGGGGCGTGCCGGTGGGCCAGGACGTGGTCTCCCCGTCCAGCCACTCGGCCTTCTCCACGCCCCTGGAACTGATGCACTTTATCCAGCGGCTGCGCGAGCTCTCCGACGACAAGCCGGTGGGCTTCAAGCTGGCCATCGGCCATCCCTGGGAGTGGTTCGGGCTGGTCAAGGCGATGCTGGAGAGCGGCATCCACCCCGACTTTATCGTCGTGGACGGCGGCGAGGGGGGCACCGGCGCCTCGCCGCTGGAATTCATCAATCGCCTGGGCATGCCGCTGCTGGAGGCGCTGGCCCTGGTACACAGCAGCCTGGTGGGCGCCGGCCTGCGCCCCAGGGTTCGCCTGGCCGCCGCCGGCAAGATCACCTCCGCCTTCCAGATGGCCCGCGCCCTGGCGCTGGGCGCCGACTGGTGCAATGCGGCGCGGGGCTTCATGTTCTCGCTGAGCTGCATCCAGGCCATGAACTGCCATACCGACCGCTGCCCCAGCGGCGTGGCCACCCAGGACCCGCGGCGCGGCCGCCACCTGGACGTGGCCGACAAGCGCGAGCGGGTCTACCACTTCCACCGCAACACCCTGCGTGCCCTGGCGGAGATGCTCGCCGCCGCGGGCCTGGCCCACCCCGAGGAGCTACGCCCGGCGCATATCATGCACCGCATCTCGCGCCACCATATCAGCTCCTATGCGGAGCTCTATCCCTGCCTGGCCCCGGGGGAGCTGCTGCGTCATACCCCCGACCACCCGCTCTTCCAGCGCTTCTGGGAGGAGAGCCGCGCCGACAGTTTCTGCCCCCCCGCCAGGGTGGTGGCGCTACGCCAGAGCGCTTGAATACCGGTCCGGACATCGCGCAGGGCTTAACGGCAGCCTTCCGCTAACTGGCGGGTCAGCTCGGCGGCGGGAAGCTCCCGGCAGCCGGTCACGTTCTGGCCGGCCCACAGCGGTGAGAAATCGCCGCTGCCCCGGGCCTCGGCGGCACTGCGCAGGGGCGCGATGGCGGCGGTGGCCAGGGGGAAAGCCAGCGGGGCGTCGCTCAATGGGCCCAGCTCGCGCATCAGGCGATTGACGATGCCCCGGGCCGGGCGCCCGGAGTAGAGGTTGGTCAGGGCGGTATGGCGGGCCGCCTCGCCGGCCAGGGCGGCACGGTGCGCGGCACCGGTGGTGGCCTCGGGGCAGAGCAGGTAGGCGGTGCCCACCTGGACGGCGCTGGCGCCCAGCGCCAGGGCCGCCCGCACGCCGCGGGCATCGCCAATGCCACCGGCGGCGATCACCGGAATGTCCAGGGCCGCCACTAACTGGGGCAGCAGGGCGAAGGTGCCCAGCTGTTTCGTGAGGTCGTGATCGAGGAAGTGGCCGCGATGGCCACCGGCCTCCAGCCCCTGGGCGATCACCGCATCGACGCCCCGGGCCTGGAGCCACAGCGCCTCCTCCAGGGTGGTGGCAGTGGAAAAGACCCGGGCGCCCCAGGCCTTGACCCGGTCCAGCAGTGCCGGCTCCGGCAGCCCAAAGTGAAAGCTCACCACCGCCGGCCGATAGGCCTCCAGCACCTCGCAGGCCGCCGCATCGAAGGGGCGCCGCCCGGGGCCCGCCGGCACCGCCTCGATATCGAGCCCCAGTTCCCGATAGTAGGGCGCCAGGGCCCGGCGCCAGCGCGCCTCGGCGGCCGGGTCCGGGGCGGGTGGCACATGGCAGAAGAAGTTGACGTTGAGGGGCCCCGTCCCCTCCCGGCGATGGCGCGCCAGGGCCGCGTCCAGGGCCTGGCTATCCAGCATGGCCGCCGGCAGCGCCCCCAGGCCGCCCCCCTCGCCCACCGCCAGGGCCAGCTCGATACCCTGGGAGCCCGCCATGGGCGCCTGGAGGATCGGCACCTCGATATCCAGTCGCTTGCAGAAGTCGTTCATCCCTGTCTCCTCGTCGAGTCCAGGGAGAGCCTAGCGCGAATCCTCACGCCACCCCAGGCGACCTTGGGCGAGGACGGGTCAGTTGCGCTACCAGGGCAGTGCCTCGCCGCTGCTGTGCCAGAAGCCACCGCTGGTGCGCAGGGTGAGTTCCTCGATGCGTTGGGCGATACCGGCGGCGGCCTCTTCGGCGTCGATCAGGCCGCCGAAGTTGACCATGCGGGTCTTCACATAGCCGGGGTGGATCTGGGCCACGGCGATGCCGCGGGGCTTGAGGTCCACCGCCAGGGACTTGCCGAAGGCGTTGAGGGCCGCCTTGGAGGCGCGGTAGCCGTAGCGGCCCCCGGAGTCATTGTCGGCGATGGACCCCATGCGGCTGGTGATATTGGCGATCTTGGCGCCCTCACCCAGGTTGCCCAGCAGCGCCTCGCTGACCCGCAGCGGCGCATAGGCGTTGATCTCCATCTGTTCGCGAATCGAGTCGAAGTCGATGGTCCCCAGCGCCTCGTCCTTGAGCAGGCCGGCGTTGTTGATCAGCAGGTCCAGGCGGCGCCCCACCAGCTCCCGTTGCAGCCGGGTGACGTCTTCGGGGCGGGTCACGTCGATGCCCTCGATCAGCGTCTCGGCGATCTCGCCGAGCTCGGCGGCCGCCTCGCCGCCGCTGCGGCAGACCCCGATCACCGCCCAGCCGGCGGCGTGGTAGTGGCGGGCCAGGGCCAGGCCGACGCCGCGATTGGCGCCGGTGATCAGTACGGTGGAAGTCATCTCAACTCCGGGGTGGGAAAGTGGGCGATGCCTTAAAGGTGGGGGGCGCGGGGCGCCAGTTCAACCCGGGCGCCCCGCACTCGCGTTCCTGGCCCTTGCTCCTTGCTCCTTGCTCCTTGCTCCTTGCTCCTTGCTCCTTGCTCCTTAGCCCACGTTATAGCCCAGTACCCGCGGTAGCCAGAGGGCGATCTCGGGAAAGATCGCGACGAGCGCCAGGGCACCGGCCATGGCCGCCACGAAGAGCAGCGCCCAGCCGACGGTCTGCTCCAGGCGGATCCTGGCCACCTCGGTGGTCACCATCAGGTTCACCGCCACCGGCGGGGTGAACTGACCGATGGCGATATTCATCGCCAGCAGGATGCCGAACCACACCGGATTCCATTCGAAATGCTGCATCACCGGGATCAGCACCGGCATCAGGATCAGGTAGATGGAGATGGCGTCCAGCAGCATGCCGGCGGCCAGCACCGCCAACATGATCAGGATCAGCAGCAGCACCCCGTTGTCGGTGAGGCCGATGATCCATTCGGCCAGCCCGCGGAAAGTGCCGAGCATGGTGCCGGCCCAGGCGAAGATGCCGGCCAGGGCGATGATCAGCATCACCACCCCGGAGATCACCGCCGCCTCGCCGAACAGCGCCCAGAGGTCGCGCCAGCCGAGCTCGCGGGTCACGAAGAGGCCGATCACCACCCCATAGGCCACCGCCACCACGGCGGCCTCGGTGGGGGTGAAGAGCCCCGAGCGCAGCCCGCCGAGGATCAGCACCGGGGCGAACAGCGCCGGCAGCGCCTGCTTAAAGGTCTCCCCCACCCGCAGCCGCTCGACGCCCTGCGCCGCGTTGCCGCCCTCCCAGCCGAAGCGCTTCGCCACCAGCAGCGCCGGCACCAGCAGCGCCAGGCCGGCGAGGATGCCGGGAAAGAGCCCGGCGGCGAAGAGCGCACGCAGGTCGACCCCGGGCACCACGATGGAGTAGAGAATCAGCGCCACCGAGGGCGGGATCAGGATCGCCGTGGAGGCCGAGGCGGCGATCAGGGTCGCCGAGAAGGGTTTCGGGTAGCCCGCCTTGGTCATGCTGGGCAGCATCACCATGGCCACGGCGGCGGCATCCGCCGGCCCCGAGCCGCTCATGCCGCCCATGATCATGCACACCAGCACCGCCACCAGGGCCAGGCCGCCGTGACGGGGGCCAATCAGCGCCTGGGCGAAGCGCACCAGGCGCAGCGCCACCCCGGAACGTTCAAAGATCAGGCCGGTGAGGATAAACAGCGGGATGGCGATCAGCGGGTACTTGGCGATGCTGTTGTAGGTGTTGGTGCCCAGGGTCGCCAGCATCATCGGCGGCAGGCCGCTGAGGATGCCCACGGCCCCGGCCAGGCCCAGGGAGAAGGCCACCGGTACCCCGGCGATCAACAGGCCGGCGAAGGCCAGCAGCATCCACAGATCAGGACTCATCGTCGAGCCTCCCGCGCAGGCGGTCCCGGGTCTGCTGGGTCTGGCGGATCAGCATCGCCGCCGAGAGCAGCGGCAACCAGGCGATATACCACCACTGGGGCAGGCCGAGCCCCGGCGACAGCGACCGCCACTGGTACTCCTGCCAGGCCAGTTTGGCGCCGAACCAGGTGATCAGCCCCAGCAGCGTGACGCCACAGGCCCACTGCAGGAAGATCAGGGCCCGGCGCGGGCCCCACGGCAGGGCCCGCTCCAGCAGGCCGATACGAATATGGCCGTTACGGCGCAGCGCCACCGCGGCGCCGCCGAAGGTCAAGACCACCAGCAGGAACACCGAGAACTCCTCGGTGAAGGCCAGGGAGCCGCCACTGAGGTAGCGGGTGACCACGTTGGCCAGGCTGATCAGGGCGATGATCACCAGGGCCAGGGACGCCAGCCAGCGTTCCGGCCGCGCATCGGGGGAAGGTTTCATGACGACCTCATGCAAAAGGCCGGCCCAGGGGCCGGCCGACACTCCGGGTAGGAAAGTGCGACGCTCAGCGCGCCTCGACGGCCTGACGCGCGGCCTCCACCAGCGCCTCGCCGACCTGCGGCACCCATTCCTGGTGGACGCTCTCGGTGGCCTCGACGAAGGCCCGATACTGGGCCTCGTTCAGTTCGGTGACCTCGACGCCGCGCTCGCGGATGGCGGCCAGGCGCTCGGCCTCCTGCTCGCGGGTCATGGCGATCTCCCACTCGCCGGCATCCACCGCCGCCTCGCGCAGGATCTCGCGGTCCGCCTCGTCCAGCGACTCCCAGACCCGGCGGTTCACGGCGAAGATCAACGGATCGTTCATATAGTTCCACAGGGTCAGGTGCTCCTGGCCCACCTGGTCGATGCGCGCCACGTCGAAGACCGAGAGGGGGTTCTCCTGACCATCCACCGCGCCGGTGGTCAGCGCCGGCTGGGCATCGGTCCAGCTCATCTGGGTGGGATCGGCGCCCAGGGCGCTGAAGGTGTCCTGGAAGAGCGGCGAACCCACCACGCGGATCTTCAGGCCCTCCAGGTCCTCCGGGGCCGCGATGGCACCACGGGAATTGGAGACCTGGCGGAAGCCGTTCTCGCCCCAGGCCAGGGGCACCACGTCCCGGGACTCGATGGCCGCGAAGATTGCCTCCCCGGCCTCGCCGCCGGTGACCGCATCCACCGCCGCCTCATCGGGCAGCAGGAAGGGCAGCGAGAAGAGGTTGAGCTCCGGCACCTGGGGCGACCAGTTGATGGTGGAGCCCACGGCGGCATCGATCAGCCCGGAGCGCATGGCGGAGAACTCGCGGGTCTGGTCGCCGGCCACCAGCTGGGCATTGGGGTAAACCCGCATGGTGAGGCGCCCCTCGCTGCGCTCTTCCACCAGCTCGGCCCATTTCTCGGCGGCCTGGCCCCAGGGGAAGGCGTCGGAGAGCACGGTGGAGATGGAGAGCTCGCGGGCCTGAACCGAGAAGGCGGCGCTGAGCAGGGCGGCACCGGCCAGGCCGGCGGCGAACTTGGTGAAAGCGGAGCTGGATGACATGGCGTGTCCTTGCGAGGAAGACCGGCCGTGCTTCCCGGGCCGGTGGATTATTTTGATCACCGCCATATTGTATGGCAACTAACGTTGAAAGAAAGCGGGCGCCAGCCAGAGTCCCGCCAGCATGATGACGGTGGCTGATCTTCGATGCAGTGGCCGGGGCGGCGCCCCTCCGGCTCACTCCGACTCAGCCCAGGGCCACCAGCCAGAGTCCCGCCAGCATGATGGCGGTGCCGATCAGCTTGGCCGGGGCGGGGCGCTCCTTCAGCCAGAGGATGCCCAGCATCACCCCCAGGGGGATGGAGAGCTGACGCAGGGCGACGATATGGCTCACCGCATCGCTCTGCGCCAGGGCCACCAGCACCAGGCCATAGGTGGCGGTGATCATCAGCCCGGTCACCAGCAGGCCGAGGCGCTCCTCGGCCCAGAGCCCCGGCAGGCGACGCCGCTCGGCGGGCAGCGCGAGGAGCAGCGGCAGCGCCCAGAGCGGGGTCACCAGGGCCTGGAGCACCATAAAGACCGCCCCGGCGGCCAGCGGCGACACACCGGTCCCCACCATCAGCGCCAGGGCCTGGGCGTCGATCAGCGAGTAGCCCGCCGTGGCCAGCGCCGCCAGCAGGGCGAAACCCAGTGCCGGGGTCAGGTAACTGGCCAGCCGCGGGGCCCCGGCCAGGGGCAGGCAGAGGGCGCCGGCCAGGATCAGCCCCATGCCGAAGAGATCGCCCCCCGCCAGCTCGTGACGGCCCTGCAGCCCCACCGCCACCAGGGGCACCAGCACCACCGGCAGGGCCCGGGCCAGGGGATAGAGCACGCTCACCTCGCCCCGGGCATAGGCCCAGGCCAGGCCGCCCATGTAGAGCATCTGGCATAGCCCCGAGGCGGCCAGCCAGCCCCAGAAGCTCGCCGGCAGGCTCGCCAGGGGTGGCCCCAGCAGCAGCAGGGGGCTGAGCGCCAGGCCCCCGGCGGCGATGGCCAGGGTGAAGAAGGCCAGGGATGGCGCGCGCCGCTTGCCCAGCAGGTTCCAGCCGGCGTGCAGGCACACCGAGACCAGCACCAGGCCGAGAACGGCAGGACTCACGGCCGTTCCCCGCGGGTTCGAACCAGAGGGGCATCGCTCTCGGCCACCACCATGGCCAATATCGTGGCCAACGTCATGGCCGCTCGCCGCGGGCTCGGGTCAGAGGGGGTGTCGATCTTGGCCACCCTTACGGCCGCTCGCCGCGGGCCAGGCGGGCATCGATCTCGGCCACCACCGCCGGCAGCTCGGCGAGGGTGTCGATCATAAAGTGCGGCCGGGAGGGGGCGAACTGCGCCTCGATGCGCCCGCGACGCTCGGCCAGCTCGGCCGCGTCCAGGTCGCGATACTCGGCGTAGTCGAGCCCCAGGGCGTTACCCGAGCAGGTCAGCGCCACCGTCCACATGCCGGCGCTGCGCCCCTCGAGAATGCCCGGTGCGGTGTCGTCCACCTTGACGCAGGCGGCCACGTCGCTCACGCCCAGGGCGATCACGTTGGCCAGCGCCTGGGCCGGGTGCGGGCGGCCCTTGGGCACCTCGTCGCTGGCGACCACGTGATCGGCCATATAGCCATTGTCCCGGGCCCGGGCCACCACCTGCTCCATCACCACGGCGGGGTAGCCGGAGCAGGAGCCGATCTTCAGGCCCCGCTCGCGCAGCGCGGCGATGGCCTCGAGCGCCCCGGGAATCAACGCCGAGTGCGCGCCGATCTTGGCGATCTGCAGCGGCATAAAACGCTCGTAGAGCGCATCGACGTCGGCGTCACTGGGGGCATGCCCCACCGCCGCCTCGAAGCGCGCGGCGATGGCCGGGACATCGCAGAGGGTGCGGATATGCTCCCACTTGCCCATGCCCATGGGCCCGCGGGCCTCTTCCAGGCTGAGCGCGACGCCCAGCTCGGCGAAGGCCTCGACGAAGATCTGGGTGGGGGCGAAGGAGCCGAAGTCCACCACGGTGCCGGCCCAGTCGAGGATGGCGCACTGCAGGCGGTCGGGGGATTGATAGTGCATCGGGGTCTCTCCGGTGAATCAGGCGGCGGGACGGCAGTCATCCACGCCCAGGGTGGCCAGGGCCGCGTCCACGGCCTCCAGCAGTTGGGTAATTACGGCGGCATCGAGGCGACCGATGCTGCCGATGCGAAAGCTCTCCACCTCGGTGAGCTTGCCGGGGTAGATGATGAAGCCGCGGGCCTTGAGCTCGGCGTAGAAGCGCGGGAAGTCGAAGCCGGGATGGCCGGGGCTGAGGAAGGTGGTGATGATCGGCGACAGCCAGCGATCCTCCAGCAGGGTCACGAAGCCCCGCCGGCGCATGCCCGCCACCAGGGCGTCGCGATTGGCGGTATAGCGGGCCAGGCGCCCGGCCACCCCGCCTTCGGCGTCGTGCTCATCGAGCGCCTGGAGGAAGGCCGCCAGCACATGGGTGGGCGGCGTGTAGCGCCACTGGCCGGTGCGCTCCAGGTAGCGCCATTGATCGTGCAGGTCGAGGGAGAGCGAGTGACAGCGGCCCTCGGCGGCCGCCAGGGCATCGCGACGGGCGATCACGAAACCGAAGCCCGGTACGCCCTCGAAGCACTTGTTGGCCGACGACACCAGCGCCAGGAAGGGGGTGCGCCGGGCGTCCACCGGCACGGCGCCGAAGGCGCTCATGGAGTCGACGATCAGCTCGCGGCCCTCGGCGGCCACCGCCTCGGCGATGGCCGCCAGGGGGTTGAGGATGCCGGAGCTGGTCTCGCAGTGGATCAGCGCCACATAGCCGATGGCCGGGTTTTCCCGCAGCCGCTCGGCGACCACCTGGGGGCTGGGCGGGGCGGCGTCGCCGCTGTCGAGCACCTCGAAGGGGCGCCCCATGCGCTCGAGCAGGGCGGCCAGGCGCTTGCCGTAGGCGCCGTTGCTCAGCACCAGGGTGGGGCGCGCCGGATCGATCAGGGTGCCGAGTGCTGCCTCCACGGCGAAGGTGCCGCTGCCCTGGAGCGGCACGCAGGCATGGCTGTCCCGGGCATTGGCGTGGCCCAGCAGGCGCCGGCAGATCTCGGCGGTCATGGCGTTGAAGTCGCTATCCCAGGAGCCCCAGTCGCGCCGCATGGCGGCCTTGACGGTGGCGCTGGTGGTCAGCGGCCCCGGAGTCAGCAGGTAAGGGTCGGTCATGGCATCAAGCATTGGTCTATACCAGTGGATTCGTACAAAAAAATTTGTGTACCGGCGGGCCTAGCCCGCCTGGCGCCACTCCTGGGCGCGATTCAGCAGCAAATGGCTGAGTGCCGCCTGGGCGAGCTTGACCGCCAGGGAGGTGAAGAAGATCAGCACCGCCATGGCCGCCGCGCTGGCGAAATAGCCGGCCTCGTCCAGGTGCATCACCGCCACCGAGGCCAACCGGGTGTCGCTGGTGTAGAGGAAGACCACCGCCGAGACCGTGGTCATGGCGTTGACGAACAGGTACACCGAGATATCCAGCACCGCCGGCAGCGAGACCGGCAGGGTCACGCGGCGGAAGGTCACCCAGAAGGGCACCTTGAGGGAGGCGCCGACCGCCTCGAACTCCGGGTCGAGCTGCTTGAGGGCGGTCACCGAGGTGAGATGGCAGACGGTATAGAAGTGCACCAGGGTATTGAGCACCAGGATCGCCAGGGTGCCGTAGAGCCAGTTCAGGGGGTTGCCGGCCTGGTTGAAGAAGAAGATATAGGCCAGGCCCAGCACCATGCCCGGCACCGCCATGGGCAGCATGGCCAGGAAGTGCAGCCCCTGGCGCAGCACCCGGTAGCCATCGCTCTTCTCGATCAGCCAGGCATTGAAGAAGATCACCAGGGTGCCGATCAGCGCCACCGAGAAGGCCAGCTTCAGGGAGTTGAACCAAGACGCCCAGCCGCCGCCGGCCAGCATCTCGAAGGCATAGTGCTCGAGGGTCAGCGACAGGTCATAGGGCCAGAACTGCACCAGGGAGGCGTAGATGGCGGTGCCGATCACCAGCAGGATGGCCGCCCCCACGGCGTAGCAGAGCAACGCGAAGGTCCAGTCCCGCAGCGGGCTGGGGGTGGGCCGCCAGGGCACCGCCCGGGCGGAGAGCTGGGCCACCTGGCGGCGCTGGATCCAGCGGTCCACCACGAAGGAGGCCAGGGCCGGCAGCAGCAGGATCACGCTGACCACGGCGCCCATCTGGAAGTTCTGCTGCCCCACCACCTGACGGTAGACATCGGTGGCCAGCACGCTGAACTGGCCGCCGATGATCTTGGGCACGCCGAAGTCGGTGATCGCCAGGGTGAAGACCACGAAGGCGCAGGAGATCAGCCCATAGCGGGCCCCGGGCAGGGTGATGGTCAGGAAGCCGCGCCACTTCGGCGTGCCCAGCGCCTCGGCGGCCTCGTAGAGGCGGGCGTCGCTGGTGGAGAGCGCCGTGGTCAGGATCATCAGCGCATGGGGGAAGATCCAGAAGCACATGCCCAGGACGATGCCGATGGGGCCGTAGATGCTCTGCCCCAGCAGCGCCTCGCGGAACCAGCCCTGGTTGCCGAACAGGTAGACCAGGCTGATGGCCGGCAGCAGCGAAGGCGCCAGGATCGGCAGCACGGCCAGCATGCGGAACAGCCGCTTGCCGGGCATGCAGGTGCGGGTGATGCCGTAGGCACAGAGGAAGGCCAGGCCCACCACCAGGGCGGTACTGATCAGGGCCACCGTCAGGGAGTTGACGATGGAGCCCATCAGGGCCGGCGTCTGCACATAGCGGGCGAAGTTGGCCAGGCCGACGAAGTCGCCGGCGCGGTCCTGGAGGCTCTTGACCAGCATGCTGGCCAGCGGGAAGAGCAGCCCCACCACCAGCAGGGCCAGGGCCGCCAGCAGCGCCACCAGGCGCACCAGCGCCTCGCCGGAGAGCCACCGCGACCCGTCCATCGGAAACGCCACCCTCATGCCCGCGCCTCCCGGCCCGGATAGAGGCGCAGCGCCTCGCTGGGCAGCAGGACCCCCAGGCTCGCACCGGGCGCCAGACCCAGGGCCTCGGCATCGCGCACGGCGATATCCGCGACCAGCGCCTGTCCGGTCTCCGCCAGGGTCAGGCCGACGCGCAGGAAGGCGCCCAGGAACTCGATATGCTCGACCCGGGCCGATAGCCCCTCATTCATGGCACACAGCTTGACCGCCTCGGGGCGGATGGCCAGGCGGGCATGCTCGTCGCCGGCGCAGTCATGGGCCGGGCAATCCAGGCGACGCCGGCCCAGGCGCAGGGCATGGGCGCCGTCGGGACGCACCTCGAGGAAGTTCATGCTGCCGATGAATTCCGCCACGAAGGCGCTGGCCGGCTGGCGGTAGATCTCGGCCGGGGTGCCCACCTGCTCGATGGTGCCGTGATTCATCACCACGATGCGATCGGCCATGGCCAGGGCCTCCTCCTGGTCGTGGGTGACCATGATGGTGGTCACCCCCAGGCGCGCCTGCAGGGCCTTGATCTGGCCGCGTAGGTGCACCCGCACCCGGGCATCCAGGGCGGAGAGCGGCTCGTCGAGGAGCAGCAGGCCCGGCTCGGTGGCCAGGGCGCGGGCCAGGGCGACCCGCTGCTGCTGGCCGCCGGAGAGCGCCGCCGGGTACTTGGCCTCGCTGCCGGCCAGGTCCACCAGGGCGAGCAGCTCGGCGACCCGCTCGCGGATCCGGCCGCGGTCGTCGCGACGATTGCGCAGCCCGTAGGCCACGTTGTCGAACACCGTCAAGTTGGGGAAGAGCGCATAGGACTGGAAGACGATGCCGAAGTCCCGGGCCTGGGGCGGCAGCCGCGAGATATCGCGGCCGCGCTGCACGATGCGCCCGGCACTCTGCGGCGCCAGGCCGGCGATGGCCCGCAGCAGGGTGGTCTTGCCGCAGCCGGAGGGGCCCAGGAAGCAGACGAATTCGCCCTCGCGGATGGCCAGGTCGACCCCGCCCAGGGCGGTGAACGGGCCGAAACGCTTGGTCAGTCCGCGGATCTCGAGATGGAGTCCCGCTTCGGCCACGGCGGCCCGGTCGGTGCCGGCCGCGGGAGACAGGGGGGCGGTCAGGGTAGGCATGGGATAACTCCTGGCCCCGGCGCCGCGCGCCGGGGCATTGACGACGGGACTTACTGGCTGTCGGACTTGCCGTCGTAGCGGCGCTGCCACTCCTCGAGCAGGCGGTCGCGATGATTGGCCGCCCAGGCGAAGTCGGCGTCGATCATGCGCTCGGCAATATCCTCGGGATAGTTGTCGATGGGCTGGGCCACGCCGGGGTAGGCGACGACCGCATAACCCTCGTTATAGAGCTCGTTGGCCTGCCGGGAGGCGGCCCAGTCGAGCAGGGTCTCGGCGGCCTCGCGGTTGTCGCCGCCCTCGATGATGGCCGCGGCCTCCATGTCCCAGCCCAGCCCCTCCTCGGGGAAGACCACCTCGATGGGGGCACCCTGGGACTCGAGGCGCGCGCCGCGGAAGGCGAAGGAGACCCCCACCACCGCCTCGCCGGAGGCGGCCAGGTTGCAGGGTGCCGAGCCGGAGTGGGTGTAGCGGGCGATATTGTCGTGGAGGCGGTCCATGTAGTCCCAGGCGCCCTCCTCGCCCCACAGCTGCATCCAGCTGGCCACGTTCAGGTAGCCGGTGCCGGAGGAGCTGGGGTTGGGCATGATCACCTGGCCCCGGTATTCGGGACGGGTCAGGTCCTCCCAGGAGGTGGGCATGGGCACGCCCTGGCGCTCGCCCTCGATGGTGTTGTAGCAGATGGCCGCCACCCAGGCGTCCATGCCCACCCAGGCCGGGTCCTGGCCATTGCGGGCCGCCGGGTCGACGAACTTGGGATCCAGCGCCTCGACACCCTCGGGAGCATAGCGGGAGAGCAGCCCCTCCTCCTCCAGCACCAGCAGGCTGGTGGCGGCCAGGCCCCAGACCACGTCGGCCTGGGGGTTGTCCTTCTCGGCCAGCAGGCGCGCGGTGATCACCCCGGTGGAGTCGCGCACCCAGTTGATCTCGATCTCCGGGTGCGCCTCGTTGAAGCGCTCGGCGTACTTCTGGAGGTCGTCGGACTCCACGGCGGTATAGACGGTCAGCTCGGTGGCGGCCTGGGCACCGGTGGTCATGGCCAGGGCGACGGCGCCGCCGAGCAGGGAACGGGTAAACAGTGACATGGTGGCTCTCCGGGTCGGTTGAGTGACAACGACTGCTGATCTGGTATAGACCAGAAGTCTGGCGACCCCGGATGACAAGCCGGTGACGGTTAGTTGAAGGCTCGATGAAGGCTAAATGACCTTGCCGTTGCGGGTATTCACGAGCGGAGGCCGTGGAACGCCAGGCGGCGCCACCCTATGCCTTGCCGTCCAGCTCCACGGTGATGCACAGGGCATCATGGAGCCAGTGCTCCTCGTCGTACTCCACCGGGCGGCGGCGTTCATCGAAGATGGCGCGGCGCACGCTGAGCCCGGCGCTGCCGGCGGCCACCCCCAGCTCGGCGGCCTCGCGCTCCGGCAGGGCCTCGGAGTAGAGGCGCAGGGAGCGGTGCGCCAGGCTCAGGCCCCAGCGGCTGCGCAGTTGGCCCCACAGGGAGTGGGAGGCGTAGTCACCCTCCAGCAGGCCCGGGGCGCGCTCCGGCACCACCCATAGCGACTCCGCCAGCACGGCGCGGTCGTCGACAAAGCGGCGCCGACGAATATGAAAGAGCGGCTGGTCGGCGGGCAGGCCCAGGGCCTCGGCGGCAGGAGGATGGGGCCGGGTGTCGGTCAGCAGCACCTCGGTACGCGGGCGGCGCCCCTGGGCGCGCACATAGTCGTTGAAGCCGGCGTCCCGGGTCGGGTCATAGTCGAGGCGCGCCGGCGAGACGAACCAGCCGCGGCGATTGCTGCGGTGGATGCGCCCCTCCCCCTCCAGTTGGGCCAGGGCCTGACGCAGGGTGACCCGGGTGGTCCGGAAACGCTCCGCCAGGGTGCGCTCGGCGGGCAGGCGCCCCTCCACGCAGGCGTCGGGATCGCCGAGCAGCTCGCGCAGGCGATCGGTAAGGCGCAGATAGTAAGCGTCGCTCATGCCAGGCTCCCAGTCGGATGCGGGTGATGGCGGCGGTCGACGAAGAGGCTGTTGCCGGGGCGGCGCTTGGCCTGGGCCTTGAGCTCGGAGAGCTCGGCGGCCAACTGGGGCGGCGCCAGCGCCTCCCCCGCCGCCACCGGTCGCGCCGCCAGCGACAGGCTGACCAGCGGATGGAAGACCGACTCGCCCCGGCGATTCTCGCACACCAGGCCGCCGGCGGCGCGGTGTTCGGGGCGATAGAAGTCGGGCACCAGGGCGGCGAAATCGGCGAGGATCGCCTCGCAGGTGGCCCGCCAGTCGTCGCCTCCCAGCAGCAGCATGAAGTCGTCGCCGCCCACATGGCCGAGGAAGTCATCGGCATCGCCCAGGCGCGCCAGCAGCAGCCGCGATAGCGACAGGATCATCCGGTCCCCCTCGGCATAGCCGTAGCCGTCATTGTAGGCCTTGAAGTGATCCATATCGGCGAAGACCGCCACCAGGGCCCGTCCCTGGCTCAATCGCTCGGCGAGGGTCTCCTGGATCAGGATATTGCCCGGCAGGCCGGTCAGGGGGTTGGCGTTGCGCGCCTGGCGCACCTGGATGGCGGTGATCTCCCGCAGCAGGTCGATGATATTGCCCATGCCCCGATAGCGGCCCTCGTCGTCGACGATCACGAAGTCCTCCTGCTGCAGGCCACGGACATCGGTGACGCGCTGACTCAGGGCCTCCAGGGGCGTCTCCTGGGTCACGCCGAGCCACTGGCGGTCGGCGATCTCGCCCACCTTGCTGCGGGAATGCAGGGCATGGCTATAGGGGTTGGTAAAGAGGGTCAGGAACTCGTGGCGGCGCACCACCGCCAGTGGCCTCCCCTCCTCCACCACCGGCACGCAGCGCAGCGCCGGCTGGGCGCGGAAGCGCTCGGCCAGGGTCAACACCGGCAGCGACGGGGCGACCGGCGCCACATGCTCGACGATGGCGCTGGCGCGGCGCCGCGGCGAACGGGCCGACAGGCCATGGCTGGGCAGCAGCGGCGACACCCGGCGGGGCGGCTCGGCACTGGGCCGGGCGAAATAGTAGCCCTGCAGCAGCACCAGGCCGCGGTCCAGCTCCCACAGGCAGCGCTGCTCCTCGGCGGTCTCGACGCCCTCGGCGATCAGCTGGCAGCCCAGGCTGCGCGCCACGTCCAGCAGCGAGCGCAGGAACTCGCGCTTGTCCGCCGAGGCATCGATGCCGGCCACGAAGTGGCGATCCAGCTTGACCATGTCCGGGCGCAGCTCCGCCCAGTGACGCAGGCTGGAGTGCCCCGCGCCCAGGTCGTCCAGGGCCACCCGGAAGCCCATCTCCCGGTAGTGATCCATGGCCTGGCGCATCGCCTGGTAGTCGGCGATGGGCAGGTGCTCGGTGAGCTCGATCACCACCCGCTCCGGCGCCAGGCCGGCCGCCTCCAGGTAGGCCAGGGTCAGGCCCTCGCGGAAGTCGCGCTCCAGCAGGGTGGAGGGCATCACATTGAGGAACAGCTTGCCTTCCAGCCCCAGGGCCACGAAGCGTTCGATGGCCAGGCGCCGACACAGCAGGTCGAGTTCCACCAGGCGCCCGGCCTGCATGGCGATCTCGAAGAGCCGCTGGGGCGAATGCAGCGGCGACTGCTCCGGGCCGCGAATCAAGGCCTCGTAGCCGTGGATGCAGCGCCGTCCCATATCGACGATGGGCTGGAAGTAAGGGGTCAGTTGCTCCCCGGCGATGATCGCCTCCAGCAGGTGTCGCTCGCTCGATGTCATGCCCGCACTCGTTGCCATGGAAAACCACAAGGATGCGGCAAGGCGATGGCAAAACCATGACAAACAAGGGGTTAGTGTAGGCTAGCCGGTCAGGGCCAGGGGGGTGCGCCAGTCGAGCCGCGGCCAGCCCTCGGCGCGGGCCACCTCGGCCAGCACCGGGTCGGGGTTGACCGCCACGGGGCGATCCACCCGGCTGAGCAGCGGCAGGTCGTTATGGGAGTCGGAATAGAAGCTGAGGTGGCTGGCGACGACGTCCTGCTCCGCCAGCCAGGCCTCCAGTCGGGTCACCTTGCCGCCGCGATAGGAGAGCACCCCGGTGGTGGCGCCGGTATAGCGACCGCCGTCCATCGCCGGCTCCACGGCGATCACCTCCGCGATGCCGAGTGCCGCCGCCACCGGCGCCACCAGATGCCGCGACGAGGCGGAGACCATCAGCAGCCGGTCGCCCCGGGCGCGATGCTCCGCCACCCGGGCACGCCCCTGGGCGAACAGCCGGGGCGCGATACGCGCCTCAACGAAGGCCGCCACCTCGGCGCGCACTTCCTCCTCACGGCGCCCGGCCAGGGGCGACAGGGTCAGGGCCAGGTACTCCTCCAGGCGGAGACGGCCGGCATGATAGGCGGCATGCATGACCTGGGTGCGCATCAGGAACTCCCCCGGCGCGGCGATCCAGCCACGCTCGATCATCCAGGCGTTCCACAGCTCGCTGCAGTCGCCGTCCAGCAGGGTATCGTCGAGGTCGAAGAGGGCGAGGCGCATGGCATCCTCCAATGGCCCGGGTGTCAGTGAGGGCCGTAGCCTGCGCCATCCTTATGACAAGGGCGTGACGCCTCCCCCCGACATGCCGGCGTCACCTTCCTGCCCCAGGCTGGGGGCCTCGTCCATCCACCAAGGAGCCTTGCCATGCCTTACGCCCCGGAACTGATCGACACCCTCAAGCAGGCCGCCCGGGCGGCCGGCGAGCTGCTGCGCGAGGGCTACCAAGGTGGCGGCCCCATCGCACTCGAGCACAAGGGCCCCTCCGACTTCGTGACCCACTACGACAAGGCCGCCGAGCAGGCCATTATCGAGACCATTCGCCAGGCCCACCCCGAGGTGGGCTTCCTCGGCGAGGAGACGGGGGCGAGCCCCGGCGAGGGCGGGAATCTCACGGTGATTATCGACCCCCTGGACGGCACCAATAACTTCCTGCACCGGCTGCCCCACTTCTCGGTCTCCATTGCCGTGCGCGAGGGCGACGCCCTGACCCAGGGGGTGGTCTATCAGCCACTGCTGGACGAGATGCTCTGGGCGGTGCGCGGCCGAGGCGCCTTCCTGAATGAGCGGCCCGTCGCCTTGCCCCCCGCGCGGCCGCTGACCGAAATGCTGCTGGCCACCTGTCTGCCCTACCACGCCAAGGGCGACTGCGCGACCAGCCTGGCCCAGCTCAACGCCCTGATGCCACGGGTGGCGGGCATCCGCGTCCCCGGCTCGGCGGCCCTCGAGGTCGCCTATGTGGCCCTGGGCCGGGTCGACGGCTTCTTCTCCCAGGGCGCCAGGCTCGATCTGTGGGATATCGCCGCCGGCATCGTCATCGCCCGGGAGGCGGGCTGCGCGGTCAGCGACCTGGCCGGCGAGGCCGATCCCACCGAGTGGCATAGCCTGCTGGTGGCCCACCCGGAGCGCCACGGCGAGCTGCGCCGGCTGCTGATCGGAGCGCCCTGAAGCCCCGCCGTCATCCGGCATCAGGTAATGGGAAGCGCGCCTCGAAGGCCGCCACGACCCGGCTCAGGTCATCGGGCAGCCGGGCCAGGGTCTCCCGGCGCAGCGCCTCGGGCAGGCCGCCATGGAAGGCCTCGGCCATGGCGCCGGCCATGCAGGCCTGGGTATCGGCGTCGCCGCCCAATGAGATGGCATTGCGGATGGCCGCCTCAACGTCATCGGCCTCCAGGAAGGCGAGGATCGCCGGGGGCACCGAGCCCTGGCAGGAGACGTCGAAGCGATAGCCGGGGCGGATCTCGTCCAGGGAGCGGGAGAGGTCATAGCCGAAGCGCCCCTCCACCTCGTCGCGCAGGCTCGCCTTGTCGGCGCCCTGGCGCGCCAGGAAGATCACCGCCGCCACCGCCTGGGCGCCACGAATCCCCTCGGGGTGATCATGGGTCACCTCGGCGCTCGCCCTGGCCAGGCGTAGCGCCTCCTCCAGGCTCCGGGCGGCGAAACCCACCGGCGGCACCCGCATGGCCGAGCCGTTGCCCCAGCTGTAGTAGGGCCGCCGCTCCCGGGCCGCCGCTCCCGGGCCGCCGCCCAGCGCATAAAGCCGCCGCCGAAGCCGGCATCCGGGTAGCGGTGGAAGTAGTCGTGGTAGGCATCGACGAAGTCGCCGCCGTGCAGCAGCACCTCCGCCACCGCCACGCAGAGCACGCTGTCGTCGGTAAAGGTGCTATGCGGCGTGAAGAGCGGAAAATTCCGGTGCTTGGTGCCGGCCCCTTCATGCACCGAGCCGATGATATCGCCCGCGATGGCGCCAAGCATGATGACCTCCCGTGATATCGATCACTCCTCATAGGGCTCGCTGGAGCGCGGAGCGT
Source organism: Bisbaumannia salifodinae (assembly GCF_055388505.1). Next base: position 3,710,669 of record NZ_AP043781.1, read on the forward strand.
CAGGCACCTGCTCGTCCAGGGACTGGCGATACCGGATGCAGCCCCGCAGGAACTCTGGCCATTCCGGCACCACCGGCAGCGGATCCGTCTTCTCCGGCAGCAGGCCCCAGAGCGCCGGATGATGCCAGCAGAGGTCATGACCGCTGCAGTTCCGATGCTCACGGATCGCCTGGCGCAGTTTCTTGACCTCATCCTGCAGTTGCTCGCGCGTCATCCCGCTCAGGTCTTCGTCCATATCCGCCTCCCGGTAGCCTCTAACCCCATCACCATAAGCCTAGTGGATGGCGACCCAACGGCCCGGGGCACCAGGGGGCCGATAAAGGCCCCCACCAGCCCCAGGCCGGCCCCTCGTCCACTCGCGAATGGAATACCCTGTGTGAGGTGTGATGGGGGGAGGATGGTCATAATCACCCCGGCTTATATGCAAGCCGGGAGTGAGAAGGAAGGACTGCTTTCGGCCAAGAGCGGGCGCTCAGAATACGCTCATATAACGTGAATTTCACCGGCGAGCTTCAGCGAGTCCGTTGGAATGCCTTGTTCTGCGGCGGCATGTGCACTTACTGTTTCTCCTCCTCATCGAATAAAGAGCCAAAAGTATTGTCATCGCTAGACTCTGGGTCGTCAAGTGCCAGGTAATTCGAGTTCTGACACTCAATCATATGGCCGAAGTTGACTATACGACGATTGTTCTGATCGGTATTTCGATAGTCCAATTGCGGTTCATTCCCACCGAGCCGACCGGTTGCGACATTAAAGACTTTTTTCAGATGCCACCCATGGGGCCGTGGATCGTCTAAGTCGAATCCTTTGTATCTCAGTACCTGGGCCGGTTTTATCGTGAAATCGATCACACAGGTAGATCGAATGTCATTTTCTCGTGCGATGCGCCGTATCTGAAGAACTGGATGTGCCCCGGCTTGCGAATTGTGATAGAGATCTCCACTTCGTTCGAGAGCGCGCTGCCAATAGTCCATGATTCGGTTCGCCGTCTCCGCAGTCCCTGCGATATTGACAGCTGCCATGGCGTATTTAGAACTCGCAATGAACACCGTATCCCTGTTTGCCTGCTGCCATTCATCAAGCGGACCGAGTATCTCGTACGTCAACCATGCATGGTCTTCTACGTGTTGATATTCATGCGCACGTAGGTGATTCATGAAGGCCTGCGCGTCCGGCTCCGGGAATACCCTCACCTTCAAATTTCTAGAGGACAAAAAGCACTGCTTGTAGCTTTCATCAGTCAGCCATTTGTGACAATCTTGGGATATCGACGTCCGATTATGTATGTACAGCGACTGGATAAAAGACCAAAGCTGCACCCCCTTGTTGCTAGTCTCACACTCCCAGTACCGCCCATTTTGAGGTGGCGGGATGAGGTGGATTTCCCATTCGATGTTGTGTTTGGCCTCTTCTGTCATTATCCCTCTCCATTCGTACCCCTTCGGTAGATTTCCCTGCGAGTCTTGTTTAATCTCAATCTTGGGCGTACTTAGAACCGGAGATTGGCCGCCGCCACCGAACCGCCCCCCCGTGCGAAACGCCTGTTGTCCGTTGTAGTAAGGAATGGTGATGCCAAAGTCCAGTGTAGCGTCACTCACGAGGCTACTCGCTGGATCGGTGAGGTCGTATATGGGTTGATTGCACATGTAAAGATCCAACATAGTGGAGGCTCCCAGGAGATTGTTAAGCCGCAGAACGTTGCCAACAGCGGCCGAGCGAAGCGAGGTCCAGCGCACGAAGTGCGCGAAGCTGCTTGGCCTTGTTAGCCAATTTCATTGGTCAAGATACCCCTTCAACCTTGTTATTAATGCCGGTATAGCTTCTGGATGAGACAAATAGTCGTCTATTGGCATTAATTTCCAATGCTGTCCTTCGTTGCCAAAGGAAATAGAATCGATTTCGCACTGCTCGCCTTGGGCTACAAAAAAGAAGGAGCTCCCTTTATTGCTGTGACTCGGAACTTTCTTTTTATATACAAATCTCGAAACGGGTAAGATAATGGAGAACTCTTCCTGTAACTCTCGCAATACGCACTCTTCTGGTGACTCGAATCCTTCTCGGCCGCCGCCGGGGAAATCCCACAGGCCTGGGAACGGTATATCTGGAAAATTATCACGTTTATAAACTAACAACTGACCATTGAATATGTAGGCAAGTTTACATCCAGAAAAATCCTCACTCATCAGGTTATCTCCTATCATCGTACAGCTAACGAGGCTGTAGAAAAACCCGATTCTGAGCCATTCCCACCGCCTGTGTTCTGAATTCTTGTGCCGAGCACCAAACGAACGATTATCTTGACCACGGAGCCTAACTGACCATTTTGGCTCTTTGGTGATGTCAAAGCGCTCATCACCAGTTTTTAGCAGCCATTTTCAGGCCTACCAGCCCCTATATCACTTGCCTAATCGACCATAATTGGCGAGCTTCTCGATGTTGTGTATCAGGCAGTATAGCTGCCATTGCCCCTGGACCTTTTTCCGGCCTCTCAGGCTAAATCGGTCAAGTCCCTTGTTCGTACCAATGTTGCCAAACACCGGCTCCACCACCGACATTCGGTGGCTATAGACCTCTTTACCATACTGACTGTCCACCCGGTGTTTCATCCAATCAGTGTAGCTAGGCAAGCCTTTATTCTCGATGGTGAATGATACCTGCCGACCCGCTCCGTTGCGGTGGTCCGCCGAGGCAGGGTTCTGCATGCATTGATGTTTCTTCGGGCAGTGACGGCACTGCAGCAATCGGCCCTCGAAGTGAGCTCGGTTCTTTCCATTCTCGGCCTCCCGCTGGCCCCGGTAGGTAAGGGACTCACCGGCCGGACAAATGCAGGTCATCGTCACCGGATCGAACTGGAATTCACTGGCCGGCATGATCGACTTCCGGCTGGAGGGCCGGCTGTCCTGATGACGTTTCCCGTATTTGGCTTTCTGGGCGCTGAATTTGGGGTCGCGGCTACGAAACCGGTTATCGGGAATGTAGCCATTGATCTGCTGTTCGTGCAGATAGCGCATGTTGGCTTCGTTGGCGAAGCCGGTATCCGCGGTCACCACGGTGCCGTCCCGGTAGATGTTAGGGCTGATGCCCAGCCGTCGGTAACGCTGCACGATGCTGTCCAGTACCGGCCTGAGCGTATGGTGCTCCTGGCCTTCGCCAAAGGCCTGGGCATCAATGATGATCTGGTGTTTCTTGTCGACTGCCGCTACCCCATTATAGCCTTGGATCGTGCCTTTCCCGGTCGTCATCTTGGCACTTTCGTTGTCGGTGAGGTTGCTCTTCACCTCATGGATGCGCTTGCCCTTCCCCTGCCGGGGGCGCTGCGTATTCAGGAACCGGTCTACCTTGGTCATGGCTCTGTCGAGGGAGAGGATCATCTTGGCATGGCGGATATCCCGTGCCATCTCTGCCTCGGTCTCCGCCTTGTCGCGCTGGAAGTGCTCCTCCAGATGGTGGCGAATCAAGCGGCGCAGCTTGTCACGTTTCTCGCCGAGTTCCTTGAAGGTGCCAGACCACTCCTTGGCTGCATTGGACGACATCTTGCACCCGTCGATGGCGAAGAGTTCGTTGCCCAGCAGGCCCTGCTCGTGGCAGACCAGCAGAACCTGCTCGAACAGGGCTTCGATCTCATCCGCGTGACCGCTGACGAATCGGGCGAGCGTGGTGAAATGCGGCACGGTATCGCAGGACAGCGCCTTGAACAGGATATTGGTCTCGCAACACCACTGCATTTCCCGGCTGGAGGTGATGCCCTTGGAATAGGCGAACAGGATGATCTTGAGCAGGATCGCCGGATCGTAGGCACAACGACCGGTGGCGTCGTTGCAGTAGCTGGGATGGAACATCGATAGGTCCAGCTTGTGTTCGATCAGGTAGTGCACCGCATGCTCAAACGTGCCTGGTTGCAGCTGTTCCAGGTAGTTGATGGCGACCAGAGCGTGCTGATCGTAGTCATAGGGCTTGAACCTGGGCATGCCGGCGGCTCTCCGTTGCCTTTTCCTCATCCTACCGGGCGTGGACAGGGTTTTGCTACAGCCTCAACGCCACTCAGCACGCGCGGCTTTGGAATGGAGGCGAAGCCGCAATGTAAAAGTCGTCGCCGTGACTGGCATGGTTATGACTTGATGCGTTTAGCATACTTCTTGACCACAAGATCATAGGACTCATTCAGCAATGGTTCCAACTCTTGAATCATGGCTTTGTCGGGATTGAGAACACATACCCAAGACATCCATGCATACACCGGGTGCGGTAACAGCGTATTTAACTCGGTGAAATTATGGCCCGTATTCACCACCCCACCCGCAGCGGGCCTGGCAGGCCTTTTCCCCAATGCGTCTTCGTAGGACGATTTACTTATGCCGAAATTGAAGCGGAACACGCCCTCACGACTGAGATTCGAACCCTTGTCATTATCCCCATCCTTGTCCTTGAGTGTTGCAAAATAAACGCCTCGAGGAAGTCGCCGGTCTGGGTTGTAGAAGAACGACTGCTCTCCCCAAGCATCGACCGCTACTACTCCCCGGTATTGGTCAAGAATGTACTCCGAAACTTCCTTTTTCTGCACGTTGCTTTCCTTAGTCATAACAGGTATTAGACAGCGCGCTCATTTATTGACTTGAACGAGCACGCACGTTCAAAAATGTTATTCCGCGCGCACGCAGAGCTCCTAATTCACTGAAACATCGAAACATTAAGTATGGCTCGGCTACATAACACCGGTCATCGTGCATGCTGTATAACACCGATGAACGTGCCCGCTGCCTTTTCCGGACTGGCTGCGTTGGGTCGTTATCCACCATTGACCCTACCACCCTGTGCCTAGCAATAATCCTCACCCTAGCTCAACCGGCGTTGGGTTGCTAACGCCCAGGTCTCAGCCGATGTTATCCAGCACGGGGCGTCGAATTTTGCACAGGGAGAGAAAAATACCGGCGAGGCAGGGGATGCCTCGCCGGAGAGCGCTTAGCGCTCGGCGTTGAGGCGGTCGCGCATGTTCTCGGCGCGGTCACTCGATCCCGGGTGGGAGGAGAGAATGGAACCCTCGCCACCATCGAGACTGGCCAGCTTCTCGAATGCGGTGACAAGGCCCTCGCGGGAGACGCCTCGTTCCCCCAGCAAGTCGAAGGAGAAGTTGTCTGCGGCAGTCTCCTGGCTCTGGGAGAACTGGGCGTTGATGAACTTCTCGCCGAGATCACCCAACTGAGAGCCGGAGAGCGTGGCAACCGTGGCGTTACTGGAAGACGCCAGGGCGCCGCGTGCGGCCGAGGCGGCATAGGCCGTCTGCATGGTCGTCTTGCTATGCCCCAGCGCCACGTGGCCCAGCTCATGGCCCAGGACACCTTCGACCTCATTGTCGGTCATCATGTCCATCAGGCCGCTATAGACGCGCACGCAGCCATTGGCCATGGCCCAGGCATTGGGCTCATCGATCAGGTAGACCTGGTAGTCGACCGGGACACCATCGATCTGGTCGCCGAGGTTGCTGGCAATGGTTGCCAGGCGCTGGCCGTAGACCGAGTCGGGGCTGGCGATTTGAGCCTCGGCGTCCATCTGGGCACAGGCCTGATCCGACATGCTCCTGACTTCCTCGTCACTCAGGGTGGCGACCTGCATGGAGGTCATGCCGGCCTGCAGCATGGCATCGGTCGAAAGGGTTTCACAACCGGCGAGAAGGGTAGTGCTGCACAGGGCAGCGGCAGTAAGAGTAGCGCGGAAGCGCATGGCCATCGTCCTTGTTGATGATTTTCTATATCTCCCTGCCAGCCAGCACGGCTGGCGACGGCGATACCGTCTCCGGCACGGCCTGCCATGTCGAGAATGATGCATCGGGGATAGGACCCATCCCTGGAGCAGGCGCACCGAACGGGCCATAGAGTGCTGTAGGCGGGCAGCGAGCGCAATACTCTAATTTAACTTATCTTTGATTATGGATCTGGCCATCAGGCGCCGTGGTAGCCGTCGTCCTCGGGGTTCTCGTGGGCGCCCTGGGGCAGCTCGCCGACCCACGCCATGGCGGCGGCATAGTCGCGGCTGGGGAAGGTGCGAATCTCCATGGCCTTGAACAGCCGGTCTTCCAGGTGGGCGAGATGCTTGATCCACTCCTTGTCAGTGATCACGGCGGCGCGGTGGTAGCGCTTGAGGTCGCCGAGCTGGGTCAGGCCGTAGCCGATATCCTTGAGCAGGGCGGTCAGGGTCATCCAGCGCATATCGTCGAGCTCGGCCAGCATGCTGATCCTGGAATGGTCGCGCTTGGCGGCCTCGATGGCATCGATGGCCTGCTGTAGCTCCGAGGCGGTGACGACGCCGCCGATCTTGAGGGCCACGACATGCTCCGCCGGATGGGAAATGAATTCCAACATCGATAGTCTCCTTGGATAGCGAGAGGCCACACGCCTCGATCGCTTTCAGCATAGCGTGTCCCGGCTGGCTCGTAGCCTGTCACCGCCACGTCATGGCGCGGGGCGAGGATAACGCCTGCCCCTCCCGCCACGCAGGCCCGCCATGAAGCTGCTGATGCTCTCGGACGTCTACTTTCCCCGCGTCAACGGCGTCTCCACCTCCATCGCCAGCTTCCGCGGCGCCCTGGAGCGCCAGGGCCACGAGGTGACCCTGATCTGCCCGGACTACCCGGTGGGCCAGGTGGACGAGCCGGGGATCCGGCGCATCGCCTCCCGCGGGGTGCCCGGCGACCCGGAGGATCGCCTGATGCGCTACCGCCGGGTGCTGGCCCTGACCGAGACGCTCGCGGAAGAGTCCTTCGACCTGATCCATGTGCATACGCCCTTCGTGGCCCACTACGCCGGCCTGGCCCTGGGTCGGCGCCTGGGCATCCCGGTGGTGGCCAGCTACCACACCCTCTTCGAGGAGTACCTGCACCACTATGTGCGCTGGTTGCCGCGGCCCTGGCTGCGCTTCGCCGCCCGGCGCCTCTCGGTGCGCCAGTGCCGACAGCTGCACGCCCTGGTGGCCCCCTCCCGGGCCATGGCCGAGGTCCTCGTGCGCTATGGCGTCACCACGCCCCTGGCGGTGATTCCCACCGGCCTGGCCCTGGAAGCCTTCGCCCGCGCCAGGCTACCGGGGGACTTTCGCGCCCGCTATGGCCTGCCGCGGCGGGCACGCCTGCTGCTCTTCGTCGGCCGCACCGCCCATGAGAAGAATATCGGTTTCCTGATCGGGCTCTTGCCGCGGGTGCTGGCTGCGCATCCCGAGACGCATCTGGTGATTACCGGCGAGGGCCCGGCCCGGGAGGCGCTGGCCCGCCGGGCCGAGGCACTGGGCGTGGCCGATGCGGTGCACTTCCTCGGCTACCTGGATCGTGACGGCCCATTGCAGGCCGCCTACCGCGCCGCCGACGCCTTCGTCTTCGCCTCGCGCACCGAGACCCAGGGGCTGGTGTTGCTGGAGGCCCTGGCCCTGGGCACGCCGGTGGTCTCCACGGCGGTCATGGGCACCCGGGAGGTACTGGAGGAGGGGCAGGGCTGCCTGATCGCCGGGGAGGATGCCGACGACTTCTCCGCCAAGGTCAACCGCCTGCTGGCCGACCCGAGCCTGGCCACCGAGCTGTCGCGTCGCGGCCGGGCCCAGGCGCGGCGCTGGCACGAGGACGCCAGGGCCGCCGAGCTGGCGGCCTTCTATCGCCGTTATGCCGGCGGCTCGGAAAATACCGAGACGAGCCTTCGCTAGGAGGCGGCGGCGAGGGCCTCGGCGGGTACCACCAGGCCGGCCTCGAGGAGGCGCCCAGCAGGGCGCGAAGGTCGCGGGTCACCGTCGCGCGGGGCTGGGAGAGATGCTCGGCCAGGCAGTCGGCGAGTTCGTCGAGGGAGAGCGCCTCCTCGGCCAGCAGGGCCCAGACGGCGTGACCGCTGGCGTTGAGGCGATGAATGGCGCCGCTGGGGCGGTGAATCAGGAAGAGCTCGTCACCCAGCGGATGGGCGCAGGCGTGGGGCGAGGGACGCCAGCGTCCATGCCCCTGGAGAGCGACGCCATGGCATGGCGTCATTCGCGCCGCCTCGGCCATCGAAGCGGTCTCGCCCGCCTCACGGGTCCGAAGCACGCCGGCCAGCTCGTAGACCGCCGCCAGCGGCTCGGAATAGCGCAACAGCAGGCAGGGCAGTCGCTCCATCAGCGGCAGCAGTCGGGGCACCAGGGCCTCGTGGGAAAGCTCATAGGCGAAATTCTGGGTCAGCAACTGGGCCAGCCCCTCCCCCGGGGAGAGCCGAATCACCTCGGGGGCGGTGAGTCCGGCGTCCCGCTCCAGCAGGACGATGGCGCCTAGCGGACGGGTCTCGCCATGGGCCGCGCGGCGCTCGGCCTCGGGGATCACGTAGCGATAGCGGGCGTCCTCGGGACCGGCCCGGCGCTGGATATAGTCGACCAGCTCGGGGGGGAGGATCTCGGGCAGCGGCAGGCGCAACCGCGGGGCGATCCCCAGGGACACGCCCTCGCCGGCAGGCGTCAGGCCCAGGACGTCGTCGCCGAAGAGGCGAAAGCCCGCGGCGGCGAAGGCCACGCCCAGGGTGCTCTTGCCGGCCCGGTGGGCCTCGGGAAAGAGCACCAGCCGCCCATCGATCTCCACGCTGGCGCAGTGCAGGCCGAGCAGGTCCTGGTCCTGGCCCTGGTCTTGGCTGCGGTCGGCGCCCAGGGCCTCACCGGCGAGATCGGCGATCAGGCTACAGACCGCCGCCGTGGGCGTGGGCAGGTCGAGCCCCTCGGGCAACGTCGGGGCGTACTGGCGATAGCCGTCGCCGCAGCGATAGAGGCGAATCGCCGGGGCACTGCCCCGGGCCGGGCGAGTGGTGATGGACCAGCCCGGCAGGGCCATGGCCAGGGCCCGGGCCACCTCGGGGGCGTTCACCAGGCGCAGGCAGCGCCCCAGGCCGGGCAGCAAGAGATCCTGGGCCGCCATTACCAGCGTCCGGGCGGGCCGAAGATCAGGTCCTCCACCAGCCGCACCGGGTCATCGCGATAGTCGTCGACCCGCCGATAGACATGGCGATCATAGCGCTCGTCACGCCCCCAGTCGCGGCGATCCTCGTGGTGTCGGTGATCGTCATGGCGGCGATGACCGTAATAGCGGCTGGGCCGGCTACGACTGGGCCGCGAGTAGCTGGGCCGGCTGCGGCTGGGCCGCGAGCGGCGGTAGCCATGCCCGTCCCAGGCCTGGGCCTGGCCGAGGCTGAACAGGGTCGGCGCCACATAGGCACCGGCGAGTCCCAGGCCCAGGGTGGCCAGCAGCTTGCGGCGCCGCCGGCGCTTGGCCTCATCGCCGGGAGTGGTGGAGTGTGGGGCCGTCATAAGGCGTCCTCCAAGGTTATCGAACATTGTTCAGATTAGCCCTGGCCCGCCCTGCCCCTCCAGCCGCTCGCCGGCGTTGTCGATTTGTTCCTCGCGCTGTTGCCTCCCGGCGACAGCGCGGCTAGACCGCCTGGGCGTCGAGGCTCTCGGACGCGAGCGCTGCCTCCTCGCCACCCAGCACCAGGCGCCGGTCGCAGACTCGCTCGATCAGCGCCGGGTCATGACTGACCAGCATCACCGCGCAGTGGCGCTCCCGGGCCAGCTGCACCAGCAGGGCCAGGGTATCGCGCTGGGTGATGGGGTCGAGGCGCGAGGTGGGCTCATCGGCGAACAGGAAACGCGGCTCCATCAGCAAGACCCGCAGGATGGCGAAGCGCTGCAGCTCGCCACCGGAGATCTCGCCGGGACGACGCTCGAGCAGGGCCCGGTCCAGCCCCAGCCGCGTCATCAGCGGGGCGATGGCGGCGCGATCCAGGCGGTGACGGCGCACCAGGTCTTCCAGCAGCCGGGCCAGGGTCCAGTGGGGCGAGAAGGCCGCCGGCGGGTCCTGGTAGAGCTTCTGGAAGGCCAGGCGATGGCCCGGGGCACGCTTGACCTCGCCCGCATCCAGCGCGGTCAGGCCCAGCAGCAGGTCGCCCAGGGTGCTCTTGCCGCAACCGGAGGGCCCCACCACGCCGACGATCTCGCCGGGCTTGAGCCTCAGGTCCAGGTCGCGGAACAGCTCGCGGCCACCGCGCCACTTGGCCAGGCCGCTGGCTTCGACGATGGGCTCGCCGGTCGTGTTGGGCGGCGGGGGGGCCGGCCAGCGGGCCGGTTCGGCGTCCAGCAGGCGCCGGGCGTAGTCGCTGCGCGGCGCGCTCAACAGCTGCTCGGCGGGGCCACGCTCCACCACCCGGCCCCGGCGCAGGAGGATCACCTCGCCGCCCAGGCGCCGGGCCACCTCGATATCGTGGGTAATGGTCAGCAGGGCCCCGCCGCGCTCCGGGGTGGCGGCCAGCAGCCGCACCACGGCGTCGCGGCGCGGCGCGTCGAGGCCCTTGGTGGGCTCGTCGGCGATCACCAGGGGCGCGCCGCCGGCGCTGGCCGCGGCGAAGGCGACCCGCTGGGCCATGCCCCCGGAGAGCTCGCCGGGCAGCCGGCGATCGGCGCCCTCCAGACCCAGCCCGGCCAGGTCGCCGAGGGCCGCCTCCCGGGCCCGACGACGCCCCAGGCCACCCAGGAAGCGGTGGCTCTCCGCCACCTGGGCGCCGGAGGCCATGGTGGGGTCCAGGGCGTGCCAGGGCTCCTGGGGCAGCAGCGCCAGGCGCCGCCCCCAGAGGGCGCGTCGCGAGGCCCCATCGGCGGCGGCGTAGCCCCGGCCCTCGATGACCAATTCCCCACTGGCACCGAGGCCGATTGGCAGAATGCCCATAATGGCCTGGGCGACCAGGCTCTTGCCGGAGCCGGTCTCGCCCAGCAGGGTCAGGCGGCCGCCGCGGGCCAGGGTGAAGGCGATGGGGGCGATGCTTACCCCCTCGCCGTGGATGCTCAGGTTAGTGGCTTGCAGCAGACGGTCACTCATCGGGGATCCCTCCCAGCCAGCAGATTGAGGCTCAGCACCAGCAGGCAGAGCACCAGGATCGGCTGGGCCATGGCCCAGGGCGCCTCGTGGTAGTAGGGCAACAGCTCGGTCATCATCAGCCCCAGCTCGGCGGTGGGCGGACGCAGGCCGACGCTGACGAAGCCCAGGGCGGCCATGGCCAGGATGGCGCTGGCGGCGCCGAAGGCGGCCAGGGTCAACACCTGGGGGGCCAGCTCCGGCCACAGGTGGCGGCGGAACAGGTAACCGGGGCCGAAGCCCAGCAGGCGGCTGGCCTCCAGCTGCGGCGAGGCCACCAGCACCCGGGTGCGGGCGCGCACCACCCGGAAGTACTCGATCCACAGCACCAGGGCGATGCCCACATAGAGGGCCCAGAAGTTGCCGGGGGCGATGGCCACCAGCAGCAACACCAGCAAGAGCCCCGGCAGCGCCAGGCAGGCATCGGCCAGGCTACCCAGCACCCGGTCGACCCAACCGCCCCGCCAGCCGGCGATCACCCCCAGCAGGATGCCCGGCACGGCGGCGCTGACCACGCTGAGCAGCGCCATGCCCAGCGACAGGCGCAGGGCGGCGGCGGTGCGTGCCAGCAGATCGCGGCCCAGGTGGTCGGTGCCCAGCGGCGTGGCCAGGGTGGGCAGCTCGAGGATACGGGTCAGCTGCTGGCGGGCCGGGTCGGCGTCATGCAGCCAGGGCGTCAGCCAGGCGATGGCCAACAGCAGCCCCAGCAGGCCGAGGCCCAGGCGCTGGCGGGTGGCGAGACGGCGCCGCCCGACGCGACCCGCGGTGAACGGAGTCGTCGCGCTCATGACTGGCGCCTCCTGGGGTCGAGCCCGTGGCAGAGCAGGTCCACCCCGGTATTGAGGGCCACGAACATCAGGCCCATCACCAGGGCGGTGCCCTGGATCATCGGCACGTCCCGGGCCACGATGGCGTGCACCAGGGAGTGGCCGATGCCGGGCCAGGCGAACAGGGTCTCCACCACCACCACGCCCTCGATCAGGTAGACGAACTGCACGCCCAGGTAGGCGACGATGGGCACCGCGGCGTTGCGCAGGCCATGGCGCAGGAAGCTGAGGCGCTCGCCCAGCCCCTTGGTGCGCGAGAAGGCGTAGTAGGCGGAGCCGGAGACCTCGACCATGGCATTGCGGGCCACCCGGCTGGAGACCGCGGCCAGCGCCAGGGCCAGGGTCAGCGCCGGCAGCACGAAGTGGGCGACGCGGCCATGGCCGGCGGCGGGCAGCCAGCCCAGGCTCACCGAGAAGAGCAGGATCAGCAGCAGCCCCAGGGCGAAGGGTGGCAGCGCCCGCAGCAGGCTGGCCAGTCCCTCGCTGGCGCGGTCCAGGACGCCGCCGGGACGCAGCCCCGCCGCCAGGCCCAGGGGCGGGCCCAGCAGCAGCGACAGCAGCACCGCCACCATCGCCAGCCCCAGGGAGTGGCCGAGCTGGTGACTCAGCTCGTGGAGCACCGGCTCGCCGCTGACCAGGGAATTCCCCAGGTCGAGGCGCAGCAGGTCCCCCAGCCAGTTCAGGTAGGCCAGCAGCGCCGGCTGGTCGAGGGCCAGCTCGACACGCACCGCCTCGGCGGCGGCGCTGTTGACCATGTCGTGTCCGTAGCGGCCGGCGGCGATGCGATAGGCCATGTCGCCGGGCAGGGTGCGGGTCAGCACGAAAGTCAGGGTGCCCACCAGCCAGGCCACCAGGCCGGCCTGGAACAGCCGCGGCAGCAGCACCCCGCCCAGGCCACCGCTCAGGGCCGGGAAGCGTCGGGAGGTCACGGCGTCCACGTCAGTTCCTCCAGGCGGTAGCTGCGTTCCAGCGGGTCGATGGAGAAGCCTTCCAGCTCGGCATTGACCGCGGCGGTCTGCTGGTACCAGGCCACCGGAATCACCGGCATGGCCTGATTCAGGCGCTCGGCGACCCGGCCGGCCAGTTCGGCCCGGGTCGCCGGGTCGGCGTCATGGCGCAGGGTATCGAGCCAGGCCGTCACCTCGGCGTCCGACCAGTTCATGGCGCCCCAGTCGCCGCCCGGGGCCTGGGCGTCGCCACCGAAATCATCCGACAGGGTGCCCAGGGGATCGGGCACCAGGCCGTAGTTGCGGGCCGCCAGGCCCAGCTCCAGGCTGCCGTCCCGATGCCCGGAGGGAATGCCGCTGGCGTTGCCCACCGCCACCTCCAGGTCGATGCCCAGCTCGCGCCACTGGTCCTGCAGGGCGGTGGCCACCAGCGGCAGCTCGGGACGATCCGCGAAGGTGGTGAGGGTCAGCCGGAAGGGCTCGCCATCGCGCTCGCGGACGCCCTGGCCATTGGCCTGCCAGCCCAGGTCATCGAGCAGCCCTTGGGCCGCTGCCGGGTCGCCGCCGGCCTCGCCATCCAGCCCCAGGTGCCAGGGCCCGAGGCTCGCCGGGAAGAGTTCGGGGGCGGCGGCCTCGGGGTCGCGCAGCAGGCCGGCGGCGATGCCGCGACGGTCGATGGCCTGGCTCAGGGCCCGGCGGGCCGTTTCGTCGGCCAGGAAGGGGTGGCCGGCATTGACCTTGATCACGATGGTGCGCGGCAGCGGCTCGGCATGCAGCGCCAGTCGCTCCTGGCGGGCCAGGCGGCCGCGGCTGGCGGGGTCCAGGGTGAAGACGATATCGGCGTCGCCGCTCTCGGCCATCAGCGCGCGGGTCTCGCCGCGCCCCACCGCCAGGTAGCTGACCGCCTCGATGGCCGGCGCCGCGCCCCAGTAGTCGGCGAAGCGCTCGGCGGTGAGGCGCTGGGGCGGCGACAGTTCGGTGAGACGATAGGGCCCGGTGGCGATCATCGCCTCCACCCGGCCGTCTTCCGCGTAGGCGGCCGGGGCCAGGATCTGGGTGGTGGAGTGGGTGAGCAGCGCCGGCAGCGGCGCGAAGGGCGCCTCCAGGGTGATCACCACGGCATCACCGTCGGCCTCGATGGCGGCGATCGGCGCCGAGCTCAGCATGCCCGGCTTGGCCTGGGCATAACGCAGGCTGGCGGCCACCGCCTCGGCGGTCAGCGGCGTGCCGTCATGAAAGAGCACGCCGTCGCGCAGCACGAAGCGCCAGCTCAGGCCCTCCTCGTCGACCGCCCAGTCGCTGGCCAGGCCCGGGGCCGGGCGCCCCTCGGCGTCCACCTCCACCAGGGTCTCGGCGATGCCCATGCGGCCGAAGATATAGCCGGAGGTGGAGGGATCGCTGCCGGTGACCTCCCAGGGGGCGACCACCGCCAGGGGCCGAGCATCGGCCAGCAGCGGCGGGGAGATCAGGCTGGTGGCCAGGGCCAGGCCGGCGAGCAGGCGTCGAGAGGAAGGCATGAGACAGGGCTCCTTGGCAGGGGGTACGGCAGAACATGCCGCCAAAAAAGATACCTTATAACATAACGAAGTATCGCGAGAACAGTTCTCGATTACCACGCGGGTGACATGCCGCTCAGCCACATCAGGGGGTCGCTATTCGAGGCCATGGGCGGGGACCGACTGGCACCACGGCCTCCTCACTTCCACACTGATCGTACCGTCCTTCTTATCGTTCTATCCATCTGCGCCGGGGGCCCCATGAGTCAGCCAGTGATCGCCGATAACAAACCCAGGAAGGTGGAACTGGAGAAGGGCAAGGCATACGACTTTTGCGTCTGTGGCCGCTCCCGAAACCAGCCCTTCTGCGACGGCTCCCACAGGGGCACCGGCTTCACGCCGCAGCGCTTCGTGGCCGAGGAGGATGGCGCCGCCTTCCTGTGTCGCTGCAAGCATACCGGCAATGCGCCCTTCTGCGATGGCACCCACAAGAAGTTCGGCCAGGAGCAGGTGGGCAAGGAGGGGCCGGGGCGCTCCTGAGGCTCAGCGCGGCGGCAGGCTGAGGATCATCTCCTCGCCGCGGATCTGGATATCGAAGTGATTGAGGAAGCTCATGCCCAGCAGGGCCAGGTCGGGGCTCATGCCGGGGTTGATGGCCCCGCGCACCTGCTGGGCGCTGAGTCCACCCAGGGCCACCTCGTCGAGGGTGGTGAGGTGGCCCCGGCTGCGCCCGGTGGCGGTCTGGAACCAGGCGCTGGCGCCGACCTCCAGGCCCAACTGGTCGGCCAGGGCCTCGGAGACCGCCACATAGCTGGCCCCGGTGTCGATCATGAACTCCACCGGCTCGCCATTGATGCGCCCGGTGGCCACGAAGTGGCCGCCGGCATTGCGCTTGAGGCGCACCGGCTCGCCGCTGTCGCTGGCCCGCACCAGGTGGGCATTGGGGTTACGGCGCTCCTCCAGGTGGTTCTGGAACCACCAGGTACCGCTGCCGATCAGCAGCACCCAGAACAGCAGCATCATGCCCAGGCCGAAGCGCCGGGCGGCCCTGTCATCATGCATTCGCCTCTCCTTGTCCGTCCTGGACGCGCGCCCTGCCCCATGCTGGGATAGTCACTGGCTCCATGACCGCGAGAATCCCATGAATTCGTTACCACTGCACGTCGAGCAGCTCTCCGCCGGCACCCTCTACCGGCTCTTCTCCGGCGCCGTCGCCCCACGCCCCATCGCCTGGGTTTCCAGCATCAATGCCCAGGGCCAGGCCAACCTGGCGCCCTTCTCCTTCTTCAATGTGGCCAGCGTCGACCCGCCGGTGCTGGCCTTTTCTCCGCTGCTCAACGGCCAGGGCGAACCCAAGGACACCACCCGCAACCTGGACGCCGGGGCCGAGTGCGTGATCCATATCGGCGGCGAATCCCTGGCCGAGGCCCTCAACGCCACCAGCGCGCCCCTGCACTACGGCGAGGACGAGTTCGCCCATGCGGGGCTGACCAAGGCAGCACTCGGTGACCTGCAGGTGCCGCGCATCGCCGAGGCCAGGATGGCCTTCGGCTGCCGGGTGCGCGAGGTGATCCGCTTCGGCGACCGCCCGCTGTCCGGCAACCTGGTACTCGCCGAGGTGGTGGTGATCCATGCCGATGCGGCGGTCTGGGATGGCCGCCACGTGCATCTGGAGGCGCTGCGGCCCATCGGCCGCCTGGCCGGCTCCGACTTCGTGCGCTGCAGCGACCGCTTCGCCCTGGAACGGCCTGGCTAGGCTCCGCTCTCTCCCACGGGTGCGCTGCAGCGACCGCTTCGCCCTGGAGCGGCCCGGCTAGGCTCCGCCCTCCCCCACGGGTGCGCTGCAGCGACCGCTTCGCCCTGGAGCGGCCCGGCTAGGCGCCGCTAGACGAGGTCCCGGGGGATCGTTTCGTCCCAGGTCCGCGCGTAGATGCGGGTGTCGCCCTCCCAGGCGTCCAGGGTGGCGCGGATGCGGAAGGTCTCCGGATCGCTGGTCAGCAGGGTGCGGGTCAGGGTGTGCACCTCCCAGTCGCCGCGTTTGAAGCTGCGCCGCCACTCGGTCCAGCCGCTGAGGCTGTCGTAGTTGCCGTAGGAATAGTCGTAGCGCTCGGTGACCCGGGCGGCGATCTCCAGGTCGATATCGTCGATGCGGTAGCGCCCCTCGTCGTGGATCACCTCCAGCCGCGTCTCGTCGTTGGCCAGGTCGCGGATCACCCGCCAGGTCTCCTGGGTCGGCTGCAGCAGCGTCTTGGCCAGCGGCGGCGCCCCCTCGGGCTCGGCGAAGGCGCGGAGTGTGGCGTCTTCCTGGGGCCGCGGCTCGCGCCGCGGCAGCAGCAGGCGGCTCTCGGCGGGCCATACCGTCAGGCGTGCCGGCCGCGGCGCCGGCCAGGCCAGCGGCCAGTAGCTGGTGGAGAGCGCCAGGCGGATGGCGTGGCCGGCGGGAAACTGCTGGGCGATATGCTTGAGGGGGATGCGCACCCGATAGCGCTGCCCCGGCGCCAGGGGCTCGGGATGCTCGTCGCTGTCGCGGTGGGTGAGGTTGAGCAGCCCATAGGAGACCCGGGTGGCCTTGTCGTCCTCGCCGATGTCGGAGAGGCGCAGCGCCACCATGGCCACCGGCTGGTCGGCGGCCAGGGTGAGTTCGACCAGCGGGGCGCCGCAGATCTCCAGGGGCGCCTCGAGACGCGCGGTCTGGAAGATCAGCGCCCCGCCGTCCTCGTCGCGCTGGTCGTGGGGCAGGTCCGGCGGCGCATTGTAGGAACACCACTTGCCGGCGTAGAGCCCCACCGAGAGCGGCGAGCGGATATCCAGGGTCGCCTCGGGATCGTCGTCGTCCGCCGCCGCCTCCGGCAGCAGGCCATGGCCCGGGGTCAGCCGCAGGGCCCAGGGCTGGATATTCGGGGAAGGCCAGTCGGGCTCGGCGACCCAGCGTCCCGGGCGTTCCTCGTAGCGGGCCGAAGGCGGCACCGACTCCTGCATCCACAGGCGCAGCATGGGCTCGTCCATGATCCCGGTCTCCTCGCCCTTGAGCCACTGGTCCCACCAGCGTAGCGCCTCCTGCAGGAAGCCGATGGCCGGCCCCGGCACCCCCAGGTGCGGGTACTTGTGGGCCCAGGGGCCCACCAGCCCCTTGCGCGGCACCTCGAGCCCCTCCAGCAGCCGGAACACCGCATTGCAGTAGCCATCGGCCCAGCCGCTGATGGCGTAGACCGGGCACTGGATGCGCGAGTAGTCCTCGCACACCGAACCGTGCTTCCAGTAGGCGTCGCGGCGCTGATGGGCCAGCCACTGGGCCAGCCACAGGCCGCTGCCGTCGAGGCGCTCCAGCCACATCTCGCGCCAGCGCTCCCCCACCAGTTCGGGGTCGGGCGGACAGGCGTTGCCGTCGAACATGGTCGAGGCCCAGGAGAGGTTGTCGCCCAGCAGGCAGCCGCCCATATGGTGGATGTCGTCGGCGTAGCGGTCATCGGTGAAGCACAGGGTGATCACCGCCTTGAGCTGGGGCGGCCGCAGGGCGGCGATCTGCAGGCCATTGAAGCCACCCCAGGAGATCCCCACCATGCCGACGTCGCCGCTGCACCAGGGCTGGGCGGCCAGCCACTCGAGGATCACCAGGCCGTCGTCGAGCTCCTGGGGCAGGTACTCGTCGGTGAGCACGCCGTCGGACTCGCCGGTGCCGCGGATATCGACTCGCACCCCGGCGTAGCCGTGGCCGGCCCAGTAGGGGTGCACCTGGACGTCGCGGGTGGCGGTCAGGTCGCGCTTGCGGTAAGGCAGGTACTCGAGGATCGCCGGCACCGGGTGGCGCTCGGCATCCTCCGGCCGCCAGATCCGCGCCCCCAGGCGGGTACCGTCGGGCAGCGGGATCCAGGTCTCCTCCTCCATCACCCGCCGCGGAAAATCGGTGACGATACGCATGGTGCCCTCCTCCACTCAGCTCTCGATCTCGGTGAACTCGAAGGCCAGCCGCGCCGCCAGGGCCTCGTAGTCGGCCAGCAGGCCGGCGTAGTCGGCCGCCCCCAGCCAGACATGGGCCAGCGCATAGCTGTAGCTGTCCTGCTCGGGCAGGGTCGAGAGGCGCTGGCCCGCGACCACCTGGACGTCTATCACTGCACCGGGATAGTCGGCCTCCAGGGCCGCAATCTCCTCCTCGGTAGGCACCCGACTGACCACCGCATCACGAAAGAACACCCGGTGGAAAAACTTGCCGGCCAGCGCATAGTCGCCCTGGCGGCTCGGCATATCGGGGCGCTGCCCGAGCGCCAGGTCGACGGTGACCTGCTGGTGGCTGACCCCATCCACCTTCTCGAAGAGATCGCAGTGGGACTGGGAGATCCGCGTGTTGATCTCCAGCAACCAGAGGCGCCCCTGCACCTCGTCCCAGAAGAATTCGACATTGAAGGCCGCGTTGTCGTAGCCGATATGCGCCATCACCCGCTTCGCCAGGCCGATCATCTCGTCCTGCACCACCTGCGGCAGCTGCGAGGGGTAGAGATAATGGTAGAAGCTCAGCACCCCGGGGTAGCGAATCGAGTCGACCACCCCGTAGACCACCGGCTCGCCCTGGAAGACGTAGCCCTCCAGGGTGCACTGCCAGCCACCGATGATCTCCTCGGCGATGCAGTAGCCGCCATCCACCTCGGCCACCTCGGGCGGCAGGCGGGCGTGCTCCAGCACGGTATTGAAGGGATCGGCGATCAGGCCGATCTCGGCGCGCAGGCACGCGATGGCGGCCTGGAAGTCCTCGGGGGTAGCGATGCGAAAGCCCAGCTTGGAGCCCGACGACTTGACCGGCTTGACGAAGAAGGGAAAGTAGAGCCCCGCCGCGCCGATCACCTCCAGGGCCCGCTCGTCGAAGGGATCGAAGGCGGTAAAGGCCGGGATATGCTCGGGGATCACCTCGCGCTGGACCCGCCGGCTCCAGTACTTGTGCTCACACTTGAGCAGGCTCTCCAGGCTGGTGGTGCGGGTGCCGAAGCGCTCGCAGAGGATCGGCAGCATGGTGGAGACCGGGAAGTCCATGTAGCCGACGACGGCGGCGATGGGTTCCCCGAAGGCCTCCAGCTCGGCGGTCGCCTCGGCCAGCATGGCGGCGATATCGAACTCCTCGGTGTCGTAGACCGCCGCCGGCTCGATGACGCCGTGGAACTGCCAGTGCTCGGCGCCGCGCAATCGCCGCAGGCGCTCGTGGTTGGCCTCGTTCAACCCCACCACGAAGATATGACGACTGCCCATGATGCGCCCCTCCCCACCGCGGTACCTCTCAGGAGCATAGTTCAGCACTGGGGAGAGGAAGGCGATCGCCGTGCCGATCGTGGCACCGCCCCATGAAGGGCCGCCGCTCAGGCTCGGCCGTTATGCCAGGCCTCGGCGGCGCGCTGGCCGCGGGCCTGGTTGACGAACAGGCAGACCAGGATGGCGACGATAAACAGCGCCGCGCAGAGCAGGATGGAGGCCTGCAGCCCCACCAGGGACTGCAGCAGGCCCAGGGCGACGATGCCGAAGACCCCGGCCAGCTTGTTGGCCAGGCCCCAGAAGCCGAAGAACTCGGCGGACTTGGCCAGCGGCGAGAAGAGCCCCACCAGGGCGCGGCTGGCGGACTGGCTGGAGCCCAGCGAGAGGCCCGCCAGGCAGCCCACCACCAGGAAGAGGTGCTGGGCCTCCCAGCCAAGTTGGAAGCGGGCATTGAGCCAGGCGGTCAGCTCGGGGGTGGCCCAGATGGCGAGAATCGCCGCCACCCAGAGCCCCAGGGTGCAGAGGTAGGTGACCTTGGCGCCGATGCGATCCTGGATGAAACCGAAGCCCAGGGCCCCCGCCGCCGCGGTGATCTGCACGATGATAAACATCAGGTTGCGGATCTCGGCGTCCCAGCCGATCACCTGGGCGCCGTAGATAAAGGCGAAGGCGATGATGATATAGACGCCGGCCATGGAGAACAGCAACGACACCAGGAAGATCGCCAGGTCACGGAAGTGACGCAGTTCGTGGAGGGTGGTGGCGACCCGATCCCCGGCGATGGCGAGATAGCCCCGCCCCGGCGGCAGCGTCTGGGGACGACCGCGCTCCCTCAGCCACAGGAAGGTGGGAATCGCGGTGATCAGGAAGAAGCCGGCGGCGAAGGGCCCCACCCAGCGAATGCGCTCGAAGTTCTCGGTGGTGGCCTCGCCCAGCATCACCAGGGTGAAGCCGGCGGCGAAGAGCCCGCCCACATAGCCCAGCGCCCAGCCGAAGCCGGAGATCTTGCCCAGGTCCCGGGGCGGCCCCAGGTCGGGCAGGAAGGCGGCGATGAAGGACTCGCCCAGGGAGTAGGCGGTGTTGGAGATGACGATCAGCGCGAAGCCCAGCCACACATAACCCGGTGCCACCCAGTAGAGCAGCGCCGTGGCCCCCACGGTGACCAGGTAACTGACGAACAGGAAGCGTTTCTTGGCCGCCGAGTAGTCCATGATGGCGCCACACACCGGGCCGCTGATCACCACCAGCAGGTAGCTCAGGGCCAGGGCCAGGCTCCACAGCAGGTTGGCGAAGCGGTAACCATCGCCGCGGTCGCCGACGATCACGGTGGTAAAGAGCTCGCCGAACACCACGGTGATGATCAGCAGCGTATAGGCCTGGTTGGCGAAATCGAACATCGCCCAACCGAAGATTTCGCGGCGGGAGGCGCGCTCCCGGGGGGGGGCGCCGGCGGGCATCGCCTGCATGCTGGGGACTCCCTGGGGTTGTCGCGGCACCCCGTGTGCCGCGCGTCACGGCATCATACCCGCCTCGATGCCATGACTCTCACTCGAGGGGGGCGAAATCGGCGAGAAATTCCCTATAATGCTGATGTTGAATCGCGGTCCGGTGCGCCGGGCCTTACCTTCGCACCAACCGATGCTTGCCATCGAACAAGGATGCTTCCATGGCCAATCGTGCCTCTTCCCTGACCCTGGTCGTCCTCGGCGGCGCCACCGTCGGCCTGCTGGCCGGCTGCACCCAGCCCGCCGACAGCGATGCCGACGCCATCACCCTTCACGCCATCGAGCTGGGCGAACGCCACCGCGGCGAGATCACCTCCGCCAGCGAGCTCAACGGCAAGGACGGCAGCCGCTTCGCCCGTCATACCCTGACCCTCGATGAGGGCACCCTGGTGGAATTCGCCCTGGGCGGCGCCCTCCACGGCAGCCTGGCCCTCTACGATGACGAGACCCAGTTGCTGGCCACCAGCGCCAGCGACCCCTACGGGCCGCCCGGCGGCACCCTGCGCCGCCGCATCGATGAGACCGGCGACTACCTGGTGGTGGTCAGCGGCGTCGATGCCCACAGCTTCGGCCCCTTCGACCTCAACAGCCGCGAGATCGAGCTGAGCGTCGGCGGCAGCGAGCTGGTGGTCTCCGAGTCCCTGGACGGCTGGCTGCAGGACGGGCCGGCGACCTACCCGCTGACCATCGAGGAAACCGGGCTCTATCGCATCGAGATGAACTCCGATGACTTCGACGCCTACCTGGAGCTCTCCGGCCCCGGCAACTTCTTCCGCGAGGACGACGACGGTGCCGGCGACCTCGACGCCCGCATCAGCGACTTCCTGGAGCCCGGCGACTACACCGTCACCGCACGCAGTGCCTTCGGCGAGGGCAGTGGCCTCTACCAACTGAACGTGGAGCCCCAGGAGCTGCCCCACGACGGCGACCTGCGCAACGGTGGCGAGGTCAGCGTGGGCGAGACCCTCAACGGCTGGCTCTCCGGTCAGCGCCTGGAGTACACCTTGGTGGTGGACGAGGCGGCCCTGGTCACCATCGACCTGAAGTCGGATGACTTCGACACCTACCTGGAGCTCTCCGGGTCCGGTGTCTCCACCAGCGACGACGACGGCGGCAACGGTCTCGACTCGCAGATTCGCCAGCGCCTGGAGCCGGGCAGCTACACCCTCGTGGCGCGCAGCTACAGCAGCAACGCCAGCGGTCTCTTCGAACTGGCGGTGGCATCCAGGGAGATCGGCGACCTGCCCAGCGGCGGCGAACTGGCCCTGGGCGAATCCCTGGAGGCCTGGCTGGAGCCCGGCGCCCAGGACTACTACGCCTTCGAGATCACCGAGGCCGGTCGCTATCGCCTGGACATGATGTCCAGCGACCTGGACACCTTCCTGGAACTGGAGGGTAACGGCGTCTTCGAGAGCAATGACGACGGCGGCAATGGCCTCGACTCGCGTATCCAGGCCCACCTGGAGCCCGGCGAGTACCGCGCCATCGCCCGCTCCTACGGCAGTAACAGCAGCGGCACCTACACCCTGAGCCTGATTGCCGAATAAGGGGCGCCGAGTCAGGCACTGCGTAGAAAGATAAGATTCTTCGCAGATCAGCATGAAGCCACGATATAGCAGATCTCCGGCTTGCTACTGTGGGAGTTTGGCTTTGCCGAACGATTGGCGCCGTCAGGCGCCTTAATCGCCTTTCGGGCGATATCGCGCGGAATCCGCGCTCCCACAAGGGTATTCACGCCAAAGTGCGATGAACCAAAGATAAGGGGGTGGCCTAGGCCACCCCCTCGTCGTTGGCCCGGTCGTCGCGCCGTTCGCCCACCAGGTCGTCCACCGCGGCCTGACCGCGCCGGGTCAGCGCATCCAGCCGCTCGATCTGCTCGCCCAGGGTGGGCAGGGCCTCGCGGCGATAGTCCGCCAGGTCATCGATGGCCGCCATCACCTCGCCGAAGGCCTCCTCCAGGGCCTGCATATCGAGCATCGCCGAGGCGGCCCGGGTCTGGATATCCACCCCCTGGGCGCGCAGGGTCTTGGCGGTACGCGAGATCATCTCGCTGGTGGTGGCATTGAGCCCCTCCACCCGATCCAGCACCATGCGCTGGTTGGCCAGGGCCAGGGCCACGGTGACCGCCACCCCCAGGGCCGCCACCGTGACGTTGATGGCCCGCTCCACGCCGCGCATCAGCTCGCGGTTATTGCGGATGATCACCTCCAGGGCCAGGATCCCCTGCTGGCAGACCGCCACCTGCTGCTGCAGGTCGAGTAGCCGCTGGCGCAATGGGAAGCCCAGCTCCTGCTCGATAAAGGCCCTTTCGGCCGCCTCCGGATCGCGTTCGGCGAGACTGGCCTGGAGCCGCGCCTCGATGGCCCGGCCCAGGGCCAGCTGATGATTGAGCTCGGCCAGGGTCTGCTCCAGCGCCTCCTGATCGTCGCCCAGGGTCAGGTTGTCGCGATAGAGCACATCGCGGCCCGCCTGGAGCTCGTCGATGATGCCATCGATGGCCTGCTGGGCATTCTCGAAGCGGCGGAAATAGCGCTGCAATCGGCTGCTGACGCCGGGCAGGCGATTGAGCAGCCAATCGAAGCGCCGCGGCTCGAGCTGGTGGGCCTGGGGATCCAGCTCCTGCATACGCTCGCGCAGGCCGACCAGTGCCTGGGCCACCGGCCCGCCATCCTCGCTGTGCCGGGCCAGCTTGTGCAGTGGGGTCTTGAGCATCTCGCTCTGATGGGCGGCGCGGTGCTGGGCGTCCAGCCCCAGTTCGTCCACGGCGCGTCGCTGACGTTCGCGAACATTTTCCTCCAGCACCCGGATGACCCAGGCCTCGGCCTCCGCCGCCAGGTCGTCGCTATCGGGGGCCGCCTCCCGCTCCAGTTGACGGGCGATCTCCTCCGGCGTGGGCAGCGACAAGGGCCGCCGATCGGACTCTGTCATCATATGCCTCCTCCACCGCGTGCCCTCAGCATAGCCCGGGCCAGGGTTGACGGAGTTGACGGGCTTCACGAGCCGCGCCGGCCATAGCGCTCGGCGCGCTCCGTGAAACGCTTGAGGGCCTCGAGGGCATCGCCCCGGGCGCCGTTGCGCGGCGCCTCCGCCTGAAGGCGGGCCAGGCTGACACAGGTATCGTCGAGCAGGGTGAGGATCGCCTCGAGCCGCGCCAGCACCCTGTGCAGGCTGCGCTCGGTCTCCTCCACCAGGGCCAGGCGCCGCTCCAGGGCCAGGCACTCCTCCACGCCGAGCCGCGGCTCGCGGCGCGCCAGGCGGCGGCGCACGAAATCGGCATCCACCCCCGCCACCCCCTCCAACAGGGTGGCCATGGCCTGCAGGTGCCCCAGGGCCTCGTTGCCCACCTCGCCCACCAGGCCATGGGCCCGCTCATAGGTGACCTCGTCGCGGCGGAAACTGCCCTCCAGCAGCGCCAGCACCCGCCGGTAGCGGCTATAGAGGCGGTCGGCCTGAAGCGCTAGGTCGCTGCGCCCCTTCGCCTCCAGGGCCCCCTTGGCGTGGCACAGCGCCCGGACCAGGTCGTCCGCCTCGGCGGGCGGCGTCCCGCTATCCAGGCGCAGCAGGTCCGCCTCATGGGCCTCCCGGGCCTCGCGCTCGCGGCGCCGCACCAGCTCGTCATCCAGGCGCGCCTGGAGCCGGGCGCGACGGCGGCGCCCCCACCAGCCACGCAAACGACGCTCCACCGGAATCGCCACGGCGATGGCGGAGAGGCCGGCCAGCCAGCCCCACAGGCTGGGATCGAGGCCGCCCCACAGGGAGGTGAGCCACAGCAGCAGGCCAAGGAAAGGCGCGATCAGGGCGTAGCGCAGCACCGCCTGCGCCCGGCTGGGTTCGTCGGTGGGCAACGCCAGGGGCGGTGCCACCAGGCCCACCACCAGCCAGGGCCAGCAGGTCAGGAAGAGGCCATAGGCGAAACCCTGCAGAAATCCCAGCATGGTCACCCCCGTGCATCGGCGGGCGACCGTCGGGGCCGCCCGATGCCGACAAGCCTAGTCGCAATCCCTGCCGCGGGCCGTTTAATGCCCCTGCTTGCCGCGGGCGGCCTCCTCCAGGGCCTGCTGTTTATCGTCTTATCCTGCGTCAGTTATCGGTTTGCACCCTGCCACTGTAGTCAGTCGCCGGAAAAACATACGTTGACTAAGGGTCGAAGCCATAGGCTGGTGAATTCCCAGCCGTGGTATGCTGAGGCCGGTATCCTTTCCGGCCCCGATCCATGTCCCTGACCGACCTGCTCGCCCAGCCCGCCAGCCTCGACTGGCATCGCCGCCTCGCGCAATTGATTCGCGAGGCCCCGACGCCGCAGTTCCCCCTGAGCCTGTCGACCCAGTTGCAGGAGCTGAGCGGCTTCGACACCATCCTGATCAATACCTACCAGGGGCGCCTCAGGCCGCTACTGATCCACGACGACTACCCGGCCCACAAGCGCCAGCAGGGCATCGACCGCTACCTCAGCGAGGCTTACCTGCTCGACCCCTTCTTCGCCGCCGTGGACGCTGGCCTCGACCAGGGCGCCCATCGCCTCAAGGAACTGGCCCCGGACCGCTTCGAGGCCAGCGACTACTACCACCACTACTACCG
Source organism: Bisbaumannia salifodinae (assembly GCF_055388505.1). Next base: position 3,736,145 of record NZ_AP043781.1, read on the forward strand.
GGCCCTGGGCCTGGCCGACGAGGTGGGGCTCTTCGCCCGGGTCGCGGAAGACGTGGTGATCGTCGCCTCCTTGGGCTTCCGCGCCGATGGCGGCAAGCTGACCCGGCGCACCCTCCAGGCGCTACGCCATATCGCGCCCCTGGTGGAAGTGCTGCTGGTGGAGTACTGGAAGTGGCAGGGCGGGCAGTTCCAGGCCGACCTGGACGCCCAGGCCCCGGTGGAGGCGGCCTTCGCCAGCTTCGGCGCCGGGGTGCTCACCGCCCGGGAGCAGGAGATCGTGCGCCTGCTGCTGGCCGGCCATTCCACCAAGTCGGCGGCCCGCGAGCTCGACATCAGCGACGGCACCGTCAAGGTGCATCGCAAGCACCTCTACCAGCGCCTGGGGGTCTCCAGCCAGTCGCAGCTGTTCCGGCTGTTCCTCGACCACGTGGCCCTCGTCTCCCGCCAGCAGAACGGCTGATGCCATCCCGCAACGCACCACGCCCCGGGGCTTGGTTCGGCCGCGGGGCGTGGTGCCTTTCATGACGGCCTGTCTCAGGGCAGTGCCGCGCTCCGGGCGCGGCGCTCGCCGCGATGCACCAGGACCTCGCCGATCACCAGGGTCAGGCCGACGCCGAGGCCGACCTGCATCAGGAAGCCCCCGTCCAGGGGCTCGCCGGGGACCCAGAAGAACAGCAGGATGGCGGCGCCCAGCACCAGCAGGCAGAGCGCGGAGAGCAGCGGCCCGGCGGGGGCGCGAAAGCCCTGGACCCCGGCCGCCTCGCCCCCTTCACTGCGCAGGCGCAGGAAGGCCAGGTGCATGGCCAGGTAGGGGAGCAGGAAGATGATGGCGCCGAAGGAGAACAGGGTCCAGAACAGCGCCTCGGCGGCCAGGGCGCTGAGGCCATAGATCAGCAGCACCGCGCTGCCCACCAGGCTGGTCATCAGCGCCGCCCCCAGGGGCGCCCGATGCCCCCTGGGCTGCCAGGCCAGCAGCGCCGGCATCTCCCCGGCCTTCGCCGCCTCGGCCATGGAGCGGTTGCCGCCCAGGGTCCAGGTCACCATGGTGGCGAAGAAGGTCGCCAGCGCCGCCGCCCCCAGGCCCATGGCCAGCCACTGCCCCAGGGGCGAGTCGCCGAACAGCCGCTGCATGCTCACCGCGATGATGGTGACCATGTCGATCTCCTCGGCGGGCACCGCCGCCAGGACCCCCAGGGTGCCGAACAGGTAGAAGGCCGCGGTGACCAGGCCGGCGGTAAGCATGGCCCGGGGCACATTGCGCCGCGGCTCGCTGATCCGCTCGCTCTCGGCGCTGACCAGTTCCACCCCCAGGCAGCCGTAGACGATCACCGGCAGGTAGGCGAGACCGGCCCAGGGATCGGCCAGGGCGGTGGCCAGGCTCAGGTCATTGGCGAAGCCCTCGCGCAGCCCGTACAGCAGGCCACCGACGCCCAGCACCAGGATCACCAGGAACTTCAGCGGCGTACCCAGGTTGGGGATCCACTTGCTGATGCCCAGCGGCAGGCTGTTGACCAGGGCCGTCAGCCAGCACAGGGCGACGCCCATCAACACCTGCTGCCAGAGCGTCATGTCGGGCCAGAACAGCGCCGAGAAGACCCCGGCGAACATCAGGAAGATGGCCGGCATCCACAGGGCGATATTGATCCAGTAGAGCCAGGTGATGCGGGCCCCCCAGCGGGGGCCGAAGGCGCGCTTCACCCAGGCGTAGATGCCGCCCTGCTCCGGGTAGCGGGTGCCCAGCTCGGCGGTGACCAGGGTGTTGGGCAGCAGGAACAGCAGGATCACCACCAGCCACCAGAACAGTGCCGACTGGCCCACCGCCGCCGACAGGGCGATCTGGTCCACCAGCAGGATGGCGGAGATGGCATAGAGGGAGATATCCCGCCGCGACAGAGTCTTGGCGGCAGTGTCGGGGGAGGCCATAAGCGACTCCTCGTGTTGTTGTGATAAAGGGCCCGGCTCAGCGCTTGTTGGCGGCCAGCACGTAGAGATACTCCAAGGCCAGGGTGGCCCCGGTCAGGGCGGTGATCTCGGCGTGGTCGTAGGCGGGATTGACCTCCACCAGGTCCATGGCCACCGGATTGAGGCCCTGGAGGCCGCGGATCAGCTTGAGGGCGCAGTCGCTGGTCAGGCCGCCGCTGACCGGGGTCCCGGTGCCCGGGGCATAGCAGGGATCGAGGCCGTCGATATCGAAGCTGAGGTAGGCCGGGTGCTCGCCGACCCGGGCACGGATGCGCTCGACCACCGCCGCCGGACCATGCTCATTGACCCAGGCGGCATCCAGCACCTCGAAGGGGTGCGACGCCCGGTCATAGGTGGTGCGGATGCCGACCTGGATCGAGCGCTCGGTATCCACCAGCCCCTCCTTCACTGCGTGATAGAACATCGAGCCGTGATCGAAGCGGGTGCCGCCGGAGTAGGTGTCGGTATGGGCATCCACATGGATCAGCGCCAGGGGCCCGAAGTGGCGGGCATGGGCGCGTAGCGACGGCAGGCTGATGAAGTGGTCGCCGCCCAGGTTGAGCAGCCGCTTGCCGGCGCCCAGCAGCCGCGTTACATGGGTCTCCAGGTTATCCACCAGGCTCTGGGGTTCGCCGTAGTTGAAGCCCAGGTTGCCGCAGTCGACTACCTTGAGCCGCTCCTCCAGGGCGAAGCCCCAGGGCCAGCGCTCGCCCTCCCAGGCCAGGTTGGCCGAGGCCAGGCGGATGGCGTTGGGCCCCAGGCGGGTGCCGGAGCGCCCCGAGCAGGCCAGGTCGAAGGGCACCCCGGTGACCACCACCTCGGCGTCGCCGTTGACCGGATCATCGTCGGCGGGGAACTGCATCAGGGTGGCGGCCAGGGTGGCGTAGATGCTGGGAGCACTCTGTTGATGGGACATAAGGACACCTCTGCTGGGTCATGGGGGATGCCCTCAGCCTAGGGAGCCTCCATTCATTGATGAAATGAATTAAAAAGATAGCCACATGCATGGTATGAATTACCCAGTCCCATCCAGCCGATAGGTCAGCATGTCCGCGCTACGCCGTTTCGATCTCAACCTGCTGCGGGTCTTTACCGCCCTGATGGAAGAGCGCCACGTGACCCGTGCCGCCGAGCGCCTCCACCTCAGCCAGCCGGCCCTGAGCCATGCCCTGCGCCGCCTCCGCGAGGCCCTCGACGATCCCCTGCTGGTCAAGACCGAGGCCGGCATGCGCCCCACGCCCCGCGCCGAGGCGCTGCTGCCCCGGGTGCGCCAGGCCCTGGCCCTGCTGGAGACGGGGCTAGCGCCGCCGGCGCCCTTCGACCCCGCCACCAGCGCGCATCACTTCGTGATCGCCACCACCGATTACTTCGAGGAGGTGCTCTACCCCGCCTTCCTCGCCGGGCTGCGCCGCCGGGCGCCGGGCATCACCCTGGAGATCGCCCTGATCACCGACGAGGTATTGCGCTCGGGCCTCGCCGAGGGGCGGGTCGACCTGGTGGTGGGGCCGGAGGCGGTATCGGGCCTGCCTGCCGAGCTGGTGCAGCGGCCCTGGATGGGGGAGGAGCTGGTCTGCCTGGCGGCCCGGGACAACGCCGCCGTGGGCGAGGCCCTGAGCCTGGAGGCGTTCGTCGCTTGCCCCCAGGTGGCCCTGGCCGATATCAGCGGCCTGCACGCCGGCCGGGTGGATACCTGGCTGGCGAGCCAGGGGCTATCGCGCCGGGTGATCTCGCAGAACCTCAACTACATGGCGGCGGCGCGCATCGTCGCCGGCAGCGAGGCGCTGATGGTCCTGCCGCGGCGCATGGCGGAACTCTTCGCCGGCCTGCTGCCGGTGCGCCTGGTCACACCGCCGCCGGGCCTGCCGCGCCTGGAGATGCAGCTGATCCACCACGGCCTCTATGCCAACGAGGCGCCCCAGGCCTGGCTGCGCCGGCAGCTGCTCGACTTCGCCGGCGAGTCGGGGGCCTGGGAATAGCGAAAAGGATGACTGCATAAAAACGACACTCGGCGTACCCTAAACGCCGTCCCCGCCTCGGTCAGAGGCCGCCTCCGGGACGTCCGCCCACAGCAATCGCCACCACAAGTGGCCAAGGAGCAAGCGATGAGCAAGACCGTTGCGGTTATCAAGGGAGATGGCATCGGCCCCGAGATCATGGAGGCCACCCTCAGGGTGCTCGAGGCGCTGGACTGTGGGCTGGAGTACGAGGTGATCGAGGCGGGCCTGGGCGCCCTGGAGAAGCACGGCACCCTGATTCCCCAGGCGTCCCTGGACGCCATCGCCAGGCATGGCGTGGCCCTGAAGGGCCCCCTGACCACCCCGGTGGGCAAGGGCTTCTCCTCCATCAACGTGCAACTGCGCCGCCACTTCGACCTCTACGCCAATGTGCGCCCGGCGATCAGCTTCCCCGGCACCCGCTCGCGCTACGAGGACATCGACCTGATCACGGTGCGCGAGAACACCGAGGGCGCCTACCTGGCCGAGGGCCAGAGCCTCAGCGAGGATGGCGAGACCGCCCTGGCGACCATCAAGGTGACCCGCTCGGGCTCCGAGCGCATCGTGCGCTACGCCTTCGAGCTGGCCCGCAGCAAGGGCCGCAAGAAGGTCACCGCGGTGCACAAGGCGAATATCATCAAGAGCAGCTCCGGGCTCTTCCTCGACGTGGCCCGGGAGGTGGCCCGGGAATTCCCCGAGATCGAATTCCAGGAGATGATCGTCGATAACGCCTGCATGCAGCTGGTGATGAATCCCCACCAGTTCGATGTGGTCGTCACCACCAACCTGTTCGGCGATATCCTCTCCGACCTCTGTGCCGGCCTGGTGGGCGGCCTGGGCCTGGCTCCGGGGGCCAATATCGGCAAGGACGCGGCCATCTTCGAGGCGGTGCATGGCTCGGCCCCGGATATCGCCGGCCAGAAGCTGGCCAACCCTTGCGCCCTGCTGCTGGCCGCGGCGGACATGCTCGACCACCTGGGGATGGTCGACAAGGGCACCAAGATCCGCACTGCCATCCGCGCCGTGCTGGAGCGCGACCGCGACCGGGTCACCCCGGACATGGGCGGCAGCGGCACCACCGACAGCTTCGCCGAGGCCCTGGTCGAGTACTGCCGAGCCAACTAAGGCGTTTCCCATCCGATATACCCGGGCCCGGCAACTCGCCGGGCCCGGGCGTTTCTGGCTGCTACGCAGAGGGCTTTTACAAATGTCACGAGCGACGGCCAGGCAAGGCGAAATCAGCCGAAAAAGCGGAGTTTACTGGGTGTTAAATGAGCATTTTGATCGGACTCGCGCACGAGGCTGATTTCAACGCCGCATGGCCTAGCGCAGTAGTTTGTAAACACCCTCTCAGGCCGCGTCGGCGAGCTCAGGCGCCAGCCGCCGCAGCCGGGCATAGACCAGGACATAGAGCCCCAGGGCGGCCAGGGAGCCCGCCGCGCCCAGCCACATCACCGAGGCGTAGCCGAGCTGGCGGCTCAGCAGGAATCCGGCCAGGGCCGGGGCGATGGTCTGGGCCAGCCCCTGGGCGGCCGGCACCAGGGCGGCGAAGCGCCCCGAGCGGTCGATATGGCTCAGGGTGCCGAGCTGGAAGATATCGGTGAACAGCCAGGCGATGCAGAAGCCGAAGGTACCGATGATAAAGGTCGCCGCACTGATCTCCAGGGCCAGCAGCGCCAGCACCCCGCCCATGCCGAGCAGCGCCGCCATCAGCACCCGCGACTGGCCGCTGCGGTTGCTCAGCCAGACCGCCGCCACGCAGCCCGCCAGGGTGAAGACGTTGCCCAGGGTCAGGACGTTGGCGATAAAGGCGTCGCCCAGGCCGGCATCCACCCCGGCCCGCTCGATAAAGGCCCAGAAGGAGCCGATGGTGAGGTAGAAGCAGGCCACCGCCGCCAGGCAGGTCAGCGGCAATGAGACGGGCAGCCGCGGCCCGGCCTCCTCCCGGGGCGCCTGGGGCGCGGCCCCGGCCGGGGTGCGCGGATAGAGGGCGGGAATCTGATCTTACCCAGGAGCAGTGGACACCCCGTTAAGGCAGTACACTGAACGAGGTGACCCATGGCAAGGCAAGCAGCTCCGATGAAGAAGACTCGTACCCGTTACTCCCAGGCCTACAAGAACGAAGCCCTGGCTCTCGCCGATCGTGTCGGCAGCAGTGCCGCCGCCCGCGAGCTGGGCCTACAGCCTAGCCAGCTGTATCAGTGGCGCACCAAGGCCCAGCAGCAGCAAAGTACCTCAGTGCGTGAACAAGCCCTGGCTGACGAGAAGCCCGGCTCAAGCGTCAACTGGCCGAGAAGTCGGAAGCGCTTGAAATCGCAAAAAAGCCGCGGTGTACTTCGCCAAGAGCCTGAAGTGAAGTACGCCTTCATCCACCAACATCGTCAGGCATTCAGCGTCCAACGCATGTGCGCGGTGCTCGGCGTCGCCCGCAGCGGTTACTACGCCTAGCGACAACGTGATGGCACGCTGTCACCCAGGCGCCGTCAGCAGTCGATTCTCGACCAGCGTGTGGCCCAGGCCTATCACCATCGTAAGGGGCGTTCAGGCGCCCCCAGGCTGGCCCTGGACCTACGTGATGATGGCCTGCCGGTGAACCGCAAGACGGTCGCCGCCAGCCTTCAGCGGCAGGGGTTACATGCCAAGGCGGCGCGCAAGTACAAGGCCACCACGAACTCGCGTCACACGCTGCCAGTGGCACCCAACCTCATGGAGCAAGACTTCACCGCTGACGCACCGAACCGGAAGTGGGTGGGTGACATCACCTACCTGGCGACTGGAGAGGGCTGGCTCTACCTGGCGGTGCTGATTGATCTGTACTCCCGCAAGGTGATCGGCTGGGCGATGAGCGAGCGAATGACCGCCGAGCTGGTCGGTGATGCCCTACAAATGGCGCTGTGGAGCCGCAAGATGCCTACCGGGGTGATCGTGCATTCGGATCGCGGTAGCCAGTACTGCTCGACCCTGTATCAATCGCTGCTGACCCGGCACGACCTCCAGTGCAGCATGAGCGCCAAGGGCAACTGCTATGACAACGCCTGTGCCGAGAGCTTCTTCCACAGCCTCAAGGTCGAAGCGATCCATGGCGAACACTTCACGACTCGGGAGGCCATGCGACGGCAGGTATTCGAGTACATTGAACTGGACTACAACCGCGGCACAGTGCCATCGGGATGATCAGCCCAGAGGTCTTCGAGGCCCGAATGATCGCTTAAGCCGGTGTCCACCAATGCTGGGTAAGATCGTATTGCTTGCCGGCAGCGTTAATGCTGGTGCAGCAGGATCTCGTTGAACTCCAGTACATTCAGGTCGGGGTCGCGGATGAAGCAGACATTGCGGCGTCCGTGGCCCATCATGATCGGTCCCTCGGTGATCTTGATCTCTTCGCGTGTCAGCCATTCCACCAGTTCGTCCATGCTGTCGACGATAAAGGCGGCGTGGGTGTAGCCGGGCCGTTTGACCGGCGCGTCCAGAAGCACATTGCCTTCCTCGGCAGGCTCGCCGTTGTAGATGAGGTGGATGCGTAGGCCGGTAGGATGCACGAGCCCGCAGGCCTTGGCCTCGGGTGCGAACTCTTCGGGGGCGCGCAGGAAGCCCAGCTTGGCGTAAAAGGCTTCCGCTATGGCGAGGTCGGTGACGCGGATGCCGATATGGTCGAGACGTAGCGTGTCGAAACGCATGGTGATAGCTCCTGGTGGAAAGAGGTCGCTTCAGGCTTCGAGCCCCGCGTGGGTCCGCTGGAAGGGAATGAAACCGGGAAGGACTTCGATCTGGCGCAGCCAAGCCTGGACTCTGGGGTAGCCGGACAGATCCACATTGCCTTCGGGGGCCCGTTCGACGTAGCTATAGAGCGCGATATCGGCGATGGTGGGCTCTGCCGTTCCGGTGATCCAGTGCTGGCCTTCCAGCGTCCGCTCCATGACGGTGAGCGTGGCGTGGGCGCGCCCGATCACTTCGTCGGCGTGGAAGGGCGCACCGAATACGGTGATGAGCCGGGCGGCGCAGGCGCCATAGGCGATTTTGCCGGCCGCGACCGAGAGCCACCGCTGCACCTGCGCCTCGTCGACCGGATTGGTCGGCAACCAATGGGAAGGGCCGATCTTCCTCGCCACATAGACGAGTATCGCGAGCGAGTCCGCGATGATGGTCCCGTCGTCGTCGAGCACCGGTACTTCACCGAAGGCGTTGAGTGTGAGGAATTCCGGTTGCTTGTGGGCGCCGGCCGCCAGATCGACCTCGATCAGTTCATGGTCGACCCCGGTGAGCGAGAGAAAAAGGGCGGCGCGATGCGCGTGCCCTGAGAGTGCGTAATGGTAGAGCTTCATGATGATTGTCCTCTGCAGATGAATGGCTTCCTTCTGTCTTTCGCATTCTGTCTCTCGCCTCAAAGTGATAGAATCCGTCAAAATAGCACTTCATCGTTGCGATAAATGACAATAATGGCCCGCGGCTGGGGAGGGGCGATGGACAGGCTGCGAACACTGAGAACCTTCATCTGCGTCGCGGAGCATGCGAGCTTCGCCGAAGCGGGGCGGCGGATGAACATGTCGCCCACTACTGTGACGCGGACGATCGCGGCGCTGGAGGCGAACCTTGGGGTTCAGCTTTTGATGCGCACGACTCGCAGCGTCAGGTTAACCGAGGAAGGCGCGCTGTTTCTGGAGCGGTGCCGGGCAGGGCTCGCCGAGATCGACGGAGCGTTCGATATCGTCCGCGGCGGCCGCTCGACGCCGCGCGGCACCCTGACGGTGACGGCGCCGGTCATGTTCGGCCGGCTGCATGTTTTGCCGGTCGTGGTCGAGTTGCTGCGGCTGTACCCCGAGCTTCAGGTCAGGCTCCTGTTGCTGGATCGGGTGGTTCGCATGGCCGAAGAGGGCATTGACGTTGCCGTTCGCATCGCCGAGCTACCGGATAGTTCGCTGCACATGCTGAGAGTCGGTCAGGTGCGGCGAGTGCTGAGCGCGAGCCCGGCCTATCTCGCGGCGCGTGGCAGGCCGACGTCACTATCCCATCTTCGCGATCATGACGTGATCTGGGGCGAGGACGAGATCGGGCCGCATCGCGGGTGGGGCCTCGACGAGGTTCGGCGCTCCAGGCGTCCCGCCAGGTTGTCGGTCAATCACATGGATGCGGCTGTTGCCGCTGCGGTCGCTGGGCTCGGCGTGGTGCGAACGCTCTCTTACCAGATCGCCGACGATGTCGCGGCGGGGAGGCTCGAACAGATCCTGACCGACGATGCAGCCCCCGCGTTGCCCATTTCATTGCTGTTTCAGAGCGGTCGTCGAGATCACCCGAACGTGCGTGCCTTCATCGATGCCGCGAAGCAACACTTGCAGGGAGTCTCGCTGTAGCCGGTGCGGTTGTGTATTGCACGAGTAACAGGCTGGGCCAGATACTGGGCTCACGGCAGCAACTTCCGAATCAACTCCTCCCGCTCCATCTCGAGCAGTTCCCCCACTGTCGGGTCTTCCACCGGGGCGTTGCTGGCCTGCCACTCTCGTAATAGCGCATCGGCTTCGGGCGATTCGGCTAGACGGGCCGCCAGGATGTGATTGGCATCCGGGGGGGGGGGCGCTCACCTCGCTGGCGTAGGTGTTCTCCACTTCCTCATAGCAGGCCAGGGCTTCGCCCGTGGCTCCCCCGAGTTCGACAGATAGAAGCGTAAGTGACTGTTTTCCAGGAAGCACGTTCCTGAAGTTGGCACTACAACAACCACCAAGTCATGCAGATGGTTGATTTTTCGATAGAAAGAGGAGGGTTCGTAACGCTATCACCCGCGTAGCAAGATACAGCTCAACTGGCCAAAATCGCAAAGAAACGGCTCAAAACGTGTCACTACAGAGGTTCAGACACGACCATTCTAACCTACTGAATTCTATGGGCCTGGAGGCCGATTTCAGGTGAAAACCGGGTTGCAACTGTCGAACTCGGGCTCCTGGCTTCCCCATACCGGCCGAGGCTGGAGAGGAGCTGTGCACGGCTGTTGAGCAACGCGGGATCGTTGGGGTGTTGTTCCAGTCCTCCGCGTAGATCGTGATCACAGGCACCTTCACCAGCCACTCCACACACAATCTAATCGAGAGAACCCTGGATTCTCTCTAAAGGAATTGAAATGACTTCTCATCATGCTTAGCATCTCCATAGGATGGTGGCGTATTAGTCCCCATAGCCTTTGGAGATGCTAAACCTAACTCTAACTCCTTATCTTACGAGTACTGAGATTATGACGCAAGAACAAAACCACCAACTCAAAAAAATCCGATGGATGTTAATTTACCATTACCGTGCACCATCAGCTCGATAAGAGATTGCTTCACTTTCATGACTATCCTCATAAAAAGACACGGCAGCTCGTTGCGCATGGCGACAGATAATGTCAAGCGCGCTCGTGAAGAAGAACTTACCACTTGTAACCTCACCAACTGCAAACAACCCATTTTCAGGTTTTCCATCTTCCCGGATAACCTGATAGGTATCTCCAGCTACTTCCAGTCCCCCGTGGGGGTGCGATGAGATAAGCCCTTTCTTTTCAAGATTAGTCATGAGCTTTGAATTTGACTTAGACAAGCGCTTTGGGCTTCCCGTGGCCAGAACCACGAAGTCAAACACTTCTTCGTTCGACATTTTATTAATAACCACGGGAAACCCATTTTCGTTCTTTTCAACACGAACCGGGCCCGACTTGAATTCGAGAGCACCCTCATCAAAATACTTCTTTATTTTAATGGCATTTTCACGAGGAATTGAAACACGATAAGAGAGAAATATGCTTAGATATCTCTCCCGGAAGACTTCCTTGTCCTCATCCCTGATCAAGCCCCACAGATCATCAATGATTGCATTAGTCGCATATAACACTGCCTGCCAACCTCTAGGCCCTTCAGCCAAAGCAATCTCCTCCGAAAGGAAAGTGCCAAAGTTCTCTATCGGGGCTGGTAAGGCCAAAGGTTCTTGCGGGTCATCTGGATGATCTCTGAAATAGAGCTCTAGATCGTCTCTCACCATATCCACAACTTCCCTCAAGGATAAAGATGATTTTTTTGACCTGATGTTGTTGATATTTTCTTGAGTCAAGTTTCTTGGGCTGAATCGGCCTTGTGTGCCACGCACAGAAGGAAAGTAGCCGCTGCGAGAATGCATGACAATCTTACCGAGATGACCAGCTTCTTTTAAAGCAATTATGGTATCAATGGCGCTCAGGCGAGATCCAATTATTGCAACATCCTTATCCTTCCCGAGCCAACTTGTAAGCTTCGAGACCGGGTAAGGATTGCTAATAACTCCAGCTGCCATCTTTGGAGTATCCTGGCGAGCATTTTCTAGCGTTCCGCACATCAGGAAGACATAATCAGCATGGATGCTAATACTGCATGCGGTTTCCACCGAATACCCTTCCCGGTGTTTTTTTACATCCATCACCTCGGCATTTACAGGGACGACCTTCATCCCGTTTTTTACCGCGTTGCTAACGGTTTTGGAAAAGGCAGACTGCAAATACTGACCGAACAATGGTCGAGGGGCATATGTGTCATGACTTGCATCAAAGTTTGGATATTTCCACTGCCAATGCTCGGGGTGGTTGTGCAGCCAGTCGTGAAAATCACCTTTGCGTTCGGGGAATATAGTGATGAAGCCTGTTTTAGTATTTAAAAGGTTGCTCCCTATGTCGTCATAATATGCAGCACCTGGCCCAAAAGCAGGGTTTTTCTCCACCACATATATGGTGTACCCGCTCCCCTCTTTGCCTTTCAATTTTCTCATAAACCCATCAAGAAAGGCGATAGAAGCAGCTCCCCCTCCCACGATACAAATCACTTTTTCCATTTCTCGCTCCCAGCGTTAATAATCCATTACGGACAGTTCGTGGCCCACCTCGAAATCGGCATCTGTCAGTGCTCTAACATCCTCGGGCTCCATACCTTCAGACACTTCCGTAAGTACCAGAGTATTTGACCTGACTATGAATACAGCTCGATCAGTTATTACTTTTATTTTAGAAGCTTTAGAGAAAGAGGGGTCGAATGTTATTTGGTCTAAATGCTTGACGAACTTTGCCATGCCCCCTACTTCTTCTCGAGGATTTTTCGCCACTAGTGCACCGCAGAAAACAAGCTCCTTAGCGGATGAGGTGATATTAATGAAGCCACCCGCCCCTGGTCGACGATTATGGAACTTGCTGACATTAACCCTTCCTTTTTCATCTATCTGGGCGAACCCCAAAAATGCTTTATCAATACCCCCGCCATCATAAAATGTGAACAATTGCGACTGGTCCACGATAGCGTCAGGGTTTATTGAAGCGCCAAACGAGTCACCGAAAAGCGGGCTTCCACCGATGACACCGGATTCGACACTTAAGGTGTACGACGCCCGCTGTTCCTCAGACATGGACTGCCCCACTTCGGCTGGGATCCCAATCCCGAAGTTTATGACTTTTTTCTGGTATGGACCCACGGGAAGCTCCGCCAGGGCTCTACTAACTATACGCTGTCTTACTTCATCGGGCTCAGCATAGTTCTTAATCACCCTAACCGGACAAACTTCGTGCCCATATGAAAATGGGTGATCCAGCCCTCTTGAACTGACTACAGCGTCAACAAGATGGCCAGGAATGTCGACTTCAGTTGCGGAGAGCTGATCATGCTGGACACACTTTACCTGGACGAGCACGATTCCGCCTGAGTTACGTGCTGCTTGTGCCTGGGAAAGCGCATCCATTTTTGTGGCCTCACCCCTCAGGGATACATTCCCAAAGCGGTCTGCAACTGTCCCTCTCATCAGTGCCGCATCAATTTTCCGAGAGGGATAGAATAGGTATTCTTCCCCTTTTAGAAGTAGCACCTCTACAAGGCTTTTTGCATTTTCTGGATTAAAGACCCCGCCTTCGAATCTTGGATCTACAAAGGTATTGAGTCCGACTTTGCTAATGACACCAGGGCCACCTTCAGCAATAGCACCGAACAGCTTGCTTACTATTCCTTGCGGCCAATTATGGGCCTCAACCCCTCCTGATTCTCCCATACCGCCAAGCTTAGGGCATAGGTTCCAGTAACCGCCAATAGCGCGTTTCACTAATCCAGGATGAGCAAGGCGATCTAAGCCGCGCCCTTTCTTATCACCCGCACCAGAGGCGAAAAGGAGTGTCAGATCTTTGGGCTCCCCGCTTTCAAGGAACCTTTCCTCAAGGGCTCTCGTAAATAAGTCGGGATGTCCGCAGCCTCCGAACCCTCCGGGGGCTATGGTTGCCCCCGAGGGTATCATGCTTATTGCCTGGGACGGAGTCAGGATTTTCATAATAAGCATTCCGTCATAGGTCAGGTGAGCTGTTTTACTGGGATATCCCGCATTGCTAAAATTACACAACCACTGTTCGAACGCATACTGTGCGTTGTCCCAGGTGCTCGAATGATCAGGCTACCAGGAGAGTGGACTTCTCCATTTTCGATGTACTCTCCCTGAAGAACTAAAACCATCTCATACCCGCGGTGAAGATGCAGTGGCACAAATGCACCTGGAAGATACTTGATTAATGCTGCATCTGAACCGGTAGGGTCTTCCTTCTTATTGTTGAACAGAACATGGATCAGGACGTTGTTCCTAAGCCCTGGCTCCATTTCCTCGAACTCTATGTTGGGTAAATCCACTTCGCCCATGACTAGACGCAGCACCTTGTCATCGGCTTCCGGGTTATCGGAAAACCTTTCCACAGCTTTCAGCGCATCCATGAGACAAATCCTTTTAATATCCCTAAAAATTCGGAGGGGCCATTAGCTGGCCCACCTATTTCTTCCGTATTGGGTCAACCCGTTATACCCCCAAAATTCTCGGGGGATCTGCTGGACAGAGATGTAATTCGGCGAAGCACCTTCTCCAATTATTTTCTTCATGGTCTCAAAGACCTCTCGAACCCATGTGCTTACCTCTTCCTGGGAGTTGGTCCCCTCTGTAATTTTTATTTCAACCTCAAAGATTGGGCTGGCTGAAGGTGTTAACTCACTTCCTGACACAAACCATGTGCTTGAAGACCCTTCTTTAACCTTTACAACAACGAGCTCTCGATCTTTTTTTAACACCCTTACCGTACTTTCAGTCAGACGCTCGGCGATCTTCCCGATTGCTGCTTCTTTTTCAATCTCTTGACAGCCGAGATCGCTTATCGAAACTTTGATAACTGGCATGTTGTTCCTCTCAAACCCAATATTGTGGCCACTGCTTAGCCTGGCCAACGTTGTTGATCACAAGGGCAATGGCGACGAGGACCACTGACCCTGCTAATACAGGAGTTACAAGAAAGCTCCAGTCGTGAACACCTGCGGTCAGCACGACCAAGGGGTTAGCTCCAGCAGGAGGGTGAACCGCCCGGAAGAACTGCATCAATGCGATGGCAACACCGACACCAGCAGCCATTTGCCATATACCTGAACCAAAAACATTCATCATCACCAGCCCCACTGCGGCGGCAATGAGGTGTCCCCCAATGACATTCCGTGGCTGTGCTAGTGGTGCTCCCGGTGCAGCGAACAGGAGCACACACGTTGCCCCGAAGGGCGCCATCAGGAGGGGCACGCCTGCCATCTGGGTAAGCATTGCGACGGCCCCGATGCCTGCGACTCCCCCTACCAGGCCTGTTAGTATCTGGAGCGCATCAGGGCGGGCTGGAGCCACCCCCGTACCTTTGAATTTGTGAAGCATTTATGAACCTCTGTGTTATAGTGGACAGACAGGTCTGTACAATAGGTGACCCTCGGGCTGCCTGCAATCGTAAATAGCTATTATATTTCGTCAATCAATAGGATTTGAACATGAGTAAGCGCGACGACATCCTGTTTACTGCCCTTAGGCTGTTCAATCAACATGGCTATCAAGCCGTAGGGGTAGACCGGATTCGTGACGAGGCTCAGGTCTCCAAAATGACCCTGTATAAGCACTTCTCTAACAAAGAACAGCTCGTTGAAGAAGTACTCAAGCTGAGACACCACATGTTCAAAGAGTCTCTCGAGAAAGCAATTTCTAAATCAGACAACCCGCTTGAGAAGCTTCGTTCCACTTTGAACTGGCATGTTCAATGGTTTTTTTCTAAGGATTTTCACGGATGCATGTTCATAAAAGCCACTAGCGAGTTCCATGAGGCACAGGGATTCTTAACGGTCTCCAAAGATCATAAAGACTGGATCACCAACCTCCTTTACCAAATCCTCAAAGAGGCGAAAGTCGAACAGCCAGAATCTCGTGCACATCTGTTCCAGATGGCAATAGACGGAATGATTGTAAACGCAAGTATATTCAACTCTTTTGAGCGGATTGAGTCTGCCTGGGACGAACTCTGCGGATCTTGCAATCTCCCTCGACTAGCCTTGGATAACCCCAAAAACTGACACTTACACTTGGCTTGCCATACTGAAATGTGGCGGAGCGTGGCAGTGGCTGGCTGAGGCCTACCCTGACACGCCGCGCCTGCTGATGGGGGACTACAACCTGCCGCCGCAGTATGATGCCTGGTTACCCCTGCGTGACCTCGGCGCATCACCATCGATCACTCGGGGTGCAACGACGCTCAGCAGTACGAACGGCCAATATGCCAACCTCTACGACAACCTTCACTGATGTTGACACATGGGCGCGGATGCGATCCGGTAGCCGGTGGTAGACCGGCGCGATCTCGATGTCGCTCTTCAGCACTTGGAAACCGCGCTCGATGTCAGCCAGAGACCGGTAGCGTTCCACGATCTCCTGCGGGTCGTGGTCGGCCATGTTGGTGACCAGCAGCAGCTTGCCATCCAGCATCCTGGCGCGATCCAGTGCACGCTGATCCAGTACATAGTTGATCGTCTCGGCGGTCAGATCGACCTTCAGGATATGCCCGAATCGAGCGTCGGTGACGGCCTTGTAGAACCTGGCGGTGACGCCGGCATCGGAGAGCTTTCTGCCGCGATAGCGACGCCCGGCATCCTGATTATCCAGTTTCTCGAACCACTGGCGCGCGTCGGCCTGCAGCGCCTCGAGCTTCTGATCGCGTGCCGCCGTCTGCACCTTGGCGACTTCCGGCCGGTGCGCCACGATCAGCCGATGATCTTGCCATGCCATCTCGCCGTAAGCTTCGCGATCGGCGTCCTGGCAGTGCGTCTGATGAAATGCCTTCAGCAGGTCATCGAACTCGCCATAACGGCGCCCCGGCACGGCCAGGATGAACTCCAGGGGGCGATCCTCGATACGCACGGCGGACAGGGCTTCCAGGTTGTCGAGGGAGAGCAAGCCACGGTCGGCGACCAGCACGACCCGCCGCACGTTGAAGCGCTTTACCACCGTTTTGATGGTCGGCAGCAGCGTGTGGGTTTCCGCGACATTGCCATCGAAGACTTCGTGGTGAATGGGCAAGCCTTCCGCCGTCTGCACGACACCGAGCATGAACTGGCGGGCGATCCCGCCCTCCTTCGACGGACCGTAGTGGCGAACGTCACCGTCGAGCGAGGTACCGCCTTCTGCCCGGATCGTGGTGAGGTCATAGAAAACGATCGACAGCTCTTGATCGATTAGCGGTTTGAGCTGCTGTGCCAGCACGTCGTTGAGCGCCTCGCTGCAGTCGGACAGGGTGTCCATGGTGCGCAGCAGGTGCTGATGACGGATCGAGGCTGTGTCCACGTCGGGCACCAGCACCTCTTCCAGCCAGCGCAGCACACCGAGCTTGGATTCCGGGTCACAGAGGCGGTTGAACACCATGACCCGCAGCAGCCACTCGGCATCGAACTGCCGCTTGCTGCGCAACACCCGCCGGAAGGCATCGTCCAGGCCGAGCGCAGGCAGTTTTCGTACAGAGCCTAGAAACCCTTGCTAAGGCTCACTACCCAAGTGTCCTGATTGGCCAGGTAGTCGCCGTGGATGGCATAGGGGGCGTCGATATCGGTGTCGATATAGGCCAGGGACACATCCACCCCGGCCAGGCTCCGGGAGAGGGTCAGGCCGTAGTCGAAATACTCCTCGAGCCCCGCGACCTCGGGGTCGTCGAAGAAGCCGCCGAAGGAGTAGCCGACGTGCAGCTCGAGGCCGAACTCGGCGGGCAGTTCGAGCCCATAGTTGGCCTCCACATAGTGGTAGTCTTCGCCCAGATCGATGTAGTCATCGGCGTAGCCATAGGCGAGGCGTAGCGGGCCGATATCGGCGCCGAGGATCAGCTCGTTGAAGTCGATGTTGTCGATGGCCCCCGGGTAGAAATAGCGGTAGAGGGTCACGTCATAGCTGGCGTGATCGCCGAGCAGGCCGAAGTAGCCGGCGTAGAGGTCGATCTCGACGCTTTCGTCGTTGTCCCAGGGGTCGCCGGCCTCGAAGAAGTCGACGCTGCTGGCCCAGGCGCCGGCGAAGAGGCCGGAGTCATGGGAATAGTCGAGCCCGCCCTGGATGGCGGGATCCTCCCCGCTCTGGCTGATTCCCCTGAACCGATAGTCGCTGGTCAGGGTGACATTGCCGGTGACCTCGGCCTGGGCCAGGGGAGCCACCAGGGCGGTGGAGAACAGCAGAATTGCCGAGCGATTTTTCATGCCTTTCCTTCCATTGTTGTTATCGCGGAAATGGGGGTGGGTGACACCCCGCTCGGCACTATCCGCCCGACGGCTCCCCCACCTCCATACCCCGAATGGGGTAGGCAAAGGGCCTGTCGAGTCCCGGCAAGCCCCCCTGGAAAGGACCGACAAGATCCGTCGCGGCATGAATAAACAGAGCAGCGGCCCCGCATCAATAGCGGCCTCGATAAAGGCCTTGGCCTTGCGAATATTGCGACATTGGAACGGTAAGCGATCAGATGGGCCAAGGACGAGGTGGCGCTGAATGGAAGCGGCTCCTATTGCGGGGCACGCCGGCTCAGCCCAGCGCCGCCCCCAGGGTGATGGCGCCCCAGACCACCAGCACGCCGCCCAGGGCATGCCCCAGCCAGTGGCCGGCGGGGGCCAGCTTCTCGATCAGCACCCAGAGCGCCAGGGCGGCGATCCAGGCCAGGCTCATCACCCCGCCCACGAACAGCAGCAGCATCAGCACCCAGCAGCAGCCGACGCAGTAGCCGCCATGGGTCAGGCCCATCACGAAGGCGCCCCACTGCCCCTCCCGCCACTGGGTCAGCATGAAATCCAGCGGCGAGCGGCAGTGGCGCAGGCAGGCCTCCTTGAGCGGTGTCCACTGATAGAGGCCGGCGCCGATCAGCACCAGCCCCGCCAGCCACTGGCTGGTCAGGGTCAGCATCGGCGACAGCAGCGCCGCCCGCTGCAGGGCATATTGCAGCAGCACCGCCAGCAGGCTGAACAGCGTCCAGATCACCAGGTAGCCGACGGCGAAGCCGGCCGTGGAGGCGGCCGCCTCGCCACGGGCGCGGCGCCGCCGGGTCAGGGTGGCATGCAGCAGGATCATGGGGGCGGCGCTGGGCAGCATCATCGCCGTCATCATCAGCCCCCACATCAGCAGCATCAGCCCCGCCTCCAGGGGCGTCCAGGGACCCATCGCCATGGGCATCAAGAGGGCCTGACCGCGGGCCATCAGCAGGGCCTCGGCGATCAGGTAGCCCCAGCACAGGGCGGAGACCGCTCCCAGGACGACCAGGGCCCAGAAGCGGTCGTGGCGCAGCAGGCGCTCCAGCGCATGGCCTTCCACTCCTTACCTCCCGTCCGCCTCGCTCAGGCGGCCACCCCATGGGGCGTCTGCACCACATGGGCCAGGGTGCTATGGGACCCCCGAGTGGTGAAGGCCAGGTCGCCGGTGCTGTCGATATCCGCCGAGGCCACCTCGCCCTCGAGATGCTCGAAGCCCTCCGGCATGACCACCCGGATGCGATGCGGCGTATCGGTCACCGGATTGCGAATCGGCGCTACCCGGGAACTCAGCACTCCGGGCATCTCGAGTCGGGCGGTGCGCGCCGCCATGTCGAACTCTAGCTCGATCGGAGCGAAGCGGGGCTCGTGCAGACGGGCCACGATCAGGCTGAAGATATGGAAGAGCGTCCCTTCATCGGAGTGCTCCCCGGAAAGGATCGCGAACAGCGCCTCACGCTGCTCGGGGGTGGCACGCTCGTCGATCAGTGGCTGGGCATCCCCGTTGCCCTCGTGCAGGGGCCCCGGGAACTTCACCACCACGAAGAAGCTCAGGCCATCGAGGCGCGTCGTGCCAAAGTGGCCCGAGTCGATGCGCATCCCCAGGAAGCCCTGACACTCGCCCTGGGTCGGCGGGGCCAGGAAGTCGCAGGGGCAACCGAAGGCACAGTTGCAGTTCTTGAGCCAGTCTCCTTCGAGACGCCAGTCTTGGCGGGACATAATAAAATCCTCCCCATAGCCGTCGGACAACGGCCGGTGGCCGGATCGGTCACCGGCCCGTGGAGGCTCCCTCCGGGAGCAGGACATCTTTCTCCCTGTCCTACGCAGTGTAGACGTTACGGCTCCGGAGGCATGGGGCTATCGAAAGCGGCAAATCCGGCTCCGCCTCGCCAATAGCGACCCAGGCGCAAAAAAGTCAGCTCCGGAGGCATGGGGCTATCGAAAGCGGCAAGGCCGGGCCCGCCGCGGCAATTGCGGCTTGGAAATAAAAAAGCCGGCTCCGGAGGCGTAGGGATTATCGAAAGCGGCAAGGCCTGACTAACCACGGGGATGGCGACCGGAATATAAAAAAGCCGGCTCCGGAGGCATTGGAGCCGGCAAGACAACGAGGGCAGACACCCTCATCAGCGCACAGTAAGACCCATAAGGACGTCGATCAGGGCGTTAGCGCCATCCATACGGTCTTGAGTTCGGTGTACTCCTCCAGGGAGTGCAGGGACTTGTCGCGGCCGTTGCCGGACTGCTTGACGCCGCCGAAGGGCACCGTCATGTCCGGGCCGGCCCAGTTGTTGACGAACACCTGCCCGGAATGGAGCTTGCGCGACACGCGCATGACGCGGTCGATATCCTGGCTCCACAGCCCCGCGGCCAGGCCGTAGTCGCTGTCGTTGGCCATCGCCACGGCCTCGTCCTCGCTATCGAAGCCGAACACCGAGAGCACCGGGCCGAAGATCTCCTCGCGGCCGATGGTCATGGCCGGCGTCACCCCGTCGAAGACGGTGGGCGGAATAAAGTAGCCGGCTCCCTCGAGGGCCGTGCCGCCGGCGCGCAGCCGGGCGCCCTCCTCGCGGCCCTTGGCGATATAGTCGAGCACCCGGCGATACTGGGTCTCGTCGACCATGGCCCCCATAAAGCTCGCGGGATCGAGGGGGTCGCCGGGCTGCATGGCCTTGGCGGCCTCGACCACCTTGTCGACGAAGGCCTCGCGGATCGCGTTCTCCACCAGCAGGCGCGAGCCGGCGATGCATACCTCGCCCTGGTTATGAAAGATCGCCGCGGCGGCGTGCTGGGCCACCCGGTCCAGGTTCTTGCAGTCGGCGAAGACCAGGTTGGGCGACTTGCCGCCGCACTCCAGGTAGACCCGCTTGAGGTTGGACTGGCCGGCATACTGCATCAGTTGCTTGCCCACCTGGGTGGAGCCGGTGAAGGCCAGGCAGTCGACCTCCATGGACAGCGCCAGGGCCTTGCCCACGGTGTGGCCATAACCCGGCAGCACCTGGAAGACGCCCCGCGGCAGGCCCGCCTCCTTGGCCAACTGCGCCAGGCGTAGCGCCGACAGCGGCGACTTCTCCGAGGGCTTCAAGATCACGCAGTTGCCGGCGGCCAGCGCCGGGGCGATCTTCCAGGCGGTCATCATCAGCGGGAAGTTCCACGGCACGATGGAGGCCACCACCCCCAGCGGCTCGCGCAGCACCAGGCCCAGGCTGTCGTCGCCGGTGGGCGCCACCTCGCCATAGACCTTGTCGATGCCCTCGGCGGTATAGCGCAGGCAGCCGATGGCCCCGGCGATATCGCCCAGGGAGCTGGAGACCGGCTTGCCCATGTCCAGGGTGTCGAGCAGCGCCAGCTCGTGCTTGTGGGCCTCCATCAGCTCGGCGAGCCGCAGCAGCACCCGCTTGCGCTCGGCCGGGGACAGCCGCGACCAGTCGCCCCGGGCATAGGCGGCCCGGGCCACGGCCACGGCCCGCTCGGCATCGGCGGCGTCACAGCTGGCGATATGCGCCAGGGTCTCGCCGCTGGCCGGGTTGAGGGTGGCCAGGGTCGCGCCGTCGATGGCATCGACGAAGGCGTCGTCGATAAAAGCGCGGGTCTCCAGGCTCGGGATCAGGCGATCGGCCAGGGCCTGCCAGTCGGCCTGGGTGGTGGGCGACTGAACGGATTCGATGGCACTCATTGGCTCGCCTCCAGGGTATTGGCGCGTTCCAGCATGGCATCCAGGAGCACCTGGGCGCCCAGGGCGCAGTGCTCCGGGGTGGCGTACTCCGCCTCGTTATGGCTGATGCCGTCGCGGCAGGGAATAAAGATCATCGAGGTGGGGGCGACCCGGGAGACATAGACGGCGTCGTGGCCGGCGCCGCTCATCATGCGCCGGTAGGGCACGCCCTGGGCCCGGGCGGCCCGCTCCACGGCGTCGATGCAGCCGGCATCGAAGTTCACCACCGGCGAGGCCCAGATACGCTCGCTCGCGGTCTCGACGCCGAAGGCCTCGGTGAGGGCGGCCAGTTCCCGGTCGAAGCGTGCCTCCAGGGCGTCCAGCTCGGCTTCCACCACGTGGCGCAGGTCGACGGTCAGGCGCACCTCGCCGGGAATCACGTTGCGCGACGGGCTATCGATCTCCAGGCAGCCGAAGGTGACCTTGGTGCCGCCGCTGATATCCGCCAGGGCATGGGCCTGGAGGCGGTCGATCAGGCGCGCCGCGGCGGCCAGGGCGTCGCGGCGGTAGGTCATGGGGGTGGGGCCGGCATGGGCCGGCTGGCCACGCAGGGTGACGTCGAACCAGCGCATGCCCTGGACGCCGGTGACCACGCCGATGGCCTCCTTCTCCTCCTCCAGCACCGGGCCCTGCTCGATATGCAGCTCGAAGAAGCTGGCCAGGCGTGGCTCACCCACCGGCATCTCGCCGGCGAAGCCGCTGGCTGCCAGGGCCTGGCCCAGGGTCACGCCGTCACGATCCGTCCGCGCCAGGGTGTATTCCTCACTGAACTCGCCGGCGAAGGCGCCGGAGGCGACCATGGCCGGGGCGAAACGGCTGCCCTCCTCGTTGGTCCACACCACCAGTTCCAGGGGCCGCTCGGTGACGATGCCCTGATCATGCAGGGTACGGAACACCTCGAGCCCCGCCAGCACCCCGAGGATGCCATCGAAGCGCCCGCCCTTGGGCTGGGTATCGAGGTGGCTGCCGGTGGCCACCGGGTCGAGATCGTCGCGCTTGCCGGGGCGGCGGATAAAGAGGTTGCCGACCCGGTCGACCCGCAGGGTACAGCCGATCGCCTCGCACCACTCGATCAGCAGGCGCCGCCCGGCGGCGTCCTCCTCGCTGAGCGCCAGGCGGCAGCTGCCGCCGTTCGCGGTGGGGCCGATCTCGGCCATGGCCATCAGGCTCGACCAGAGCCGCTGGCCATCGATGGAAACCGTCATAAGGTGCCTCCCCCGTTCTTGTGAATGGTGCTTGTTGCTCGCTACGGAATGGCTACACCTTAGGCGGGCCTCGGGCCGTGCCGATATACCCCTATCGGGATATATGGGTGACCCCGAGAGGGTTCTACCGTTAAATTGGGTCGAGACTTCCACTGCCTCGTCGGCATTATTCAGCCAACCATCAAGGGCGTCAGAATAATGAGCACCATGCCGGCCGCCTCCCTGCAGTACGATTGCCGCAGCAGCACCGACTGGTTCGCCCTGAGCGCGCACCATGACGCCTTCCGGCTGCGCTGGGATCAGCCCACGGGGCGCGGCTGGGAGGCCTGCTATCGCCTGGCCCCCGGGCTCTGGCTGCGCACCCTCGACCTGGAGCAGGCCTCGGGCTGCCTGCCGGCCTGGCTCCCCGGCGGCCACCTAACCCTGGCCGCCATGCTGGAGGGGGCGACCACCCTGGAAGCCCCGGAGGGGGAGGCCTTCGAGCTGGGCGGCGATCGCCTGCTGTGCAGCCATCGTCGCCAGGGCACCGCCTTCCAGGATCGCTGCCTCGAGCCGGGCCGCTACCTGATGGCGCTGCTGATCCTCGACCCCGAGCGCCTGCGCCAGCCCCCCTTCGGGCTCAGCGCCGACGATATCGCCAGCTTCGCCCCGGGGGTCGACGGCAATCGCTGCCTGGCCCTGGACGCCACGCTGCGCCGCTGCCTGAAGGAGCTAGTTTCACCGCCGGTGGATCAACGCCGCTTGCCGCTCTACCTGCAGGCCAAGAGCAGCGAGTTCCTCTGCCTGCTGCTTTCCTCCCCCACGCTGGCCTCCCCGGCCCCGCGGATCGCCCCGCGGGATCGCCAGGCCCTGGAGGCGGCGCGGCGCCGGCTGCTCGCCGACCTGGCCCAGCCGCCGCGCCTCGCCGAGCTGAGTCGCGACATCGGCATGAGCGAGAGCAAGCTGAAGCAACGCTTCCGGGAGTACCACGGCCAGTCGCTCTCCGACTGCCTGCACCAGGCGCGCCTGCGCGAGGCTGAGCGGTTGCTGGGCGACGATCGCCTCGCCATCGCCCGGGTCGCCGAGGCCCTGGGCTACGAGCATCCGGCCAACTTCACCACCGCCTTCAAGCGCGAATTCGGCCTGACCCCGAGGGACTATCGTAAGCGCCAGCGGCTCGCCCCCTGAGCGCGGCCTCGCCACGACGCAGATCCGGCTCGTCGCAATAGTTTCCCGGCTCGCCGCAAAACATCGCCCCTCCCCGCCCTGATAGCGTATGGATGCTCCCATCCATAATCACAACAAGGGCTCGCCCATGACTCCCGATCCCCACTCTCCGGCCGGCTCCGAGCCGGCCTCCCGAGTCTCGCCTACCCGGCGCCTCGATCCCGACGGCTACCCCGCCACCTTCCTGGTCTCCCTGGCCGGCTTCGGCGGCCTGGTGGTGCTGGCGGTGCTGCCCCTGATGATCACCAGCCTGGTGGTGGAACTGGGGCATACGGAGGCCCAGGCCGGCCTGGTGGTCTCGGCCAACCTCTTCGGCACCGCACTCGGTATGCTCGGCGTGGCGGCGCTACTGCGCCGCACCGGCCTCAAGGCCCTAGCGGCGGTTGGGGCCGGCCTGATCCTGGCCTGTGAGCTGGCCTCCCTGGGGATCACCGCCCTGGAACCCCTGACGCTGGTGCGCCTGGCCTCCGGGCTCGGCGGCGGCCTGCTGGCCGGGGCCGCCTACGCCTGGGCCGCCCGGCGCCGCTCCCCGGAGCGCGGCTTCGCCATGCTGCTATTGCTGCAGTTCCTCGGCGCGGGCCTGCTGCTCTTCCTGCTCGAGGCCCCGGTGGCCCGCTTCGGCCTGTCCGCCCTCTACCTGACCTTCGCCGGCTGTGCCCTGCTGGCCCTGCTGTGCATCCCCGCCATGGGGCGCACGGCCCCCGACGCCTCCGCCCCCCTGGGCAGCGCCCGCCGCGGCACGGCGTCGATCTGGCGGGACTGGCGGCTATGGGGCCTGCTGCTGGCCATCGCCCTGTTCGAGATCGCCAATGCCGGCGCTTGGGCCTTCCTGCAGAGCTTCGGACAGGCGCTGGCGCTGCCCGAGGCGCAGATTCATGGCGTCACCGTGATCGCCGGCGGCATCGGTGGCGTCGGCGCCCTGGCGGTGATGTGGCTCGGCGAGCGCCGGGGGCGCACCCTCCCCCTCGCCGGAGGGCTGCTGCTGTCGCTGGCCGCCACCGCCGCCCTCCTGCTGGAGCGGGGCCTACTGCCCTACGCCACCGCGGTCATGGTGCTGAGCATCTGCTGGGCCTTCACCCTGCCTTACCTCCAGGGCGCCCTGGCACAACTGGATCGCTACGGCGAACTCACCGCCATCGGCTCTTTCGTAATCATGTTCAGTGTGGCCCTGGGGCCCTGGCTGGTGGGCATGACCATCGCCAACGGCGGTATCGCCCTGGGCCTGTTGCTGATCCTCGGCTGCTTCGCCGCCTGCCTGGCCACCGCCCTGCCCGTGACCCGACGCACCGATGCCTCCCCCACCCCCACCAAGGAGATCACCCCATGAGCCTGGACCTTTGCTACCTGAGTGCCCGGGAGTGCCTGAATCGCTTCCGTCGCGGCAGCCTCTCCCCCGTGGAACTGCTGGACGCCATGATCACGCGCGCCGAGGCCCTGGAGCCGCGCATCAACGCCTTTTCCTTCACTTATTTCGAGGAGGCCCGCGAGCAGGCTCGTCGGGCCGAGCGCGCCTGGCGTAACGGCACCGCCCGCCCCCTGGAGGGGATCCCGGTGGCGGTCAAGGATGAGCCGATGATCGAGGGCTACCCCACCACCAACGGCTCTCTGCTGCTGGAAGGCTATGTGGCGGACTACACCGACCCCCTGCCGCAGCGACTGCGGGACGCCGGCGCCATCATCCATGCCCGCACCACCACCCCGGAATTCTCCATGTCGCTGGCCACCTGGTCGAAGCTGTGGGGCGTGACCCGCAACCCCTGGAATCCCGACTGCACCCCCGGCGGCTCCTCCGGTGGCGCGGCGGCGGCCCTGGCCGCCGGCACCACCACCCTGGCCAGCGGCAGCGATATCGGGGGCTCGATCCGCATCCCCGCCTCCCTTACCGGCACCGTCGGCTTCAAGGCCCCCTGGGGCCGGGTCCCGGAGGTCTACCCCTGGAACCGCGAGCCCTTCGCCCAAAGCGGCGGCCTAGCGCGCTCGGTCGGCGACATGATCCTGATGCAGAACGTGATCGCCGGCCCCCACCCCTACGACCTCTGCTCGCTGCCCGCCTACACGATTCCCGAACGGCAGGCCCCCGTCGCCGGCCTGCGCCTCGCCCTGTGCCCCGACCTGGGCTACTTCACCGTAGACCCGGAGGTACGCCAGGCCCTGGAGGGCGCCGCCGAGGCGCTGCGCGACCTGGGCGCCGAAGTGGAGGTCATAGACCTCGACTGGCCCAGCGAGGCCGGCCGAGTGATCATGCAGCACCTGATGTTCCAGGCCGGCAGCGTCTTCCGTGAGCAATTGGGCGAGGAGATCCCAATGGACAAGCTCACTCCCTATGTCCGCGAGATTGTCGAGGGACAGGCCGGGGTGAGTTTCGAGGACGAGAAGGCCGGCTGGCGGATCGCCGATGCGATGCTCCGCGAGTTGCAGGACAAGGTCTTCCAGGCCGGTTTCGATGCCCTGATCTGCCCGACACTGGCGACCACGCGAATTCCCGCCGACTATAACCATACCTGCGACACCATAGCGGTCGACAAGCAGATGATCGGCGGCCTGACCGGCCTCGCCCTGACCTACCCCTTCAATATCCTCAACCGCTTCCCGGCACTCTCGGTGCCGGTGGGGGTCGGCGCCAACGGCGTGCCCATCGGCATGCAGATCGTGGCGCCGTCCTACGATGACGCCACCGCCTTCCGCATCGCCGGCGACCTGGACGGCGTGCTGCCGACGCCCTTCGCCGCCGGCCGGCGGCCGAACCTGACGTAACCCCAGGGCGCCGACCATGGCGCCCCCTCACCGGTACCGGCCCCTGCGCCCATGGGCGCAGGGGCCGAAGGCGTGTCTCGGCGGCGGCCGGGCAGGCCACACCGATATACCCCAATCGGGATATATTCCCGGCGCCCCACCCCTCGCTAGTCTGCTCCTGACCTCAACGACTCATCTCAACGACTCATCTCAACAACGACGACATCACCTGCGAGGGCGAGACCATGAGCACCGAGACCCGGACCTACGATGCCCAGGCGCTGTGGCAGAAGGACAAGGATCATTTCATCCACCCCTTCACCGACTACAGCCTCTTCCATGAGAAGGGCTGCGACCTGATCACCGAGAGCGACGGCATCTACGTGGAAGACGTCCACGGTAACCGTTTCATCGACGGCATCGCCGGCCTGTGGTGCGTCAACGTGGGCCACGGCCGCGCCGAGATCGGCCAGGCCATGGCCGACCAGGCCACCCGCATGGCCTACTTCTCCACCTTCAACAACCTCTCCAACGCCCCGGCGGCGGAGCTGGCCGCCAAGCTCGCCGAGCTGGCCCCGGCCCATCTCAACCATGTGTTCTACAGCTGCGGCGGCTCGGCGGCCAACGACGCCACCATCCGCCTGGTGCACTACTACTTCAACCGCCTGGGCAAGCCCAACAAGAAGCGCATCCTGTCGCGCAACAACGCCTACCACGGCACCACCTACCTCGCCGCCAGCCTGACCGGCATCGCCAGCAACAACTGGGAGTTCGATACCCTCGACCACCTGGTGACCCACCTCAGCGAGGCCAACTGCTACCGTCGCCCGGCGGGCATGAGCGAGGCGGACTACTGCGATCACTTGGTCAAGGAGCTCGAGGAGAGCATCGAGAGCATCGGCGCCGACAATATCGCCGCCTTTATCGCCGAGCCGATCATGGGCGCCGGCGGCGTGCTGATGGCCCCCCAGGGCTACCACGCCCGCATCCAGGCGGTGTGCCGCGCCAACGACATCCTGTTTATCGCCGACGAGGTGGTCACCGGCTTCGGTCGCCTGGGCCACTTCTTCGCCTCCGAGGCGGTCTTCGACACCCAGCCGGATATCATCAACTGCGCCAAGGGCCTCTCCTCGGGCTATGCGCCCCTCGGCGCCACCCTGATCTCCGACGAGCTCTTCGAGGTGCTGGGCACCCCCCAGGGCAAGGGCGGCGTGCTGAGCACCGGTTTCACCTACTCCGGCCATCCGGTCAGCTGCGCGGCGGCGCTGAAGAACATCGAGATCCTGGAGCGCGAGGCGATCTGCGAGAATGTCCGCGAGGTGGGCCCCTACCTGGAGCAGAAGCTCAAGACCCTGGCGGATCACGAGACGGTGGGCGACGTGCGCGGCAGCCACTTTATGCTGGCCATCGAGAACGTCGCCGACAAGGCCACCAAGGAGCTGCTGCCGGTGGAGGCGCGGGTCGGCGACCGGGTCGCCGCCGAGGCCCAGAAGCGTGGCCTGATCATCCGTCCGGTGGGTCACCTCAATATCATCTCGCCGCCCCTGATCTGGGACCGCGACACCGTGGATCGGGTGGTGGCCATCCTCGACGAGGCCTTCGCCGCCACCACGGCATCACTCAAGGCCGACGGCTTTATCTGACCCGCTCGGGGGCCGGGCGACCGGCCCCCACCCTCACAAGACCACAACGATAAATAGAGAGTGTTGTATGGAAAGTTTTGGCGCCTGGAGCCTGCTCCCCACCCTGGTGGTGCTGGGCATGGCCATTATCACCCGCCGCACCATCGAGTCGCTGATGGCCGGGGCCCTGGTGGGGCTGCTGATGATCGACCCCACCAGCGTGGTCACTCAGGGCTCGGATATCCTGCTCACCGTGCTGGGCAACGACACCGTCACCTGGATCATCCTGGTATGCGGCCTGTTCGGCAGCCTGATCGCCCTGCTGGTCAAGACCGGCGGCGTGCTCAGCTTCGGCGACGCCATCACCAAGCGCATCCATAGCCGCCGCCAGAGCCTACTGGCCACCTGGGTGCTGGGGCTGGTGATCTTCGTCGACGACTACCTCAATGCGCTGACCATCAGCGCCTCCATGAAGAAGGTCACCGACCGCTTCCAGGTCTCCCGGGAGAAGCTCGCCTATATCGTCGACTCCACCGCGGCGCCGATCTGCATCCTGGTGCCCTTCTCCACCTGGGCGGTGTTCTTCGCCGGCCTGCTGGAGGAGAACAACGTGGCCGGTAACGGCATGGGCCTGTATATCGAGTCCATTCCCTATATGTTCTACGCCTGGGTGGCCGCCGCCGTGGTGCCCCTGGTGGCCATGGGCTGGATTCCCAACCTCGGCCCGATGAAGGCCGCCGAGGCCCGCGCCGCCGCCGGCCAGTTGATGCCGGCAGGCGTCGACGACAACGCCCTGGAGGTGGAGGACACCGGCAAGAAACGCCCGCACCTGCTTAACTTCCTGTTACCCATCGCCACCCTGATCTTCTTCACCTGGTACTTCGAGATCGACATCCTGCGCGGCGTCATCGTGGCGCTGGCGGTGACCCTGGTGCTGATCGGCGCCCAGCGGCTGCTGAGCTTCCACGACACCTTCGACACCGCCCTCGATGGCTTCAAGGCGATGATCATGCCGCTGGGCACCCTGGTGGCCGGCTTCACCCTCAAGGAGGTCAACGACGTGCT